>NZ_CP136759.1:1512500-1815000 GCF_032931615.1 Palleronia sp. LCG004
GGCGCTCGGGCTGATGTTCATCATCCTGCTCGCGCAGTTCAACTCGATCTACAGCTCGATCCTCGTGCTGCTCGCCGTGGTGCTGTCGACGACCGGCAGCCTCATCGGGATGATCGTGATGGATCAGCCCTTCTCGATCATCATGACCGGGACCGGGATCGTCGCGCTGGCGGGCATCGTCGTGAACAACAACATCGTGCTGATCGACACCTATCAGGAATATTCCCGATACATGCCGCAGATCGAGGCGATCATCCGCACCGCCGAGGACCGGATCCGGCCCGTCCTGCTGACGACGATCACGACGATGGCGGGCCTCGCGCCGATGATGCTGGGCATCAGCTTCGACTTCATCAACGGCGGCTATTCGATCGACAGCCCCACCGCGCTCTGGTGGACGCAGCTGGCCACCGCGGTGGTGTTCGGACTGGGGATCGCGACGGTGCTGACGCTGATCTTCACGCCGTCGGCGCTGGCGCTGAGGGTCTGGCTCGCGCGGGGGACCTACGGCGCGATGCGGGGGCTCTCGTCGCTGGCCGCGCGCTCGGTCCGGGAGGACATGGAGCTCGGACGCCGGGCGCGGGCCGCGACGGATGTCGAGATCGTCTGGGACACGGCATCGCCGTCCGAGCACGAGCGGAACCGCACCCTGCCGCTCCGCGCGGCGGAGTGAGCGGGCGGCCGGTCATGGATGGTCGGGTCGTCGGTTCGGCTGCGATGCTTTCAGGCGCTCAGGCGGCGACGCTGTCGTCGGAGAGCTGACGTCGCCAGAGAGCGGCGTAGCGCCCGTCTCTCGCCAGCAGGGCCGCGTGGCGGCCACGCTCGACGATGCGGCCGGCCTCGAGGACGACGATCTCGTCGGCATCGGCGATGGTCGAGAGGCGGTGCGCGATCACGAGGGAGGTGCGGCCGCGGCCCAAGAGCTTCAACTCGCTCTGGATCGAGCGTTCCGTTTCGGTGTCGAGAGCGCTCGTCGCCTCGTCGAGAAGCAGGATCGGCGGGTCCTTGAGGAGCGTGCGGGCGATGCCCACGCGCTGCTTCTCGCCGCCCGAGAGCTTGAGCCCGCGCTCGCCCACGCGGGTGGCGTAGCCCTGGGGCAGGCTCTGGATGAAATCGTGGATCCGCGCGGCGCGGGCGGCGGCCTCGATCTCCTCGCGCGAGGCGTCGGGGCGGCCATAGGCGATGTTGTAGAGGATCGTGTCGTTGAAAAGCACGGTATCCTGCGGCACGACGCCGATCTGGGCGTGCAGGCTCTGCTGCGTCACGTCGCGCACGTCCTGGCCGTCAATGCGGATGGCACCGCCATCCACATCGTAGAAGCGGAAGAGCAGCCGCCCGATCGTGGACTTGCCCGACCCCGAAGACCCGACGATCGCCGTGGTGCCGCCGCCCTTGACCACCAGGTCCACCCCGCCCAGCACGCGGCGCTCGGGATCGTAGCCGAAAAGCACGCCGTCGAAGCGCACCTCGCCCTTGTCCACGACGATGTCGGGCGCGCCGGGCTTGTCCTGCACCTCGGGCGGGCGTTCGAGAAGGCCGAACATCTGCGCCATGTCGATCAGCGACTGGCGGATCTCGCGGTAGACCGTGCCGAGGAAGTTCAGCGGCATGGTGATCTGGATCATGTAGGAATTGACGAGGACGAAATCGCCCACCGTCAGCGCGCCGGACTGCACGCCCATCGCGGCCATGACCATGACGCCCACGAGGCCCGCGGTGATGAGCAGCGATTGCCCGAAATTGAGGAAGGCCAGCGAATACGAGGTCTTGAGAGAGGCCGCGACGTAGCGGCCCATCGCGTGGTCGTAGCGTTCGGCCTCGCGCGCCTCGGCCCCGAAATACTTGACCGTCTCGTAATTGAGGAGGCTGTCGATCGCCTTCTGGTTGGCGTCGGTATCCTCGGCGTTCATCTCGCGCCGGATCTTCACCCGCCACTCTGTGACGGCGAAGGTGAACCAGATATAGGCCGCGATCGTCACGGCCACGACGACGAGATACCAGATGTCGAACATCCAGGCGAGGATCACCCCGATCATCAGCAGTTCGAGGATGAGCGGGCCGATCGAGAAGAGCAGGAAGCGCAGCAGGAATTCCACGCCCTTGACGCCGCGCTCGACGATGCGGCTGAGCCCGCCGGTCTTGCGTTCGATGTGATAGGCGAGGCTGAGCCGGTGGATATGGGTGAAGGTCTCGAGCGCGAGGGTACGCAGCGCGCGTTGCCCGACCGCGGCGAAGACGGCGTCGCGCAGCTGCTGGAAGCCCACATTGCCGAGCCGCGTGATCCCGTAGGCCACGGTGAGGCCGACCGCCCCCGCACCCAGCATCCACGCCGCCGGCTGCCCCTCGCCCGCGAGCGCGTCGACCGCCGCCTTGTAGAAAAGCGGCGTGATCACCGCGATGACCTTGGCCACCATGAGCGCCGCGAGCGCGATCACCACGCGGCGTTTCACCCATGGCTCGTCCGCGGGCCAGAGATAGGGCAGGACGCGCGCGATGACGCCGAGGCCCGTGGCCTCGGGCGCGTCGTTGCCCGGGGCGTCGTCCTGCCCCGTTCCTCGCGCGTGATGCGGGCTCATCGGGGGACCGTCAGGACCTGACCGGGATAGATGAGGTCGGGGTCGCGGATCTTGTCGGCATTGGCCTCGAAGACGCGCATATAGGCGAAACCGTCGCCGTAATTCGCGTCGGCGATGCGCCAGAGGGTCAGGCCCGGCTGCACCGTGACGAGGATGAGCGCGCCGTCCTCGGCAACCTCGGCCAGACGGGCGAGTGCCTCGGGCGTCTCGGGCATGATCGGCGTCTCGGCCTCGGCGCTGAGGTCGCCGTCGGCGTCGATCGCCTCGACCCGCAGCGTGTGGATCCGCGATCCGAGCTGCGGCAGGTCGACCTGCCAGCTTCCGTCCGGACCGATGCTGGGGGCCTCGATCGGGCGGTCGTCGACATAGACGCGGATCTCGTCGCCGGGGCCGGAGCGGCCGCCGAGAGAGGCCTGGCCGTCCTCGTCGTAGGAAAACGTGTCGATCGAGAGCTCGGCCATCACGGCGGGCGCGGAGCCGACCGGCCCGATCGGCGCGGCATCCTCGATGAAGATCCCCGGCAGGAGGGGCGGCACACCCGCGATCTGCGGTTGCCCGCCACCTGAGGCGGGCGCGTCCGCGGCGAGATCGCCCGTCGGGGCGGCGGCTTCGGGGCCGGACGGGTCGGGCATGGCGGGGGCCGCGATCAGCGCGGTTGCTGGTCCCGTCGCGGGGGGGGCTTCGGGGCTGTCTTCGGTGTCTTGCGCGGCATCGGTGATGGATGCGCCGTCCGGGGCGGGTGCCGCATCGACCGGTTCGGGCGCGGCTGCGGCTGTGTCGTCGGAGGTCGTGACGGTCTCGCCGGACGCCATCGCGGGGATCGGATCGGGGATGTCCGGCGCGTCCTCCGGCCCGGGTGTCGGGTCGGGCATCGGCGGCGGGCTCGCCCCGGCGAGGTTCGGGGCGGTCGCGGGCTCGGCCTCAGGGTCGGCCGGAGGTGCGGGCACGAGGCGCGCGGCGGGCGGGTCGAGATCGACCTCCATGCGCGAGACGGCGAGATCGGGCGCGGAGGAGCCCTGCCCCGGTTCGTCCGGCGCATTGGGTCGCGAAGGCCCAGTCACCTCGCGCCCGGCGGCGGAGAGGTCGTCGTCCATGTCCGCCGCAGGGGCGGACGGGTCATCGTCGTTTGTGGGGGCAGACGGCTCATCGTCGCTTGCAGGGACAGGCAGGCCATCGGACGGCTCGTCGTCGCGCGCATCGGCGGGCGGGGCTTGCGCGGGTTCGTCGTCGTCCGCCGCCGCGGCGGTGTCGTCGTCCGCCGCCGCGGCGGTGTCATCGGCTTGCGAGGCAGGTTCCCCGGAGGGTTGCGGCTCCGGCGCGGGCGTGTCGTCTGTCGTCGAGGTCTCCGGCTGGGCCGGGGTCTCGACGGGGGGGACGGAAGCGGGTGGCGTCGCGGGCTCCGCCGTGTCCGTGGCCGTGGGGGTGCCGTCGGCGGCCGACAGCGGCTCCGGGGCGGGCGCGGCTGTGTCCTCGGCCGCCGAGGTGTCGGAAGCGGATGGCGTCGCGGGCTCGTCCTGCCGGTCCGGCACGTCGTTGGGCGCATCGGTGGTGTCGGTCGCGGCGGTCGTCCCGGCTTCGGCGGGCTCCGGCGGCGCGGCCTGTCCGGACGGAGCGGTCGCGCGATCGGCGACCGCCACGACCGGCGGATCGCCTTGCGTGGAACGCAGGACGAGCGCCACGCCAAGCGAGAGCGCGATCGCCGAAGCCCCGCCCAACAAGGTGCGCATCCAAGCCGCAGAGCCGTCCGCCATGAAATCCGTTCCCGTTGTCCCGTGGACCGCGCCCCCCGCGATCCGTGACGCGGCGGGCATCGCCCCGATCGATGCTTGCCGAAAGAATTGCGCGACCTTAGCAACACCCTCGCAGGACGTCAAAACGAGGATCGCCATGACCGACACTCCAGCCATCTGCGTCTATTGCGGTTCGCGCGACGGGACCGATCCGGCCTACGCGGCCGAAGCCGAGGCGCTGGGGCGCGGCCTTGCGGAGCGGGGCTGGCAGCTCGTCTACGGGGCGGGCGATGTCGGGTTGATGGGCCGCGTGGCGCGCGCCGCGCAGGCCGCGGGCGGCGAGACGATGGGCGTGATCCCGACGCATCTGCTCGATCTCGAGGTCGGCAAGCGGGACCTGACCCGGTTCGTCGTGACCGAGACCATGCACGAGCGCAAGAAGGTCATGTTCATGAACGCGCATGCCGTCGTGGTGCTGCCGGGGGGTGCCGGATCGCTCGACGAGTTCTTCGAGGTGCTGACATGGCGGCAGCTGGGCCTGCACGACAAGCCCATCCTCCTCGTCAATGTGGGCGGGTTCTGGGACCCGCTGATCGCGCTGATCGACCGGGTGATCGACGAGGGCTTCGCGGCCGGCAGCCTCGCGGGCTTCGTTCAGGCGGTGCCCGATGCGGAGGCCGCCCTGTCGCGCCTTGGCGACCTTCTCGAGGCGCGCACCAGCGCCACGGAATAGAGGGCGACCGCGCTCCAGATCAGGGGGAAGGCGATCGCGTGCCAGCGCGTGAACGGCTCGGAGAAGAGGACCGTGCCGCAGAGGAATTGCAGCGTCGGGTTGACGTAGAACAGGATCCCGAGCGTCGCGGAGGTGAGCTTCTTCGCGGCGAAGCTGAAGAGGACCAGCGGCAGAGCGGTAAGCGGCCCGGTCGAAATGAGCAGGATCGTGGTCGGCCAGTCGATGAAGATCCCCGCGCCGTCGTGCCAGAGAATCCAGAGAAGCGCGACGGGCAGCATGAGGAGCGTCTCGGCCGTGACGCTGACGAGCGGATGCGCCGCGATCCCGCGCTTGAGCGCGCCGTAGGTCGCGAAGGTCATGGCGAGCAGCAGGCTGATCCAGGGCGCGGCCCCGAGACCGATCGTCAGGACCAGCACGCCCAGCGTCGCGACCCCGACGGCGAGGATCTGCGTCCGGGCGGGCCGCTCGCCGAAGAGGACGACGCCGAAGAGCACGGCGATGAGGGGATAGATGTAGTAGCCGAGGCTCGATTCCACGAGATGACCGAGCTGCGCGGCAAAGACGAAGATGGTCCAGTTGACGCCGATCATCAGGGCGGCGGCCAGCAGGACGAGAACCCGGCGCGGGGAGGAAACCGCGATACGGAGTTCGGTGCCGCGGTGCTGCATGCCCACGAGCGGCAGGAAGAAGACGACGGACCAGAGCACGCGATGCGCCATGACGTCGCCCGCCGGCACGTGGTCGAGAATGCGGTAGAGGATCGGCGACAGGCCCCAGATCGTGCAGGCCGCGACGAGCGCGAGAATGCCACCGGTGCGCGCGGTCATGGCAGGTCTCCGATCAGGCGCATCGCGGCTGTGAGCGGCGCGAAGCGCGTGCCGTCGGGCAGCCGCGCCCCGCCGAGCGCCGCGAGCGTTTCCGGGCGGTTCGCCACGATCAGGATGCGCGCGTCGTCGGGGCCGAGCGCGGCGGTGGCCCGGTCGAGGGCGCGTTCGACATCCGCGCGCGTCGCGTCGGGGTCGCCGATCCCGGCCGAGGCGGTCGCGCTGGGAAGGCCGCGCGACCGCGCGATCGGCCCCGCGAGATCGAGCCCGTCCGCCCGGCCGAGCACGCCGTGGCCGGTTTCGGCCAGACGTCCGATCAGGGTCGAGAGCGCCCCGCGATCGGCGCTCGTGACGGGGTCCGGCAGGATGGCGACCGCGCCCCCGACGAGATGAAGGCTCGCCTGCAGGCCCTGCTCGATATCCTGGGGGGTGCCGTTCGGCGGGATCGACGGGATGACCAGCACCTCGTAGTCCCGCGCGCGGTAGGTCGCGGCGCGCGTGGCGATATCGGGCCGCGCCGGGTCGAGCGCGACCGAGAGCGGCATCTGCAGATCGACGGGATCGCCGTCCGTATCGACGATCACGACCGACAGGATCGCGCCCTCCTCCTCGAAGGGCACGGCGTTCCGGGCGAAGGCGCCCTGCATCCCGGCGTCGGGACGCGAGGTTCCCCGGCGGACGGGCGGCAGGTCCGGGGCTTGCGGTGGCAGGGCAGGCTCGGGTGCCGAACCTTCGGGCAGGATCTGCGGCAGGCGGTCCGTCCGCACGCCGTCGGTCTGGGCCGGGGCGAGATGCGGCGCGCAGGCGAGCGTGAGGCCGAGCACGATCCGTGCGACGATGCGAGATGCCAAAGCGGTTCCCCCGAGGGCCGCGACCGCCGCAGCCGTTACTTGACGCTTGCCCGCACCTTCGCACATGTAGGACGCGATCCCGGGACGGGCCCCGCCCCGGTATGCGCCCCACCGCCCCGAAGCGAAAGGCCCCCGAGGTGATTCTTCTCATAGACAATTACGACAGCTTCACCTGGAATCTCGTCCATTACCTGGGCGAGCTCGGCGCGCGGATCGAGGTCAGGCGCAACGACGCGCTGAGCGTCGAGGAGGCGATGGAGATGCGCCCCGAGGCGATCGTGCTGTCGCCCGGCCCCTGCGATCCCGACCGGGCGGGGATCTGCCTCGACCTCATCGACGCGGCGGCGCGGGCGCGTCTGCCGCTGCTGGGCGTCTGCCTGGGGCACCAGGCGATCGGCCAGGCCTTCGGCGGCCGCGTCGTGCGCCACGACAAGATCGTCCACGGCAAGGTCGACGAGATGCGCCACGAGGGGGCCAGCGTCTTTGCCGGGCTGCCCGACCCGCTGAAGGCCACGCGCTATCACTCGCTGGTGGTCGAACGCGCGAGCCTGCCGGACGCGTTGCAGGTGACCGCGGCCCTTGCCGACGGCACGATCATGGGCCTCGCCCACCGGGACCTTCCTATCCACGGCGTGCAGTTCCACCCCGAATCGATCCGCTCGGATCACGGGCACGACATGCTGCGGAATTTCCTCGACCTCGTGGCGGTGCCGGCATGAGCACGGATCTGAAGCCCCTGATCGCGAGCGCCGTCGAACGGCCCCTGACCCGTGCCGAGGCCGAGACGGCGTTCGGCCTGCTCTTTGACGGGCAGGCCACGCCCAGCCAGATCGGCGGGTTCCTGATGACGCTGCGGACGCGCGGCGAGTCGGTCGCGGAATACGCCGCCGCGGCCAGCGCGATGCGCGCGCGCTGCAAGAAGGTGCGCGCGCCCGAGGGGGCGATGGACATCGTGGGAACGGGGGGCGACGGGAAGGGCACGCTCAACATCTCGACCGCGACGGCCTTCGTGGTGGCGGGCGCGGGCGTGCCCGTCGCCAAGCACGGCAATCGCAACCTGTCGTCGAAATCGGGGGCGGCAGACGCGATCGGGCAGATGGGGATCGACGTGATGGTCGGCCCCGAGATGGTCGAGCGCGCGCTGGCCGAGGTCGGGATCGGCTTCATGATGGCCCCGATGCACCATCCGGCGACCGCGCATGTCATGCCCGCGCGCACCGAGCTCGGGACGCGGACGATCTTCAACATCCTGGGGCCGCTGACCAACCCCGCCTCGGTCGCCTACCAGCTGACCGGGGCGTTTTCGGCCGAGGTGCTGCGCCCGATGGCCGAAACGCTGGGCGAGCTCGGATCGCGGCGGGCCTGGCTGGTCCATGGCGGCGACGGGACCGACGAGATCTCCATCGCGCTGCCCACGCGGGTCGCGATGCTCGACAACGGCGAGGTCACCGAGACCGAGATCGCCCCCGAGGATGCGGGCCTGCCGCGCCATCCGTTCGAGGCGATCCTGGGCGGCAGCCCGGCGGAGAACGGCCGCGCCTTCCGCGCGCTTCTGGGCGGCGAGGCGGGGGCCTACCGCGATGCGGTGCTGCTCAATTCCGCCGCCGCGCTGGTCGTGGCGGGCAAGGCGCCGGACCTCGTCTCGGGGGTGGCGATGGCGGTCGAAAGCATCGATTCCGGTGCCGCGATGGCCAAGGTCGAGGGGCTGGCGCGGGTCTCGCCCCTCAGACGCTGAGCTCAGACCCCGAGATCGGCGAGGACGCGCGGCAGCATGTCGGGCAGATCCTCGGCGATGAGGCCGGGCCCGAAGGCGCGCGCGGCCCCGGCATGCAGCCATGCGCCCGTCGCCGCCGCGTCGGGCGGCGCGACCCCGCGCGCCAGAAGGCCCGCCACGATGCCCGACAGCACATCGCCCGCCCCGGCGGTGGCGAGCCATGGAACGGCTTCCCCCCCGGTCGCCGCGTTGACGCGGACCTTGCCCGAGGGGTCGGCCACCACCGTGGCGGCCCCTTTCAGCAGGATCGTCGCGCCGATCCCGTCCGCCGCCGCGAGGGCCGCGTCGATCGCCGAGAAGGCCGGGCCGGAGGTCGCGGGGGCATCGAGCCCGCGGGCCTGATCGGGAAAGAGGCGCGCGAATTCACCCATATGCGGGGTCAGCACGCATCTGTCGTGGACGCGCGCGCGCAGCGACGGATCGCGCGCGATGAGGCTGAGCGCGTCGGCGTCGAGCAGCGTCGCGCGCCCCGCCTCGAGCGTCGCCCGGACCAGCGCCGCGGCACGGTCGTCGAGGCCAAGCCCGGGACCGAGGAGAAGCGCATTGAGCCTGTCGTCCTCCAGCCGCGCGGTAAGGGCATCGGCATCGTCGATCCGGGCGAGCATGATCGCGTCGAGATGGCCCGCATTCTCGATCAGGGCGGCGGGCGGCACGCCGAGCGTGACGAGGCCCGCACCGATGCGCAGGGCGGCGCGGGCCCCCATCCGCGCGGCCCCGCCCCGGCCGACGCCGCCCGCAAGCACCATCAGATGACCGTGATCGAACTTGTGCGCGTCCGCGCGCTTGCGCAAGCGCGCGGGATCGGGCCCTTCGGTCCGGCGCGCGATGGAGGGGTCTTCGGTGCCGTCGAGGCCGATATCCACCACCACGACCCGCCCGCAATGATCCGGCCCCGAGGCGAGGACGTGGCCGCGTTTCGGCGCATGGAAGGCGAAGGTCAGATCGGCACGTATGGCGAAGGGCCCCTGCCCCCGTCCGGATGTCAGCACGCGGCCGCTATCGGCGCAGATCCCGCTCGGCAGATCGAGCGCGACGGTGAGCGCGCGGGCGTCGTTCACGCGGGCGAAGAGGTCGGAAAGCCCCTCGACCGGACGGCCGAGGCCCGTGCCGAACAGCGCGTCGACGATGAGATCGCAGCGCGGATCGAGCGGCGCGTCGATCGGCCGGACGACCCCCTCCCATCGCGCGGCGTTGGCGCGGGCATCGCCCGAAAGCGCGGAGAGCCCGGCCATCGCGTGCACCGCGACGTCCCAGCCGCGGGCGCGCAGATGCCGCGCGACGACGTAGCCGTCGCCGCCATTGTTGCCGGGCCCGCAGAGGACGACCGCCCGCCCCGGGCGCAGATCCGGCCGGGCGAGGCGCAGCGCATCGACCACCCCGCGGCCGGCACGCTCCATGAGGTCGGCCCCGCTCGCCCTGCCGCTTTCCATGGCATCGCGTTCGATTTCGCGCATTTGCGCGGCACTCAGGAGAAGGGTCATCGCGCACCTTTCAGAAAAAGCCCGTTACGGATGCACATTGCACATAGATTGAGCAGCGCTTACGAGTCTCGCCAAGCGACCCGCTTGCGTCCATGCTAACCAATTGAGACCTGACGCGGGAAGTGGTCTCACCCCACAGACAAGACTCCGGGAGGAATCGACCCCATGAAGAAGATCGAGGCGATCATCAAACCCTTCAAGCTCGACGAGGTGAAGGAGGCGCTTCAGGAAGCCGGGGTTCAGGGCCTCAGCGTGCTCGAGGTCAAGGGCTTCGGCCGCCAGAAGGGACACACCGAACTCTATCGCGGCGCGGAATACGTCGTGGACTTCCTGCCGAAGGTAAAGATCGAGGTCGTGCTCGAGGACAGCCAGGTCGACCAGGCGGTCGAGGCGATCGTCGCGGCCGCGAAGACCGACAAGATCGGCGACGGCAAGATCTTCGTCACGCCAGTCGAACAGATCATCCGCATCCGCACCGGCGAGACCGGTCCGGACGCGCTTTGAACGTCGAGACGACACACACTCACTGAAAGGAAAGTTTGCTTCCATGGACACCAAGGAACTGATCCAGAAGATCCAGGACGAGGATATCGAGTACGTCGACATCCGCTTCACCGATCCGCGCGGCAAGCTCCAGCACGTCACGGTGATCCGCGACGAGATCGACGAGGACTTCTTCGAGGAAGGCTTCATGTTCGACGGGTCGTCGATCGCGGGCTGGAAGTCGATCGAGCAGTCCGACATGAAACTGATGCCCGATCCGTCCTCGGCCTATATCGATCCGTTCTACGCCGAGAAGACGATCTGCGTGCATTGCACCGTGCTCGAGCCCGACACCAACGAACGCTACGAGCGCGACCCGCGCGCGACGGCGAAGAACGCCGAGGAATACCTCCGCTCCACGGGCATCGGCGACACCGCCTATATGGGCCCCGAGGCCGAGTTCTTCCTGTTCGACAACGTCCGCTACTCCACCTCGATGAACAAGGTGAGCTTCGAGGTCGACGCGCAGGACGCCTCGTGGAACACCGACGCCGAGTTCGAGATGGGCAACATGGGCCATCGTCCGGGCGTCAAGGGCGGCTATTTCCCGGTCAACCCGACCGACGACGCGCATGACCTGCGCTCGGAAATGCTCTCGACCATGAAGCGCATGGGCATGAAGGTCGACAAGCACCACCACGAGGTGGCGTCCTGTCAGCACGAGCTCGGTCTCATCTTCTCGACCCTGACCGAGCAGGCCGACAACCTGCAGAAGTACAAGTACGTCATCCACAACGTCGCCAATGCCTACGGCAAGTCGGCGACCTTCATGCCCAAGCCCATCTCGGGCGACAACGGCACGGGGATGCACGTCAACATGTCGATCTGGAAGGACGGCAAGCCCGTCTTCGCCGGCGACAAGTACGCCGACCTCAGCGACGAGGCCCTGTTCTTCATCGGCGGCATCCTCAAGCATGCCAAGGCGCTCAATGCGTTCACGAATCCGACGACGAACAGCTACAAGCGTCTCATCCCCGGCTTCGAGGCCCCCGTGCTGCGCGCCTATTCGGCCCGCAACCGGTCTGGCTGCGTGCGGATCCCGTGGGCCGAAAGCCCGAAGGCCAAGCGCGTCGAGGCCCGCTTCCCCGACCCGGCGGCGAACCCCTATCTCGCCTTCGCGGCGCTCCTGATGGCGGGCATCGACGGGATCAAGAACAAGATCCATCCGGGCGAGGCGATGGACAAGGACCTCTACGACCTGCCGCCCGAAGAGCTCGAGGGCATCCCGACCGTCTGCGCGAGCCTTCGCGAAGCGCTCGAGGAACTCGAGAAGGACATGGACTTCCTCACCGCGGGCGACGTGTTCACCAAGGACCAGATCAAGGGCTACATGGATCTGAAGTGGGAAGAGGTGTTCGCCTACGAGCATTGCCCGCATCCGATCGAGTACAAGCTCTACTACAGCTGCTGATCCGGGTCCGGAAATCCGAGAGAACCGAAAGGGGGCGTCCGTTGGACGCCCCCTTTTCGCGTTGGCGACGGCGTCGGCGCGCATCGGCCATTCGGTCAGGTTTCAACGCATCCGCTTCGATGCTACCATAGCATCGAATAATTTTTTTTAGCCTGCCGCATCGTAGTTTTCAGTTTTGACAGACGAGAATCGCCCGGCTTTGCCCCAGGGCAACCGCAAGTTGGCGACGGCGTTCGAACTACGTCATTTTTCTGCCAGTTTTGGCGAAGAATGTTTCCTTCTGCTGATCCGATACCCCAACTGATGAGGAAACAATGAACAACTTGATTACAACCGTTGCCGCAACATTGAGATTTCGTCAGGCCGACGCGCCGGATCTCTACGATCTGTCGGGCCCGGTATCGTGGTGCCTGCGCCAGGCGGATATCCGCATCATCGAACAGGAGGACGGTGTCGAGGGGGACCAGATCAGCTTCGAGACCGATCACGGAATGGTGCGCGTCGCGCGCACAGCATCGGGCAAGCATGTCGAGATGTCGATCTCGGTCGAGGCCCCGGCGCAGGACGGCGATCTGGTCGCACGGCAGATCTGCTACCAGCTGACGCGCCGCATCTCGTCGCGATACTCGCTCGTCAACATCGTGTGGCAACCGACGCGCCAGATCATGCGGCCGGCGCAATTCACCTGGGGCGCGCTGCAATCCTTCGCCCTCGGGTTCGGCGAACAGGGAGGGACGTTCCGGACACCGCATTACGGCGCGTCGATCTGCTGACACGCCGCGCGGACCGGCCTTGGCCGGCCAGTACCGGCACGCGACCTCGCACGGGCCAGCCGACCGCCGGGTAACGGTCGGGGCCCGCGCGCGACGCGTTTACCGCCGATATCACATCGACAGGTTCACCGCCCCGCCGTCGAGCAGGATGTTCTGCCCAACGATGAAGCCCGAATGCCGCGAGCAGAGGAAGGCGCAGGCCGCGCCGAATTCCTCGGGCGTGCCGTAGCGGCCCGCGGGGATCGTCGACTGACGCTGCGCGCGCGCCTCTTCCATGGTGAGGCCCTGGCTTTCGACGACGCCCTTGTCGAGGGAGGTCGCCCGGTCGGTATCGTGGATGCCGGGCAGCAGGTTGTTGATGTTGACGCCCTTGCCCGCGACCTGCCGCGCCGTGCCCGCGACATAGCCCGTCAGCCCCGCGCGCGCCGAGTTCGACAGGCCAAGCACCGCGATGGGCGATTTCACCGATTGCGAGGTGATGTTGACCACCCTGCCCCAGCCGCGGTCGATCATCGTGGGCAGGCAGGCCTTCATCAGCGCGATGGGGGCCAGCATGTTGGCGTCGAGCGCGGCGATGAAGTCGTCGCGGGTCCAGTCCGACCACTGCCCCGGCGGCGGACCGCCCGCATTCGTGACGAGGATGTCCGGCCCCGAGGCGAGATCCAGGATCCGCTCCTGCCCGTCGGTGGTGGTCACGTCGCAGGCGATCGTCTCGACCTTCACGCCGAACTCCTCGCGGATGCGCTCGGCCTCGGCCTCGAGCGCGTCGGCACCGCGCGCGTTCATCACCAGGTCGCATCCCGCCTCGGCCAGCGCGCGCGCACAGCCGAGCCCGAGCCCCTTCGACGACGCCGTGACCAGAGCGCGCTTTCCCGAAATTCCGAGATCCATTCCGTTCCCTCCCTTTGAAAGGCCAATCGTTTCGGGCCCCACCATTCCCGTTTCGACCGGGATCCGCAATCGTCGAGCGGCCGTCGCGCCCGATTGCGCCTTGCCGCGCCGGGCCCTATATCGCGTCCATGCTCGACAGATCGCACAATGCAGCGCCGCTGCCGCCCGAGATCGCCCGGCGACGGACCTTCGCCATCATCTCGCATCCCGATGCGGGCAAGACGACGCTGACCGAGAAGTTTCTTCTCTATGGCGGCGCGATCCAGATGGCGGGCCAGGTCCGCGCGAAAGGCGAGGCACGGCGCACGCGGTCGGACTTCATGCAGATGGAGAAGGACCGGGGCATCTCGGTCTCGGCCTCGGCCATGTCGTTCGATTTCGACAAGTATCGCTTCAACCTCGTCGACACGCCGGGCCACAGCGATTTCTCGGAAGACACGTACCGGACGCTGACGGCGGTCGATGCGGCCATCATGGTCATCGACGGGGCCAAGGGCGTCGAGAGCCAGACACAGAAGCTCTTCGAGGTGTGCCGCCTGCGCGACCTGCCGATCCTGACCTTCTGCAACAAGATGGACCGCGAGGCGCGCGACACGTTCGAGATCGTGGACGAGATCCAGGAAAACCTGGCGATCGACGTGACGCCCGCATCCTGGCCCATCGGCCAGGGCCGGGACTTCCTCGGCTGTTACGACATGCTGAACGATCGGCTGGAACTCATGGACCGGGCGGACCGCAACAAGGTGGCCGAGACGATCCGGCTCGACGGGCTCGACGATCCGAAGATGGCGGATCACGTGCCCGCGCATCTGCTCGCCACCCTGCGCGAGGAGGTCGAGATGGCGCGCGAGCTTCTGCCCGCGCTCGACCGGCAGGCGCTGCTCGACGGAACGATGACGCCGATCTGGTTCGGGTCGGCCATCAATTCCTTCGGGGTGCGCGAGCTCATGGACGGGATCGCGCGCTTCGGCCCCGAACCGCAGCCCTCGGCGGCGACGCCGCGCCAGATCGCCCCCGACGAGGAAAAGGTCACGGGCTTCGTCTTCAAGGTGCAGGCCAACATGGACCCCAAGCACCGCGACCGCGTGGCCTTCGTCCGCCTCTCCTCGGGGCATTTCAGGCGCGGCATGAAGCTGACCCATGTCCGCACGAAGAAGCCGATGGCCGTGTCGAATCCGGTGCTGTTCCTCGCCTCGGACCGCGAACTCGCCGAGGAGGCCTGGGCCGGCGACATCATGGGCATCCCGAATCACGGACAGCTCAGGATCGGCGACACGCTGACCGAGGGCGAGGTGCTGCGCGTCACCGGCATCCCGTCCTTCGCGCCGGAGCTTCTGCAGAATTGCCGCGCGGGCGACCCGATGAAGGCCAAGCATCTCGACAAGGCGCTGAGCCAGTTCGCCGAGGAAGGGGCCGCCAAGGTCTTCAAGCCGATGATGGGCGCGGGCTTCATCGTGGGCGTGGTGGGTGCGCTGCAATTCGAGGTGCTGGCAAGCCGGATCGAGCTCGAATACGGGCTGCCGGTGCGGTTCGAGGGGTCGCAGTTCACCTCGGCGCGCTGGGTGTCGGGGCCGGATGCGGCGGTCGACAAGTTCGTGCAGGCCAACAAGCAGCACATCGCCCACGACAACGATGGCGATCTTGTCTATCTTACGCGCCTGCAATGGGATATCGACCGCGTGGCGCGCGACTATCCCGACGTCGCGTTGACCGCGACGAAGGAGATGATGGTCTGACGACCCGCGCGGCAGACGGCCCGCCATCCGTCCAGATTGACGGAACGAGGCATTTTCTATACTGAGTTGGTCGATCGCGATGCGCGCGGTCGGATGAGGGGCGTCGAATTACCGTCCCTACACTCGTGGCAAAGCCACCAACGTACGGACATACATGACGAAATTCAGCGACCTCAAGCTGGGCCCCAAGGTTCAGAAAGCCATCGACGAAGCGGGTTACGTGACGCCCACGCCCATTCAGGCGGAGGCGATTCCCGCCGCGCTCGAAGGACGCGACGTCCTCGGCATCGCGCAGACGGGCACCGGCAAGACCGCGTCCTTCACGCTTCCGATGATCACGCAGCTCGCCCGCGGACGGGCCAAGGCGCGGATGCCGCGCAGCCTGGTCCTGGCCCCCACGCGCGAACTCGCCGCGCAGGTGGCCGAGAACTTCGACACCTATGCCAAGCACGTGAAGCTCACCAAGGCGCTGCTGATCGGCGGCGTGTCGTTCAAGGAGCAGGACGCCGCGATCGACCGTGGCGTCGACGTGCTGATCGCCACGCCCGGACGGCTTCTCGATCATTTCGAGCGTGGCAAGCTGCTGCTCAGCGACGTGAAGATCATGGTCGTGGACGAGGCCGACCGGATGCTCGACATGGGGTTCATCCCCGATATCGAACGCATCTTCTCGCTCGTGCCGTTCACGCGGCAGACGCTGTTCTTCTCGGCCACGATGGCCCCCGAGATCGAGCGCATCACCAACACGTTCCTGTCGAACCCGAAGCGGGTCGAGGTCGCGCGTCAGGCCACCGCCTCCGAGACGATCGAACAGGGCGTCATCCTCTTCAAGGGGTCGCGCAAGGACCGGCAGGCCAGCGAGAAGCGCAAGCTTCTGCGCGCCCTGATCGACCGCGAAGGCGATGCCTGCAGCAACGCGATCATCTTCTGCAACCGCAAGACGGATGTCGATATCGTCGCCAAGAGCCTTTCCAAATACGGCTATGACGCGGCCCCGATCCACGGCGATCTGGACCAGTCGCAGCGTACGCGTACGCTCGACGGGTTCCGTGCCGGATCGCTGCGGTTCCTCGTCGCGTCCGACGTCGCGGCGCGCGGGCTCGACGTGCCCGCGGTCAGCCATGTCTTCAACTTCGACGTCCCGAGCCATGCCGAGGATTACGTCCACCGGATCGGCCGGACCGGTCGCGCGGGGCGCGACGGCAAGGCCATCATGATCTGCACGCCGTCGGACGAGAAGAACCTCGAGGATGTCGAGAAGCTGCTCAAGAAGACCATCCCGCGGATCGAGAGCCCGATCGCCACGCAGGCCGAGGAAAGCCAGCCCGCCGCGACCGAGACGGCCGAAACCTCCGAGCCGCCCAAGCGCACCCGCAGCCGCCGCAGGAAGAGCGAACCGCGCGAGGAGGCCCCGGCACCCGCAGCCGCCGCGCCCGCCGAAACCCCGGTCGCGGAGCAGGTGGAGACGGCGAAAGCCGAACCTGCGGAACCTGCCGAGCCGGAGGCCCCCAGGGAAAAGCCGCAGGAGAAACCGCGCGGAGGACGCGGCCGTAGCCAACGTCAGGGCGACGACAGGATCGTCGGCATGGGCGACCACATGCCCACCTTCATCGAAAAATCCTTCGACGAACGGATGACGAGCTAGGGCCACCGCGATGAGACTTGCGGTCCCGATCGTATTGGCCTCGCTTTTCGCAATCCCCGCAGCGGCAGAGGATATCTGCCGCGCGGACGTCAATTCCACCGAGATCCTCATCGACCGGGAAACGCTCGGCGTCGCGCCCGACGCTCCGGGATTGCGGGAGCGTGCCTCGCGGTGGGCCGGGCTCGGCGTCGATCGCGTTCTGGGGCGGCCGCCGCGCTGCGACAGCCAGACGCTGATCTCCTTCCTCGCGAACGAAGTGCCGGACCGCGATCTCGACGGGTATTGCCTGTTGCCGGACGAACGGCTCGGCTTCCTCCTCGTCCCCGGAGAGCGGAACTATCGCGGCCGCTGCACGCGGACGTTCTGTGACCGTGTGAACATGGCCTCGGGTGGCGCGGCGAATGTGGCAGGTGCCGCAACCGACATCGTCACGGGGCGGGACGAGGGCGAGAGCCGCTCGAGCGCGGTTCTCCATGCGTCGGGGGCCGCGATCGTGTCGGGAACGGCGGGATCGGTTCTGACGAGCCTCGGGACCAGCGCGGGCACCGCGCTTTCCGCGGCGCTGGCCGCCCCCGCGGTGGCGGGTGGCGTGGCCGTCAGCGTCGTCGCGGTCGGCGGTGCCGTCTATCTCTGCCGCGACGGCGACGCCGCGGCAGAATGATCGTGGGCCGCCTCAGCCGAGGCGGGAGATGACGACGGTCACCTCGGGCTTGCGCCCGATCTCGTCCATTGCGGTCTGACGGGCGACGCGACGCAGCGCCTCGTCGAGCTTGCCGTCGTCGAGAAGGGTCTTGTCGTCGGCGCGGTTCACGAACTGCGCCATATCCTCCTCCATGACCTCGGTCAGCTCGGAACCCGAGCGTCCCTTCGCGGGGAGGCCCATGAGCTCGACCCAGGGCTCGCCGAGGGGGGTGTCGTCCTCGTCCATGATGAGCGTGACCACCACATGGCCGTTCAGCGCCATGCGCATCCGGTCGCGCACGATCCCGTCGAGCGCACCGATCTGCACCGCGCCGTCGAGATAGCTGCGCCCCGTCTCGACGTATTCGACGATCTCGGGCTTGTTTCCCGACAGCGACACGCAGGTCCCGTTCGGCGCGAGCACGCCCATGCGGCCATGGCTCTGCGCAAGCTTGGTATGCTCGCGCAGGTGGCGGTGTTCGCCGTGCATAGGCACGACCATCTGGGGCGAGACGAGCTCGTGCATGGCGAGGATGTCGGGACGGTTGGCATGGCCCGAGACGTGATAGCGGCCGTCGGTATCCTCGACCACATCGACGCCCTGCTCCGAGAACTGGTTCATGATCGAGATCACGCCGCGCTCGTTCCCGGGAATCGTGCGTGAGGAGAACAGGAAGGTGTCGCCATCCGCCATCTTCAGGCCGAGATACTTGCCCCGCGCGAGTTGCGCGGATGCGGCACGACGCTCTCCCTGCGATCCGGTCACGATGAGCATGAGGCTTTCGCGAGGGACCTCGCGCGCATCCTCGGGCGAGATCACGGCGGGGAAATCGCTGAGCACGCCCGTCTCGACCGATGCCTCGATCATGCGGCGCATCGCACGCCCCAGAAGGCAGACGGAGCGTCCGGCGGCGATGCCGGCTTCGGCCAGCGTCTTTACCCGCGCGACGTTCGAGGCGAAGGTCGTGGCGACCACCATTCCGGGCTGCTCGGCCACGAGGCGCTGGATCTCGGGGGCGAGGGAGGATTCGGAGCGCCCCTCATGGGTCGAGAAGACATTGGTCGAGTCGCAGACCAGAGCCTTCACGCCCGGCTTGGCCGCCTCGGCCCAGAGCTCGCGATCGAAGGCCTCACCCACGCCGGGCTGATGGTCGATCTTGAAATCCCCGGTATGGATGATGCGCCCGTCCGGCGTCTCGATCACGAGCGCCGAGCTTTCCGGGATGGAATGCGACACGGGAAGGAAGCCGATGTTGAAATCGCCGATCTGGCGCATCTCGGGCCAGGGACCGACCACCTGCACCTTGTCGGGATTGGCCCCCTGCTCTTCCATCTTGCGACGCGCGTGATGCGCCGTGAACGCCCGCGCATAGACCGGAGCCTGCACGCGCGACCACAGATGACCGAGCGCGCCGACATGATCCTCGTGCGCATGGGTGATGAAGATCCCGTCGATGCGGTCCTTGCGCGCCTCGAGCCAGGCCACGTCGGGGAAGATGAGATCGACGCCCGGCGTCGTATCCATGTCGGGGAAGGTCACGCCGAGATCGACCACGATCAGCCGCTCCTTCCCGGGTTTGCCGTAGCCGTAGACGTAGCAGTTCATGCCGATCTCCCCCGCGCCGCCGAGGGGAAGATAGATCAGGCGATTTTCGGTCATGCGGTCTGTTCCAAATCCTTGTTGTGACGATAGATCACGGTCAATCCGTGCATCGTCAGGTTGTCCTCGAACGCGTCGAACAGCGCGTCCCCCTGCTGGAATAACGGTGCCAGCCCACCCGTTCCGATGACCTTCATGGGGCGGGAGCGTTCCATCCGGATCCGCTCGACCAGCCCGCTCACGAGGCCCACATAGCCCCAGAAAATACCCGACTGCATGCAATCGACCGTGTTGCGCCCCACGACCTGCGGCGGCATCGTCACGTCCACGAGCGGCAGCGCCGCCGCCGCATCGTGAAGCGCCTGGAGGCTGAGATTGACCCCCGGTGCGATGACCCCGCCGACATAGGCCCCGTCCGCCCCGACGACGTCGAAGGTCGTGGCCGTCCCGAAATCGACCACGATGAGATCGCCGCCATAGAGGTCGAAGCCCGCGACCGTGTTGACCAGCCGGTCAGGTCCGACCGCCGTGCCCGCATCGACGCGGACGTCGATCGGCAGAGCGCAATCGGGCTTGCCCACCACGTAGGGCCGGGTGTCGAAATAACGGTTGCAAAGGACCCTGAGGTTGAAGACCACACGCGGGACGGTCGAGCTCACGATGACTTCGGTGATCTTCACGTCGATCTTCTGAAGCTGCATCAGCGTGGACAGCCAGACGTAGTACTGATCCGCCGTCCGGTTGACCTCGGTCGCGGTCCGCCAGGTGGCAAGAAAACCGGTCCCGTCCCAGATCGAGAAGACCGTGTTTGTGTTGCCGCAATCGATGGCGAGAAGCATGGAGATCCCGCCCTAGAAATAGACGTCCGCGGCGGCGATGCGACGCTCGCCGTCGGGCGTGTCGAGGATGAGGTGGCCCGCCTCGTCGATGCTGCGGAACGTGCCGGTGACTTCGTCGTCGCCGGTCCGCGCGGTGATGACCTCGCCCAGCCGGGCAGCGTGGCGGAGCCACTTTTCGCGGATGGGTTCGAACCCGAGCTGTTCGATGATGCTTTCCTGCGTCGCGTAATAGCCCGCCAGCCGCAGGAGGAAATCCTCGGGATCGGGCGCGGTGTCGAGCATGACGGGCGGAAAGGCCGCGTCGCGGATCCCGTCGGGAAGATGCGCCAGGTTCACGCCGATCCCGATCGCGAGCCAGTCGACCTCGCCATTCGGGCGCGTCGTGGTCTCGAGCAGGATGCCCGCGACCTTGCCGTTGTCGAGAAGGACGTCGTTCGGCCATTTCAGGGACAGCCGCGTGCGTTCCACATAAAGCGCGAGCGTCTCGAAGAGCGCGTTCGCCGCCATGAAGGAGCGGAGCGCCGACCAGCCGGGCGTTCCCGTAGGCCGCATCATCAGAGTGGCCGAGAAATTGCCGCGCGGGGTCTGCCAGCCCCTGCCCCGCCGGCCGCGGCCGCCGGTCTGCTCGAGCCCGAGGATCCATGTCGGACGCTCGAGCTCGGGGATCAGCCGAAAGCCCTCGGCATTGGTACTGTCGACGCTGTCGCGCGTGATGGCGGCATAGCCATCGGGCCAGACCGGCTCAGTTGACAAGGGTCTCGGCCGCCAGTGCCGCCGCCCCTTCGATGCCGAAGAGGTTGACCACGCCCACCACCATGATGATGGCCGAGGCCACGAGGAACCCCCAGAGGACCGGGGACCTGCCGCCGTTGAGCCCTTCCGTCTCCTCGCCGAAATACATGAAGTAGACGATCCGGAGGTAATAGTAGGCCGCGATGACGGAGGCGATGACGCCGAGGATCGCGAGCCAGGCCATGTCCGCCTGGACGGCCGCGGTCAGCACGTAGAACTTTCCGAAGAAGCCCACGAGCGGCGGCACGCCGGCCATCGAGAACATCAGCACCAGCATGGCGAGCGCCTTGGTCGGCTCGTGACGGGCATAGTTGTTGAGCGCGTCGATCCGGACGACCGGCACGCCGTCACGCTCCATCGTCAGGATGAAGGCGAAGGCACCGATATTCATCGTCACGTAGATCGCCATGTAGACCAGCATCGCCTGCACGCCGAAGGCCGTCCCGCTTGCGAGACCCATCAGCGCGAAGCCCATGTGGTTGATCGAGGAATAGGCCATCAGCCGCTTGATGTTGGTCTGGCCGATCGCGGCCACCGCGCCGAGGAACATGGAGGCGACGGAGAGCGCCGCGACCACCTGCTGCCAGTCGCCGGACACGCCGCCGAACGCGTCATGGACCACCCGCGCGAAGAGCGCCATGGCCGCGACCTTCGGAGCCGTCGCGAAGAAGGCCGTCACGGGCGTGGGCGAGCCTTCGTAGACGTCGGGCGTCCACATGTGGAACGGAGCGGCCGAGACCTTGAAGGCGAGACCGGCGGCGATGAAGACGAGACCGAAGAGCAGCCCCAGCGATGCCGTGCCCTCGCCCGCGGCGACGATGATCCCCGAGAAGAGCGTCGTTCCCGCGAAGCCGTAGGTCAGCGACGCGCCGTAGAGGAGGAGACCCGACGACAGCGCACCCAGGACGAAATACTTGAGGCCGGCCTCGGTCGATTTGACGCTGTCGCGCCGCAAAGATGCCACGACGTAGAGCGCCAGCGATTGCAGCTCGAGACCCATGTAGAGGGACATGAGATCGCCCGCGCTGACCATGACCATCATGCCAATGACCGACAGGGTGACGAGGAGCGGATACTCGAACCGGAGAAGTCCGCGGCGCTCCATGTAGCCCTGGCTCATCAGGAGGATCGATGCCGCCGAGAGCAGCACCGTCACTTTGGCGAATCGCGAGAACGGATCGTCGTGGAACATGCCGCCGAAGGCCACACGCTCGCCCGAGCCGCCCAGACCGATCCAGGCGGCGAGCAGCACGAAGAGGATCGAGGTGGTCCAGACGAGCAGAGGGGCCGTGCGGTCCTTGCCCGTGTAGACAGCACCGAGAAGCCCGATCATGACGTAGATCGCCATGACGATCTCGGGTGAGACGATCGTGAAATCGGCGGAGCTCATCGCGGCATCCTCATTCGGTCGAGGCGACCTCGGTGTCGGCATTGCCAAGATCGGCCGCCGCAACCGCGTCGTCATAGGTGGTCAGAAGGTCGTCCACGGCCGGACTGATCCTGTCGAGGACCGGTGCCGGATAGACGCCCAGAAGGATCGTCATCGCCACGAGCGGAGCGAAGATCCACTTCTCGCGCGGGGTCAGATCCTGGATCGTCTTGAGGCTCTCCTTGATGAGGGAGCCCATCACGACCCGACGATAGAGCCAGAGGCCGTAGGCCGCCGACAGGATCACGCCGGTCGTGGCGACGAGCGCGACCCAGGTATTGGCCTGGAACATGCCCATCAGCGTCAGGAATTCACCCACGAAACCGCTGGTGCCGGGAAGGCCCACATTGGCCATGGTGAAGAGCATGAAGATCAGCGCGTAGGCCGGCATGCGGTTCACAAGTCCGCCATAGGCGTCGATCTCGCGCGTGTGCATCCGGTCGTAGATCACGCCCACACAGAGGAAGAGCGCGCCGGAGATGAAGCCGTGGCTGATCATCTGGAAGATCGCGCCGTCGACGCCCTGCTGGTTGGCCGAGAAGATGCCCGCGGTGACGTATCCCATGTGGGCGACCGACGAATAGGCGATGAGCTTCTTCATGTCGGTCTGGGCCAGTGCGACGAGCGACGTGTAGACGATCGCGATCGCCGAGAGCCACAGCACGAACGGTGCCAGGATCTCGGACGCAACGGGGAACATCCCGAGCGAGAACCGGATGAAGCCGTAGCCGCCGAGCTTCAGCAGGATCGCCGCAAGGACCACCGAGCCTGCGGTCGGTGCCTGGACGTGCGCATCGGGCAGCCAGGTATGGACCGGCCACATCGGCATCTTGACCGCAAAGCTCGCAAAGAAGGCGAGCCAGAGCAGGGTCTGGAGGCCGCCCACGATCTCGAGGCCGGCGATCTCCATGCTGCCGTAGCTGAACGTATGGCCGAGGAGCGACGGAATGTCGGTGGTGCCCGCGTCGAGATACATGGCGATCATCGCCACCAGCATCAGGACCGACCCGAGGAAGGTGTAGAGGAAGAACTTGAACGCGGCGTAGATACGTTCCTTCCCGCCCCAGATCCCGATGATGAGGAACATCGGGATGAGCCCCGCCTCGAAGAAGAGGTAGAAGAGCACGAGGTCGAGCGCCATGAACACGCCGAGCATCAGCGTCTCGAGCGCGAGGAAGGCGATCATGTATTCCTTCACCCGCGTCTTCACCTCCCAGCAGGAGAGGATGACGATCGGCATGAGGAACGTGGTCAGCATCACGAAGAGGACGCTGATCCCGTCGACGCCCATCTTGTAGCGGAGACCGAGGATCCAGTCGCCTTCCTCGACGAACTGGAAGCCCGCGCCGGGTTCGAACCCGACCAGCACGAAGAGAGACAGCAGGAAGCTGACGCTTGTCGCGATGAGCGCGAGCCACTTGGCGTTGCGTTGCGCGGCTTCGTCGTCGCCGCGCAGGAAGAGCGCGAGGATCGCAGCCGCGAGAAGCGGGACGAAGCAGATGATCGAAAGGAGGTTGTCCATTACTCCGCCCCTCCGCCGAGCGTCATCCAGGTAATCAGAAGGGCGAGCGCCACGACCATCGTGAAGGCGTAGTGGAAGAGGTATCCGCTTTGCGCACGGCCTGCGAGACGCGTCAGCATCGGCACGATCCCGAGCGCGATCCCGTTGATCCCGCCGTCGATGACGTTGCCGTCACCGCGCCGCCAGAGGAAGGCCCCGAGCCGCTTGGCAGGCTGGGTGAAGAGGACGTTGTAGACCTCGTCGAAATACCACTTGTTGAGCAGGAACTGGTAGAGGACCGGCTGGCTCTCGGCGAATTTGCGCGGCAGGTCGGGACGCCGGATATACATCATCCACGCCACGGCGAAACCGAAGATCATCGCGAAGAACGGGCTTGCCTTCACCCATGTGGGCGCATGGTGGGCCTCGTCCATGACGTGGTTGTCGGGTGCCATGTAGATCGCGCCCGCTTCCCATCCGCCGGCCATGACATCGGAATGGGCGTCGCCGCCCGCTTCGGTGTCCTGCGTCGGTTCTGTCACGTCCTCGAGCGCCTCGCCCGGCTGGCCTTCGGCCAGTTCCTCGGCCGCCACGACGACGCCCTCGCCGGTATCGTCGGCCAGTTCTCCGTGGACCTCTTCGCCCTCGGCCGCGACGCTGTGCTCGGGGATTCCGAAGAAGCGGTTCACCTGCGCGTGGTCACCGAAGAACGACCCGTACCAGATCATGCCGGAGAAGATCGCACCGAGTGCCAGCACGCCCAGAGGGGCCGTCATGATGATGGGCGATTCATGGGCATGTTCGTGCGTGTGCTTGTCGCCGCGCGGCTTGCCCCAGAAGGTCATGAACATCAGGCGCCAGGAATAGAAGCTCGTCATGGCGGCGGCGATCACCAGCATCCAGTAGGCATATTGCCCCGGACCGCTGAGCGCGCCCCACGCGCTTTCTATGACGGCGTCCTTCGACAGGAACCCGGCGAAACCGATATGGGTGAGCGGAATGCCGACGCCCGTGATGGCGAGCGTGCCGATGAGCATCGCCCAGAACGTGTAGGGCATCTTGTCCTTGAGACCGCCGTAGTTCCGCATGTCCTGTTCGTGATGCATCCCGTGGATCACGGAGCCCGCGCCCAGGAACAACATCGCCTTGAAGAAGGCATGCGTGAAGAGATGGAACATCGCGCCGGAGTAGACGCCGACACCCGCCGCCACGAACATGTAGCCGAGCTGCGAGCAGGTCGAATAGGCGATGACGCGCTTGATGTCGTTCTGCACGAGACCCACGGTCGCCGCGAAGAAGGCGGTCGTGCCCCCGATGATCGTGATGAAGGCCGTCGCGGTCGGCGCGTACTCCATGATCGGCGACATGCGGCAGACGAGGAACACGCCCGCGGTGACCATCGTCGCGGCATGGATCAGCGCGGAGACGGGCGTGGGCCCTTCCATCGCGTCGGGCAGCCACGTGTGCAGCAGCAGCTGCGCCGACTTGCCCATCGCACCGATGAAGAGAAGGAACGCCACCACCTCGGCCGCCGGCCAGTCGCGCCAGAGGAACCGCAGCTGCGTATCGGCCAGCTCGGGGCCCGCCGCGAAGATCGGATCGAAATTGACGCTATCGACCAGGAAGAAGAGCGCGAAGATCCCGAGCGCGAAGCCGAAATCGCCGACCCGGTTCACGACGAACGCCTTGATCGCCGCGGCGTTCGCGGACGGCTTGCGGTAGTAGAAGCCGATCAGCAGGTAGGACGCGACGCCGACCCCTTCCCAGCCGAAGAACATCTGGATGAGGTTATCGGCCGTCACGAGCATGAGCATCGCGAAGGTGAAGAACGAAAGATACGCGAAGAACCGCGGGCGATAGCTTTCGCCTTCGCGGAAATTCTCGTCATGGGCCATGTAGCCGAAGGAATAGAGATGGACGAGCGCCGAGACCGTCGTGATCACGATGAGCATGATCGCGGTCAGGCGGTCGAGCCGGATGGCCCAGTCGGTCGTGAGCGACCCGCTCTCGATCCAGCGGAGGATCTCGATCTGGCGCATCTCGCCGTCGAAGGTGAAGAAGACGATCCACGACAGGAAGGCGGCGAGGAACAGTAGCCCGGTCGCGACCCATTGCGCCGGCTTCTCGCCGATGATCCGCCAGCAGAAGCCGCAGATGAGCGCGCCTACGAGCGGCGCGAAGAGGATGATCGTGGTCATGACGCGCTCAGCCCTTCATCACGTTGATGTCTTCGACGTCGATCGTGCCGCGATTGCGGAAGAAGCAGACGAGGATGGCGAGGCCGATCGCGGCCTCGGCCGCCGCGACGGTCAGCACGAAGAGCGTGAAGACCTGCCCGACGAGATCGCCGAGATAGGCCGAGAACGCGACGAAGTTGATGTTCACCGCCAGGAGCATCAGCTCGATGCTCATGAGGATGATGATCACGTTCTTGCGGTTCACGAAGAGACCGAAGATGCCGATCACGAATAGTGCCGCCGCAACGGTCAGGTAATGTTCCAGTCCGATCATGTCCGGTCCCTGGTCTTCTAGAGAAATGTGTAGCCGCCACCGAACAGGATGATCAGCACGACGATGACGACGACGATTGTGGTGTTCGACATGGGGCTAGAGTCCTTGTCCCGATTTCACGTCCTTGAGCTCCATCGCCTTGGCCGGATCGCGCATCATCTGGGCGACGGCGCTCTGCCGCTTCACGTCGGTACGATGACGGAGCGTGAGGACGATCGCGCCGATCATGGCGACGAGCAGGATGAGGCCTGCGAGCTGGAAGAGGAGGATGTAGCGGTCGTAGATGAGCTGCCCCAGCAGGTTGGTGTTCGCCGCGTTGCTGAAGTCGACCGGACGGGCCGCCAGGTTCTGTTCGGCCAGCGGCGAGCTTTCCCAGACGCCGAAGGCGATGGCGAGCTGCATGAGGATCACGATGCCGATGAGCATTGCGAGCGGCATGTAGCGCGACACCTGCGCCTTGAGTTCGGTGAAGTCCACGTCGAGCATCATGACGACGAAGAGGAAGAGAACGGCCACCGCCCCCACATAGACGATGATGAGGAGCATCGCGACGAACTCGGCCCCGAGCAGCACGAAGAGCCCGGCAGACGACAGGAATGCGAGGATCAGCCACAGCACGGAATGCACGGGGTTGCGCGCGATGACCGTGAAGAGGCCAGCCACGACCACCGCGATGGCGAAGAGATAGAAGGCGAAATCGGGTGGGGTCATGGCTGTCCTCGGATGGCTCTCGGGCTTCCCTTAGCGGTAGGGAGCTTCGATTTCCAGATTGCGCGCGATCTCGGCTTCCCAGCGATCGCCGTTCTCCAGAAGTTTCGCCTTGTCGTAGTAGAGTTCCTCGCGCGTTTCGGTCGAGAACTCGAAATTCGGCCCCTCGACGATCGCATCGACCGGGCAGGCCTCCTGACAGAAACCGCAATAGATGCATTTCGTCATGTCGATGTCGTAGCGGGTCGTGCGGCGCGACCCGTCGGCGCGGGGCTCCGCGTCGATGGTGATCGCCTGCGCGGGACAGATCGCCTCGCAGAGCTTGCACGCGATGCACCGCTCCTCGCCGTTGGGATAACGGCGGAGCGCATGCTCGCCGCGGAACCGCGCGCTAAGCGCGCCCTTCTCGTGCGGGTAGTTCAGCGTCGCCTTCGGCGCGAAGAAGTATTTCAGGCCGAGCTTGAGGCCCTTGAACATGTCGAACAGCAGCCAGTAGCGACCGGCGCGGGCGTAGTCGAAGGTGCTCATGTCACGTCATCCAATCCTGAATGTCTGTCGCGGGCGGGCGGGCATGGTATCGGTCAAGGTTCGTCAGCCCCCCAGTGTCCAGCGGGCATAGGCTCCGCCGAAGAGCTCGAAATGGGCGAAGAAGGAAACCAGCACGACCCAGACGAGGCTGAAGGGAAGGAAGACCTTCCAGCCGAGCCGCATCAGCTGGTCGTAGCGATAGCGCGGAACGACGGCCTTCACCATGGCGAAGAGGCAGAAGAAGAACGCCATCTTGAGCACCATCCAGAACGCACCGTCGGGCAGGAACGGAATGGGCGAGAGCCAGCCGCCGAAGAAGAGCAGCGAGGTAACCGCGCAGAGCAGGAAGATCGCGATGTATTCGCCCGCCATGAACAGCAGGAAGGGCGTCGAGGAATACTCCACCTGATAGCCGGCCACGAGTTCGGATTCGGCCTCGGGAAGGTCGAACGGGGCGCGGTTCGTCTCGGCCAGGCAGGAGATGAAGAACAGGAAGACCATCGGGAAATGCGGCAGCCAGTACCACGAGAAGATCCCGTAATCGCCGTCCTGCGCGCGCACGATGTCGCCGAAGTTCAGGCTGCCCGTCGTGATGATCACGCCGATGATGATGAGGCCCAGCGAGACCTCGTAGGAGATCATCTGCGCCGCCGACCTGAGCGAGCCCAGGAACGGATATTTCGAGTTCGACGCCCAGCCGCCCATGATCACGCCGTAGACCTCGAGCGAGGAGATCGCGAAGATGAAGAGGACGGCGACGTTGATGTCGGCGAGGATCCAGGTCTCGTTGAACGGAATGACCGCCCAGGCCAGCATCGCGAGGACGAAGGACATCAGCGGTGCCAGCAGGAACACGGTGCGATCCGCACCGGCCGGGATCACCACTTCCTTCAGGACGTATTTCAGAGCGTCGGCCACCGTCTGCAGAAGGCCGAAGATGCCGACGACGTTCGGGCCGCGCCGCATCTGGACCGCGGCCCAGATCTTCCGGTCGCCATAGACCATGAACAGCAGCGAGATCATGACGAAGCTCACGATCATGCTCGCCTGCGCCGCGACGGTCAAAACGATGCCTGCCGGGGTGCTCAGAAATTCAGACATGGGCCAGTTGCTCCGTCATGGTCGGTCCGTGGCGATACCGCTCGCCGGCGGATCACCACAACGATGTCGGCGTCGAGGGATCCGATGACTCACGCGGTCCCGACGGGGAGACGTAAATCCTATCTCGGCAGCGTGTGCCACCCTCCGGCGTCATATTCGTGCGCATATGACGCGCAATTTCTCCGCTGTCCAGTCTCGACGCGGAAGCCGGGCCGCGCGGGGCGGCCCGACCGTGTCACTCGGCGGCCAGAGCCGTCCGGTTGCGTGCCTTCGCGCCCGCGCTGAGCTCGGCCATCAGCTCGCTCGCCCGGGCGATCGGGTTGACCAGGTAGTGATCCTCGATCGCCCGCCCCAGCGGAGCATCGTCGAACTCTCCGCGATCGAGCGCATGCACCTCGTTCACCGGGACCTCGTCGAGGAGGCCCAGATGGGGCACCGCGTCGATCATGGCCCGACGAAGCTGCGCCAGCGAATCGTAGGGAAGCGTGGCACCGACTTCGGCCGACAGCGCACGCAGGATGGCCCAGTTCTCCTTGGCCTCGCCCGGCGCGAAATTGGCGCGGATCGCGATCTGCGGACGGCCTTCGGTATTCACGAAGACGGCCTGTTCCTCGGTCCAGGCAGCGGCCGGCAGGATGATGTCGGCACGATGGGCCCCGCGATCGCCGTGGCTGCCCTGATAGATGACCGTGGGGCCGGCCGCGATCTCGACCTCGTCGGCCCCAAGCGCGAAGATCGTCTCGGCCCCGTCGAGCGCCGCGTCGATCCCGCCTTCGGTGACGGCACCCACATCCATCGCGCCGACGCGCGAGGCCGCGACGTGCAGGATCAGCAAACCGGCATTCGCGATTTCGGCCATCTTCTGCGCTTCGGCCAGGATCGCGGCCCCGTCGGGTCGACGCAGCGCCGCCTGGCCGACGATGATGATCGCGCTCTTCTCGTCGCGCGTCTCGTCGCTCACGCCCTTGTCGATCAGATCGCGCAGGTCGGCGACCTTGTCGCCCGCGTGATGGTAATCGTAGGTGAGATCCACCGCCTCGCCGACGAGCGCGACATCCGCACCGCGCAGCCAAGCCTTGCGAATGCGCGAATTGAGAACGGGCGCTTCGGTGCGCGGATTGGCCCCGACGATCAGAACGGTGCGGGCATGATCGATATCCTCGATCGTGGCGGTCCCGGCATATCCCGCACGGTTGCCCGCGGGCAGCTTGGCACCGTCGAGACGGGATTCGATCTTGCCGCCCTGCCCCTCGATCAACTCCTTCAGGGCGAAGATCGCCTCGGTCGGCGCGAGATCACCGACGATGCCCGCGACCTTGCGGCCCTTCATCGCGGCGGCCGCGGCCGACAGCGCCTCGGGCCAGCTTGCCGGGCGGAGCTTGCCGTTCTCGCGGATGAACGGACGGTCGAGCCGCTGACGGCGCAGGCCGTCCCAGACATAGCGAGACCGGTCGGCGAGCCATTCCTCGTTCACGCCGTCATTGTTGCGCGGCAGGATGCGCATGACTTCGCGCCCCTTGGTGTCGACGCGGATGTTCGAGCCGAGCGCGTCCATCACGTCGATCGTCTCGGTCTTCTGCAATTCCCAGGGCCGTGCGGTGAAGGCGTAGGGCTTCGAGGTCAGCGCACCCACGGGGCAAAGATCGACGATGTTGCCCTGCATCTCGGAATCGAGTGTGGCTCCGAGATAGGAGGTGATCTCGGCATCCTCGCCGCGACCGGTCTGGCCGAGTTCGGGCATGCCGGCGACCTCGGTGATGAAGCGGACGCAGCGCGTGCACGAGATGCACCGCGTCATGTGCGTCCCGACGAGCGGCCCGAGGTCGAGATTCGACACGGCGCGCTTCGGCTCGCGGTAGCGCGAGAAATCCACGCCGTAGGCCATCGCCTGGTCCTGGAGGTCGCATTCCCCGCCCTGGTCGCAGATCGGGCAGTCGAGCGGATGGTTGATCAGCAGGAACTCCATCACGCCCTCGCGGGCCTTCTTGACCATCGGGCTGGAGGTCTTGATCTCCGGCGGCGCGCCGTCCTTGCCGGGGCGAAGGTCGCGCACCTGCATCGCGCAGGAGGCCGCGGGCTTCGGAGGGCCGCCGACGACCTCGACCAGGCACATGCGGCAATTGCCGGCGATGCTCAGACGTTCGTGATAGCAGAAGCGGGGGATCTCGATATCGGCCTGCTCGCAAGCCTGGATCAGCGTCATCGCCGGGTCGACGTCGATCTCCCGTCCGTCGATGATGATGGTGCGAAGATCGCTCATGAAGACAACTCCATAACCATGGGTCCCGAAGGCGGTCGGGCAGCCCCCAAAGGGCCGTCACGCGTCATGTAACGCCGATCGCCGACGGAGAAAACCGCGCAATCGCCCCAATCGCGGATTTGTCGCAGACGACGCCGCTAGCGGCAATATCCGGTGAAGCCCCAGCTTCCGAGATGAAGCTCGGTATAGCGGAAGGTCCCGTCGATCGTCGCGGCAGCCGATCCGTGACGCGCACGGCAATGCGCGGCGGCGGCGGAGGCGGCGCGAACCGTCGCCTGACGTTCGGGGACGATATTGGGCGTGACGTAGATTTCGAACCGGTCGCGCCTGCGAAGGGAAAACCCGTCCTGACGGGGAATCACCACCTGCACGTCGGCCGGCACCGTGAGCGGGATGTATCCGGGCGGATGCGCGGCCAGGATGCGATTCTGGGCACCGGCGATGCCGGCCGATGCGACCAGCGCACAGGCCATCAGGACAGCTTTCATCAATTTCCCCTGAGCAGGCGCCCGGCGGGCGTGTTGCGCGCGATTTCCTCGCGTCCGACCTGACAATAGCCCGCGCTCGACCCGTCCGTCACCCCCCGTGCGGCAAGATCGCTGCGGATCTCGGCCCGCAGGGCATCCTTCGCCGCGTCATCGTCCTCGAGCGCCTTCACGTCGGCTTCGCTGTAGCCGTTCTCGCGTGCGTAGCTTTCGAGCGATTTCAGCATGGAATACGCCCGGATGAGGCGCGGGCTGATATCGGGGCAGTTCTTGCGGATCTCGTCGGCCAGGCCGATGGCATAGAAGCCGTTCCGGACGACCTCGTTCTCCTTCAGAGGCACTTGCTGTGCCTCGAGCGCCAGCGCGGGCGACAGGAAGGCCGCCGCCAGGACAAGGGATTTCCAGGTTTTCATGGCAGGCTCCGTCATGCTCTTCAGGGATCAGGACCGCAGTCTGACCCATAGATCCTAATAAAGAGCGGAAAGCCGCCGATGCAAGTCGGCAACTTCGACGTTACCGTGAGGTACAGCGCCCTCGGACAAGCGCGCGGCCGTCGGGAAGAGCGGCGATCGCCCAATCGCCCGTCGCATCGGATCGCTGCCAGTCGATCCGCGACGATCCGAACCGGGCAAGGCAGTAGCGCGTCCCCTGATAGCGGGCCGATTCGCGCCAGGCCGCCAGCGCCGCGCCCCGTGTCTGTACACCGACGGCGAAGACCGGCGACCCGCGAGCCACGTCGATCCGCGCGTCGAACGGCAGCGGGGCCTCGGGCTGCCCCATCGACGTGAACGGGTTGAAACGGCTTATCGTGTCGCAGCCTGCAACCAGGGACAGGGCCAATACGCCCGCAATCAGTCGTGTCACGTCCCGCTCCCTTCCTCGTCGCGACACAGGGCCGCGCATCGCGGATACCCCGACCGACCGGTCTTCGCAATTCCGACGCGCGGCCCTTTCGTCCCGGCTCGGGATTACTGGGCCGCGACCGGCGCGCGCTTCGACGCGATGCGCTCCTCGATCTCGTCACGGAAATGCCGGATCAGGCCCTGGATCGGCCATGCGGCGGCATCGCCGAGCGCACAGATCGTGTGGCCCTCGACCTGCTTCGTGACGTCGAGCAGCATGTCGATCTCGGACGGTTCGGCATCGCCCTTCACGAGACGATCCATCACGCGCATCATCCAGCCCGCCCCTTCGCGGCAGGGCGTACACTGACCGCAGCTCTCGTGCTTGTAGAACGCGCTCAGCCGCCAGATCGCCTTGATGATGTCGGTGGACTGATCCATCACGATCACCGCCGCGGTCCCGAGACCCGAGCGATTCTCCCTCAGCCAGTCGAAATCCATGATGCCTTCCTCGCGCATCACCCGCCCGGGCAGGCACGGAACCGAGGATCCACCGGGAATGACCGCCTTGAGGTTGTCCCAACCGCCGCGAATCCCGCCGCAATGCTTGTCGATCAGCTCCTCGAAGGTGATCGACATCGCTTCCTCGACGACGCACGGATTGTTCACGTGCCCCGAGATCGCGAAAAGCTTGGTGCCCGCGTTGTTCTCGCGTCCGAAGCTCGAGAACCAGGACGCGCCACGGCGCAGGATGGTCGGTGCGACGGCGATCGATTCGACGTTGTTGACCGTGGTCGGGCACCCGTAGAGACCCGCGCCCGCCGGAAACGGCGGCTTCATCCGAGGCATGCCCTTCTTGCCTTCGAGGCTTTCGAGAAGGGCGGTTTCCTCGCCGCAGATATAGGCCCCCGCCCCGTGCGTCAGGTAGAGGTCGAAATCCCAGCCGGACCCGGCGGCGTTCTTGCCCAGCAATCCGTCGTCATAGGCGGCGTCGATCGCCGCCTGGAGCGCCTCGCGCTCGCGGATGTATTCGCCTCGGATATAGATGTAGCAGGCATGCGCGTTCATCGCGAAGCTCGCGATCAGGCAGCCCTCGATCAGCGTGTGCGGATCGTGGCGCATGATCTCCCGGTCCTTGCAGGTTCCGGGCTCCGATTCGTCGGCGTTCACCACGAGATAGGACGGCCGACCGTCCGATTCCTTCGGCATGAAGGACCATTTGACGCCGGTCGGGAAGCCCGCGCCCCCACGACCGCGCAGGCCCGAATCCTTCATCTCCTGAACGATCCAGTCACGACCCTTCTTGATGATGTCTGCCGTGCCGTCCCAATGCCCCCGCGCCTTCGCTCCGGCGAGCGAACGGTCCTTGAGACCGTAGAGGTTGGTGAAGATGCGGTCCTTGTCGTCCAGCATAACGGATATCCTTGCCTACGGGCGACCATCCGGCGGCCGCCGATAACTCATTTCGATGCGTCGCGACGCCGTCGCCAGATGCGAAACGTCACGATCAAAGCCCAGACGAAGGCGGCGAGTGCCGCCAGGTCGAGCAGGAACACATATCGCGCCGGAAGGCCCAGCCATCCGCCGACCCATTGCCCGACGACCCAGACGACCATCGTCGCGGCGAGCACCACGCCGACATTCCGCGCCTGCTTCGCCTGGGCGAGCTCGTCAGCGCGGGACATGATGCCCCCTGCCCCGCGGGACCGTCCATCCTCGACCGCTCAGCGTCACGACGCGGTAAGATCCTTCGCCTGGCTGCGCCAGTCGTCACGACTTGCCTTGCCGCGGAACCCTTCGATGTTCTCGTCCACCCAGGCGACTTCCCCATCGGTCCATCCGGCGATCTGGTCGTGATGGTAGAAGCCCATACGGTTCAGCGTTTCCTCCAGCCGCGGGCCGATGCCCCGGATCTCCTTCAGATCGTCCGCTCCGCCGTCGCGCGGACCGTCGAGACGCGCGGGCTCGGTCCCGATGATCGTATCATCGACCGAAACCTGTGCATTCTCCCGCGGCGACGGATCCGAAGCCGCGGTGCCTGCGACACTGCTCGCCGCCGTTCCCGATGATCCGATCGCGACCGGCTCGGACGCGGTCTCCGGCCTGGCCTCCGCCGTCGTACCCGGTGCCGTCCCGTCATCGGCTTTCCTAGCGCCTGCATCGAAGGGCGTCCCTTCGAAACTGTCGGCATGGGCGTTGCGCACATCGGCGACCGCGCCCGAGGCGAGACCCGCCGCCCCCTGCCGGCCCGTTTCGGCCGGATAGATGGCGGGCGCTTCGGTCTCGGCGGACTTGTCCGAGCCCGCGGCGACACCCGCGGTCCCGGGCTTCAGGCCGGCTGTCCCGGATTCGACCGTGCGGTTGCCGAGCTTGCCGTCACTCGAAGGTGTCAGCGACCGGTGTTCGCGCACGGAGAGGGCCGGAGTGTCGTTGGCCTTGTGAAATCCCGTGAAGAGAAAGATCGCGGCCGCCGCGGCAACCACGAGGGCAAGAAACAGGGCGGGAGAGAACGAGAAACCGCCAACCACCATAAGCCCCACGAAAGCCACGAACCCGAAGCCTCCGGCGAGGGCCGCCACCAGGATCATGGATCCCTGCGTCTGCTTGCTCATCTTCCATCCATCCCTGTTCAACGGGCCCATCATGGCCCTTCAGAGAAACATCTAGCGCGCGATCAGCTTTCTGTCTCCCCACCCTGCGTCAGTTTGCGCGCCTGACCGGTCCAGTCGTCACGGCTCGCCCGGCCCTTGAACCCTTCGAGGTTCCGGTCGATCCAGGCGACTTCGTGCGGGGACCATTCGGCGATCTGGTCGATATGATAGATGCCGATGCCGTTGAGGGACTCCTCGAGTTTCGGGCCGATGCCGTTGATCCGCTTGAGATCGTCGGCAGTACCCGAGCGCGGCGCGTCGAGGGCCTGCGGCTGGCGCTCGTCGCTGGCAAGAACGCGCGTTTCCTGGCTCGCGGCGGTGTCGCCCGCTTCGGGGAGGCCCGGCGCGGTGCTGCCGGACGCCTCGCCGCTCAGCGGGCCGGACCCGTCGCCCAGACGTTCGCGTTCGGAGCCCACGGTTTCGTCGGTTTCACCGGCCGCGCGGATCTCGCCGCGCTTCGCCTCGCCCGCCGGTTCCTCGGCCACGTCGCCCTCTTCCGGGCGGCCCTTGCCGTCGACCTCGGCCTCCTGTTTGGTGATGCCGTCGTCGCTGATCTCCTTGTCGGCGGCGGGCTGGGCCCCCGGCGTCGGCTCGTCGATGCCGCCCTTCGGCCCGAGCAGATCGTCGCGAACTGGCGGCGGGGTCGCCGCACCGGGCTGGTCCAGATCGCGCCACGGCGTCCGGATCGGCACCTCGCTGCCATCGATGCGCTTGATCGTATCCGCGAGGTCGCGGGCGAGCGTGTTGCTCGCATTCGCGTCCTGAACCGCGTCCTCGTCGAGGCTGGTCAGCCCGGATTTCGGCTCGGACGCGAAGCGGCCCTGCTGCGACCCCGGTGCCGGGACTTCGCCCGCGGCGAACCGGTCGAGCAGGTTGGCGAAGCTCTCTTCGGTCAGGTCCTCGTAGTAATCCTTGCCGATCTGCACCATCGGCGCGTTCGCACAGGCTCCGAGGCATTCCACCTCTTCCCAGCTGAACTTGCCGTCATCGCTGATCTGGTGGGGACGCTTCGCGATCTTGTCGCGACAGACGGCCATCAGATCCTCGGCACCGCAGATCATGCACGACGTCGTGCCGCAGACCTGGATATGGGCGACGCTGCCCACGGGCTGCAGCTGGAACATGAAGTAGAAGGTCGCGACCTCGAGCACCCGGATATAGGCCATGTCGAGCATCCGCGCGACTTCCTCGATCGCCGGGCGGCTGAGCCAGCCTTCCTGTTCCTGCGCGCGCCACAGGAGCGGGATGACCGCCGAGGCCTGACGGCTTTCGGGAAACTTCGTCATCTGCGCCTCGGCCCATTCGCGATTCTCGGCCGTGAAGGCGAAACTTTCGGGCTGGTCGTGATAGAGGCGTCTCAGCATCGTGGTATTCCTATCGCATCGGGCGTCGCGGACGGCACCGACCGGGTATCGGGCTCGGGCGCATCGGTCTTCGAGCCGGGTCCTATACCGGCCCCGCCCCCGCGTGCAAGCGCGGGAGGGACCGTCGAGCGCTCACCTGTCGATCTCGCCGAACACGACGTCGAGCGTTCCGATGATCGCGGCGACATCGGCGAGCTGGTGCCCCTTGGCGATGTGATCCATCGCCTGAAGGTGCAGATAGCCCGGCGCGCGGAGCTTGGCGCGGTAGGGCTTGTTGGTTCCGTCGGCGACCATGTAGACGCCGAATTCGCCCTTCGGAGCCTCCACCGCGGCATACGCCTCGCCCGCGGGAACGTGGAAGCCTTCGGTGTAGAGCTTGAAGTGGTGGATCAGCGCTTCCATCGAGGTCTTCATGTCGCCACGCGTCGGCGGCGACAGCTTGCCGCGATGCATGATCGGGCCCTTCTCGACCCTCAGCTTCTCGCATGCCTGACGGATGATCTTCACCGATTCCCGCATCTCGGCCATGCGGCAGAGATACCGGTCGAAGCAATCGCCGTTCTTGCCGACGGGAATCTGGAAATCGAATTCGTCATAGCATTCGTAGGGCTGCGAGCGACGCAGATCCCAGGCGAGGCCGGATCCGCGCACCATCACGCCCGAGAAGGCCCAGTCCTGGATCTCCTGTTCGTTGACGATGCCGATATCGACGTTGCGCTGCTTGAAGATCCGGTTGTCCGTCAGAAGGTCGTCGATGTCCTGAAGGACCTTCAGGAACGGATCGCACCACGCGTCGATTTCCTCGATCAGCTTGTCCGGCAGATCCTGATGCACGCCGCCCGGACGGAAATAGGCCGCATGAAGGCGCGCACCGCAGGCCTGCTCGTAGAAGCCCATGAGCTTCTCGCGTTCCTCGAAGCCCCAGAGAGGGGGTGTCAGAGCGCCCACGTCCATCGCCTGCGTCGTCACGTTCATCAGGTGGTTCAGGATGCGACCGATCTCGGAATAGAGCACCCGGATGAGCGATGCGCGGCGCGGTACCTCGGTCCCCGTCAGCTTCTCGATGGCGAGGCACCAGGCATGTTCCTGGTTCATCGGCGACACGTAGTCGAGCCTGTCGAGATACGGCAGGTTCTGGAGATATGTCCGGCTCTCCATCAGCTTCTCGGTGCCGCGATGGAGCAGACCGATATGCGGGTCGCAGCGCTCGACGATCTCGCCGTCGAGCTCGAGGACCAGCCGCAGAACGCCGTGCGCCGCCGGATGTTGCGGGCCGAAGTTCAGGTTGAAGTTACGGATCTTCTGTTCGCCCGTCAGAGCGTCTTCGAAATCGGTATCTTTCATGGACCCGAAGCCCCCTTTTCAGTTCACCGGCGCGGCGCGCCACGATGGCGGCATCCGTTCGCCGAAGCGTTCGGCCACGAACGCATAGGTTGGTTCGAAAGTATCGCGCGCGCGGCGCGCGGCGTCTTCCGGCAATGCGAGACCGTCATGCAAGCTGCGATTGACGCGGCGTTCCGGCTCGACGTCGATCCCGGTCAGGCCGAGATGGCTCGAAAGCCGTCTCATCTCGCCGTCCGTCCTGATCGTCTCGTGAAAGAAATAGGCAATGCGGTCCGGCTCGACCGCCTGTTCCACATTCGAGATGATCGCCTTGTAATCGCTCAGCCGGTAGGCCTTGGAAGACGGATCGTCGATGGACGCCTCGAACGTCGCTCTGATGTCGCTCCAAACTCTGTCCCGCGGGCGCGTATCCGTCTGGAACGCCTGCTTCACGCCCGACCAGAGCCGGTCGACGGGGTCGCGCATGACGAAGACGAACCGCGTGTCGTCGTGAAGGTGCGCCATGCGACGGATCGTTTCGGCGGAGAGGAGGCAATATACCGGCGTAAGCTCTCCGACAACGGGTTGGTCGCGCCGACCCCGCATCAGGAGCCGGCAGTAGTTCTGCACCGACGGGTCGATCGTCAGCGACCGCTTTGCAAGACCGAGCCGCAGCTGGTTGAGCGCCACCCTTGCGCGCGCGGGATGGCCGATCGACAGCGCCATGTCACGGAGCTTGTTCCGGATCGTCTCGTTGCACTTGGCGATGGCGGCGGACCTTGCCTTGCGGCGTTCGCGCATGTCCCAGTAATGCAGCTCTTTCGTGGGCGACACGTGACACTCGGCGGATTTCGACAGCATCCTGGCCAGCCACGTCGTCGACGCCTTCTGCGTTCCCAGAACGAAAAACAGGGTGCGGAGGCCGCGAAAGCGCTCGGCCAGCACGAAGCCGTCCGGCACGGAGAATGCCGGCACGGTTTCGACGCTGGCCGCATGGCCCATCACGATTTGGCCTCGGCCTTGTCGTCGCCGGGCAAGACGTATTCCGCCCCTTCCCAGGGGCTCATGAAATCGAATTGCCGATATTCCTGGACGAGGCTCACCGGCTCGTAGACGACGCGCTTGCTGACTTCGTCGTACCGAACCTCGGTATAGCCAGTCGTCGGGAAATCCTTGCGGAGCGGATGCCCCCGGAAACCGTAATCCGTGAGGATGCGCCGCAGGTCGGGATGGCCCGCGAAAAGGATCCCGAACATGTCGAAGACCTCGCGCTCGAACCAGTTGGCCGAGGGATGGACGCTCGTGATCGACGGGGCCATCTCGTCCTCGCGCACCTCGGCCTTCAGGCGGATACGCTGGTTCTGGTACATCGACAGGAAGTGGTAGACGAGCTCGAAGCGCGTCTCCCGCGACGGATGGTCGATCGCCGTGATGTCGACCAGCGTCGAGAATTGGCAGGAACTGTCGGATTTCAGGAACTCGATCAGCGAGACGAGCGAGCTCAGCGAGACGGTCATCGTCAACTCGCCCAGCGCGATATCGTAGTCGAGCACGCAATCCTTGCGACGCGACTTGATGTGCTCTCCGAGCTCTTTCAGGGCTTCGGCCATGCTATGCCCTCCTCAACGGGAAATCGTGCCGGTGCGGCGGATCTTGCGCTGAAGCTGCAGGATCCCGTAGAGCAGCGCCTCGGCCGTCGGCGGACAGCCCGGCACGTAGATGTCGACGGGGATGATCCTGTCGCAGCCGCGCACGACGCTGTAGCTGTAGTGGTAGTACCCGCCGCCATTGGCGCAGGACCCCATCGAGATCACGTAGCGCGGCTCGGGCATCTGGTCGTAGACCTTCCTGAGCGCGGGGGCCATCTTGTTGGTCAGCGTGCCCGCCACGATCATCACGTCCGACTGACGCGGAGAGGCACGCGGCGCGACACCGAACCGTTCGGCATCGTAGCGCGGCATGGAGGTGTGCATCATCTCGACCGCGCAGCAGGCGAGGCCGAAGGTCATCCAGTGCAGACTGCCTGTCCGCGCCCAGTTGATGATGTCCTCGGACGTCGTGAGCAGGAAGCCCTTGTCGGTCAGCTCGTTGTTGAGCTCTTGCGTGGCCACGTCGCGATCGGCACCGGCGGCGTTCGGGTTGGTGACTACTCCCATTCGAGTGCCCCTTTCTTCCATTCGTAGGCGAATCCGACGGTCAGCACGCCGAGGAATACCATCATCGACCAGAAGGCCGCGTCGCTCATCACGTTGAAGCTCACCGCCCAGGGGAACAGGAACGCGATCTCGAGGTCGAAGATGATGAACAGGATCGACACGAGGTAGAACCGCACGTCGAATTTCATCCGTGCGTCGTCGAACGCGTTGAACCCGCATTCATAGGCGCTGACCTTCTCGGAATCGGGGTTTCGCACCGCGACGATCATCGCGGCCAGCATCAGGATCAGGCCGAGTGCGACGGCGAATCCCAGCAGGATCATGATGGGCAGGTATTCGCGGGAGAGGATGGCGTCCATAAGTGGTGGCTTCCTTCGTATCGTCGGACCGTCCGGTGCGTTGGGATTGGATTTAGAGGCGCGTCAGCCAAGCGTCAACGCCGCCGCGCAGGTCACATCGGCGCAGGCCGTGCGTCATTCGGGCCAGGGCGGATAGAATTCCCGGTCGTAAAGCAGCTCCGCGCCGGCAGGTGGCAGCGCGTTGGCGAAGGTCTCGCGCTCGGTGATCTGCGCGTACCACCGCGCGACTTCGGGGAACGGATCGAGCCGGGCGAAGTGGCGGGCCATGTAGACGGCCTGCCCGACCGAGATGTCGGCCGCCGAGAAGCCGCTCGTCAGCAGGTAGTCGCGATTCTCGAGCGGCGTCGACAGCCGCGCCTCGATCGCAGCGAAGCATTTCTCGAGCCGCTTGGCCTCGATCTTCATGACCGTGGGCGAGCGCATCGCGTCTTCGTAGATCACGATATGTTGCTGCGTCAGCGCGGCGGCATGCTGGCTGATCGTCTCGGCGAAGTGCAGCCAGACGAGGAAATCGGGGCGGTCGATATCGCCGGGCGGGCGACCCAGACCGCGATCCGCAAAGCGCTCGCAGAGCACTTCGGTGATGGCACCCGTCTCCCAGATGACTTCTCCGTCGATCTCGAGCGCGGGGACCCGCCCCGCAGGATTGAGCGAGAGATATTCCGGATCGCGCAGCGACCGGTCGAAGGGCCGGACGCGAAGCTGGAACTCGACGTCGAGTTCATGGAGCAGCCAGAGCGTCCGCATGGAACGTGTCTGATGGCAATGGTGGAGAGTGATCATCGGGGTCCCGTCTCGCGGATCGTGGCGCTCCCCTATCAGGCCGGAACGAAAAGGACCATGGTCCGGCGCTCATTCCTCGGCGAGGCGCAGAAGCGCGTCGCCGGCGCTGACCTGAGCGCCCTCCTCCACCATGATCTTGGCGATCTCGCCCGAGCGGCCCGCGCGCAGGACATGCTCCATCTTCATGGCCTCCAGCACGGCGAGCGGGTCGCCCGCCTCGACCGCGTCGCCCGGCGCGACGTGCAGTGTCCTGACAAGACCCGGCATCGGGGCGGTCACGACATCCTCGCCCGGTCCCGCGATCGATGCCCGATCCAGAGGATCGACCGCCTCGAAGACGAATCCCGGTCCTTGCGCAACGGCGATGCGGGCACCCACCCGCACGGGATCCGGCATCCGGCGGCCGTCGATGCGCCAGGCATCCCCGAGGCGCACCAGCCTGAGATCCATCCCCTCGCCCATGACACGGCGAACCGTTCCGCCATCGCACTCGACCCGAAGCGACAGCTCACGCTCGCCCGATCTCAACAGGCAGGGCTGCCCGCGGCCGGACCAAAGCGCGAAACCCTGCAAGTCGTCACCCGGCCGGTGGAGGCCCAGCGCCGCGATCGCGGCCAATGCGACGGCCTCCGCCGGTGGCTCGGCAGTCTGCACGAGGCTTTCCATCTCGCGCCCGATGAGCCCGGTATCGACCCGCCCGGCGCGGAACCCCTGGTGACCGAGCAATGCCTGAAGGAACGCCTTGTTCGTCACGGTCCCGGCCACGACCATCTTCCCGAGCGCCCGCGCCAGCACGCGCATCGCGGCCTCCCGGCTTTCTCCGCGCGCGATGATCTTCGCGATCATCGGGTCGTAATGCGGCGAAATCGCGTCCCCCTCGCGCACGCCGGTCTCGATCCGCACGCCGTCGGGAAACCGCAGCGCATGAAGCGTGCCGGTGGCGGGCAGGAACCCCGCCGCCGCATCCTCGGCATAGAGCCGCACCTCCATCGCATGGCCCGAGAGGACCAGATCGTCCTGACGGACCGGGAGGTCCTCTCCCGCCGCCACGCGAAGCTGCCACTCGACCAGATCGACGCCCGTGACCTCTTCCGTGACCGGATGCTCGACCTGCAGACGGGTGTTCATCTCCATGAAGAAGAAGCCTCGCCCGGGCTCTCCCTCCATCTCGGTTCCGTCGACGATGAACTCGACCGTTCCGGCACCGGCATAGCCGATCGCCTCGGCCGCGCGGACGGCCGCGGCCCCCATCGCGGCGCGCATCTCGGGCCGCATGCCGGGGGCCGGAGCCTCCTCGATCACCTTCTGATGACGCCGCTGGAGCGAGCAATCCCGCTCGAACAGATGCACGGCGCGGGTGCCGTCGCCGAAGACCTGGATCTCGATATGGCGGGGCCGCGTCACGAACTTCTCGATCAGGACGGTATCGTTGCCGAACGCGTTGCGCGCCTCCGACCGCGCCGAGCCGAGCGCCTCGGCGAAATCCTCGGCGCGCTCGACCATCCTCATGCCCTTGCCGCCGCCGCCCGCGACCGCCTTGATCATCACCGGAAAGCCGATCCGGTCGGCCTCGCGGCCCAGATGCGCGTCATCCTGATTGCGCCCGTGATAGCCCGGGACGACCGGAACGCCCGCAGCCTCCATCACGGCCTTGGCGGCGTCCTTGAGGCCCATCTTGCGGATCGCCTCGGCCGACGGCCCGATGAAGACGAGGCCCGCCGCCGCGACCGCCTGCACGAAGTCCGGGTTCTCGCTCAGAAAGCCATAGCCCGGGTGGATCGCCTCGGCACCGGTCGCCTTCGCCGCCGCGATGATGCGATCGCCGTTCAGATAGCTTTCCGACGGGGCCGCGCCGCCGATCCCGACAGCGATGTCCGCCATCGCGACATGGCGCGCGCCGGCATCGGCTTCGGAGAAGACCGCGACCGTCTCGACGCCGAGCCTGCGGCACGTGTCGATCACGCGGCAGGCGATCTCGCCGCGATTGGCGATCAGGATACGCTCGAACATGTTCACTCCCCTCCCCGCATGCCTGCTACATCCGGAAGACGCCGAACCGCGTCTCGGGGATCGGTGCGTTCAGGGCCGCGGCGAGGCTGAGCGACAGCACGCCCCGCGCGCGCCGCGGATCGATCACCCCGTCATCCCAGAGCCGCGCGCTCGCATAGAGGGGATGGGATTGCCGCGCGAACTGGTCGAGGATCGGTGCCTTGAAGGCGTCCTCCTCGGCCTCGCTCCAATCCTCTCCGCGCTTTTCCTTCTGGGTGCGCGTGACGGTCGCGAGGACGCCCGCGGCCTGCGGCCCGCCCATCGTGGCGATCCGCGAATTGGGCCAGGTCCAGACGAAGCGCGGCGAGAAGGCGCGTCCCGCCATGCCGTAATTGCCGGCACCGAAGGACCCGCCGATCAGCATCGAGATCTTCGGCACCGCGGCGGTCGAGACGGCCGTCACCATCTTGGCCCCGTGCCGCGCGATGCCCTGATTCTCGTACTGTCGGCCCACCATGAAGCCGGTGATGTTGTGCAGGAAGAGGAGCGGCACGCGCCGCTGCGCGCAAAGCTCGATGAAATGCGCGCCCTTCTGCGCGGCCTCCGAGAACAGCACGCCATTATTCGCGACGATCCCGACCGGCCAGCCGTCGATATGGGCGAAGCCCGTGACGAGCGTGTCACCGAACCGCGCCTTGAACTCGTCGAAGCGCGACCCGTCGACCAGCCGTGCGATCACCTCGTGCACGTCGTATGGGGTGGTCAGGCTCCGCGGCACGATGCCCAGAACCTCCTCGGGGTCGAAGGCGGGGGCCTCGGGCGCTTCGCGGATCACGTCCGACGCGGGCCCCGCCCCGAGCGATGCGACCGCCTGCCGGGCAAGGGCCAGCGCATGCGCGTCGTCTTCGGCCAGGTAATCGGCCACGCCGCTCAGCCGCGTATGCACGTCGCCGCCGCCCAGATCCTCGGCGCTCACCACCTCGCCCGTGGCGGCCTTCACCAAGGGCGGACCGGCCAGGAAGATCGTCGCCTGATCGCGCACGATGATCGTCACATCCGACATGGCGGGCACGTAGGCCCCCCCGGCGGTGCACGATCCCATCACGACCGCGATCTGCGCGATGCCCTTCGCGCTCATGTTCGCCTGATTGTAGAAGATCCGCCCGAAATGGTCGCGGCCCGGGAAGACCTCGTCCTGCTGCAGGAGGTTCGCGCCGCCCGAATCCACCAGATAGATGCAGGGCAGATGGTTCTCTTCCGCGATCTCCTGCCCGCGAAGATGCTTCTTCACGGTCATCGGGTAATAGGTCCCGCCCTTCACAGTCGCGTCGTTCGCGATGATCATGCATTGCCGCCCCGCGACCCGCCCCACACCCGCCACGGCCCCGGCCGCGGGGGCGCCGCCGTCGTACATTCCGTGCGCCGCCGTCAGCCCGACCTCGAGGAAGGGAGATCCGGGATCGAGCAGCGCCGCCACCCGGTCGCGCGGGGCCATCTTTCCGCGCGCCTCGTGACGCTCGCGCGCTTGCGCACCGCCACCCGCCATGGCGCGTTCGGCGGCGTCCCGCATTTCCTCGATGAGGCCGAGATGATGGTCGCGGTTCTCGGCGAATTCCGCCGAATTGGTCAGGATCCCGGATGTGAGCTTCACCGCAACAAGATCCTCCCAAATCTCCCGCCCGGGAACCTTAGGGGTGCGCCCTCCGCCCCGCAAGGCCGCGCGTCAGAGCGTGGGGTCAACGCCCGGATCGACCTCGAAGCCGAACCGCGAGATGCCGTAGACCCGCGGCGGATCGCCAAGGCAGGCGACGCGCATCCAGACATCGCCGTCTCCGGGCAGACCGACGCAGTCGCCGATGCTGCCGCCCGTCTCCTCGGCATAGCGTTCCGCATAGCTCATGAGGACTTCGCTCTCGTCCAGGGTGATGGCGCGCAAGCCGACGACGAAGCCCATGACCGCCGCCGTCACGATGACCGCGCCGAGCGAAAGCAGCGCCCAGCCGTTCAGGCCGCGGACCTTCGGCCTGCCCGTCACGCCCCCTCCGTCACGAAACCCGCCGCGCGCCGTTCCGCAACATGAGCCCGTCGAAGAGATCCGGCAGATCGTCGAAATGCTCGAGCAGCGCATCGGGGGAAAGACGTTCGATCCCGCGCCCTTCCGGTCCGAAGGCCACGAGGATCGACGGCGCATCCGCCCGGCGCGCGGTCTCGCGGTCGGTTTCGGTATCGCCCACGAGGACGGCCTGCAGCCGGTCGCCGCCCGCCCGGTCCACGGCTTCCCAGAAATGCAGGGGATCGGGCTTGCGCGTCTCGAGCGTGTCGGCCCCGACCAGCGGCCCGAAATGCTCGCGCAGGCCGACGGCGCGCAGCAGCTTGTCGGCCAGCCATTCGGGCTTGTTGGTGGCGATGCCCACGCGGATGCCGCGCGCGCGCAACGTGTCCGCCACCTCGATCGCCCCCGGATAGAACGTCGAATGCACGCAGATCGCCTCGCCATAGTGATCGAGCAGCGGCTGATACTGGCGATCGACCAGATCCTCGTCCTCGATCTCCACCCGTCCGAGGCCCGCCCGCAGCATCGCGCGCGCGCCGCGATGGGCGATGGCCTTGTCGGTTTCGGGGCGCAGCAGGTCCCCATGGCCGAGATCGCGGAAACAGGCATTGGCCGCCGCGATCAGGTCGCCGCTCGTATCCATGAGCGTCCCGTCCAGATCGAAGATCACCGTTCGCATGCGCCGCTCCCTCGTTCAGCCGGCTGTAACCTGCAGCAACGTCATGTGAAGGCAAGCGGGGATTGCAACCGGGCGCACCTGGGATAGAAACGCCGGCAATCCGAGAGCAGACGAAAGCGTGCCATGGCAACCCATCTGATCGTTCTTGCCGCCGGTGCGGGCACGCGGATGAAATCCGATCTGCCCAAGGTCCTGCACGAGGTGGCGCATGCGCCGCTCTTCGTCCACGCGCTCGGCTCCGCGGCGGATCTCTCGCCCGAGCGGCGCATCCTCGTCGCGGGCCACGGGGCCGATGCGGTGAAGAAGGCCGCCCGGTCGCACGACCCCGCGCTCGACATCGTGATCCAGTCGCAGCAGCGCGGCACCGCCCATGCGGTGGCGCAAGCGCGCGAGGCGATGGCAGGCGCGACGGGCGATGTCTTCGTGCTCTATGGCGACACGCCGTTCATCCGGCCCGAGACGCTTCGGGCGATGGTGCAGGCCCGGCGTGACGGCGCGGGAATCGTGGTGCTGGGCTTCGAGGCCGCCGATCCCGGTCGCTACGGCCGGCTCCTCCTTCGTGACGGCCGGCTCGAACGGATCGTCGAATACAAGGATGCGACGGACGAGGAACGCTCCGTAACCCTCTGCAATTCCGGTGTTATCTGTGCGGATGCCGAACGCCTGTTCGAACTGATCGACCGGATCGGCAACGACAATGCGAGCGGGGAGTACTATCTTACCGACATCGTCGCCGCGGCGCGCGAGGCGGGTCTCGGGACCGCTGCCGTGACGTGCGACGAGGCCGAGACGATGGGCGTCAACACGCGCGCCGAACTCGCCCGCGCCGAGGCGCTCTTCCAGGCCCGCGCCAGGGAAGCCGCGCTCGGGGCCGGCGTCACCCTCACGGCACCGGAAACCGTCCATTTCGCCTACGACACGCGGGTCGCGCAGGACGTCACGATCGAGCCTCACGTGATCTTCGGCCCCGGCGTGACGATCGAAAGCGGCGCGCGGATCCGGGCGTTCAGCCATCTCGAAGGGGCGCGGGTCGCGGGAGGCGCGGTGATCGGCCCCTATGCGCGGCTGCGCCCCGGCACCGACATCGCAGAGCGCGTCCGCATCGGAAACTTCGTCGAGACCAAGAACGCCCGCATCCACGACGGTGCCAAGGTCAACCACCTCAGCTATGTGGGCGACGCCGAGATCGGGGCGGCCGCCAATCTCGGCGCGGGCACGATCACCTGCAATTACGACGGCGTTTTCAAGCATCGAACGACCATCGGCGACAATGCCTTCATCGGATCGAACACGATGCTCGTGGCCCCGGTCAGCGTCGGGCGCGATGCGATGACCGCCTCCGGGTCGGTCGTGACGATGGACGTGCCCGACGGTGCGATGGCGGTCGCCCGCGCGCGCCAGCAGAACAAGGACGGCTTTGCGCGCCGGTTCATGGACAGGCTGCGCGCGGCCAAGAACAAGGACAGGATCTGACATGTGCGGGATCGTGGGTGTTCTGGGCCGGCATCAGGTCGCGCCGATCCTCGTCGAGGCGCTGAAGCGCCTCGAATACCGCGGCTACGACAGTGCGGGGATCGCGACAATCGACGAGGGGCGGCTCGACCGTCGCCGCGCGGTCGGAAAGCTCATCAACCTGTCGGATCATCTGGTGCGCGCGCCCCTGCCCGGCATGTCGGGCATCGGCCATACCAGATGGGCGACCCACGGCGCGCCGAGCGTCACGAACGCGCATCCGCATCGTTCGGGGTCCGTCGCGGTCGTCCATAACGGCATCATCGAGAACTACGCCGCGCTCCGGGACGAACTCGGTGCCCGCAATCTCGGCACCGAATCCGAGACCGACACCGAAACCGTCGCGATCCTCACCCAGAGCTTCCTCGAGGATGGCGCGACCCCGCAGGAGGCCGTGGCCCGCACGCTCGAACGCCTCGAAGGGGCCTTTGCGCTGGCCTTCCTCTTCGACGGCCACGACGACCTCATGATCGTCGCGCGTCGCGGATCGCCGCTTGCCATCTCGCTGGGCGACGGAGAGGCCTTCGTCGGCTCCGACGCGATCGCGCTTGCGCCGATGACGGATCACCTGACCTATCTCGAGGAAGGCGACTGGGCCGTCCTCACGCGGGCCTCCGCGCAGATCTTCGACGCGGCGAACCGCCCCGTCATTCGCACGAGCGTCCCGATCACCCCCGAGGCGGGCCGCGTCGAGAAGGGCGGCCACCGCCACTGGATGGCCAAGGAAATCGCCGAACAGCCCGCAGTGCTCGACGCCGTGCTGGGCCATTACGTCAGGGACGGTGCACTCGCCTTCCCCGATCCGGGCATCGACTTCTCGGATGTGACGCGCATCGTGATGGTCGCCTGCGGCACCGCCTCCTATGCCTGCCATACCGCGAAATACTGGATCGAACGGCTTGCCGGCCTGCCGGTCGAGGTCGATGTCGCATCGGAATTCCGCTATCGCGAGCCCCCGATCCCCGAAGGCACGCTCGCCGTGTTCGTCAGCCAGTCGGGCGAGACGGCCGACACGCTTGCCGCGCTGCGCTATTGCGAGGGGCGCGCGCGGATCGTCTCGGTCGTCAATGTCGAGAGTTCCTCGATCGCGCGGGCCTCAGATCTGGCGCTTCCGATCCTCGCGGGCCGCGAGATCGGCGTCGCCTCGACCAAGGCCTTCACCTGCCAGCTGGCCGTGCTGGGCCTTCTGGCGCTCAAGGCGGCACAGGATCGCGGCACGCTGTCGGCGTCCGAAATCGCCGGCCATCTCGACGATCTGGGGCGCATCCCCGCCCTGATCGCCCATGCGCTCAACGCCGAGTCCGAGATCAGCGATATCGCCCGCGATATCTCCGAGGCGCAGGACATCCTCTTTCTGGGGCGCGGCGCGATGTATCCCCTCGCTCTCGAAGGGGCGCTGAAACTCAAGGAGATCAGCTACATCCACGCCGAAGGTTATGCATCGGGCGAACTCAAGCACGGGCCCATCGCGCTCGTCGACGAGCATGTGCCGATCATCGTCTTCGCCCCGTCGGACAGGCTCTTCGCGAAGTCGGTCAGCAACATGCAGGAAGTGATGGCGCGTGGCGGGCGCGTGGTGCTGTTCAGCGATGCGGCAGGCCTCTCGACGCAGCCGAATGTCTGGCACCATGCGCAGATGCCGGACGTGCCCGAACTCTGGGCCCCGATCCTCTATGCGGTGCCCGCGCAGTTGCTCGCCTACCATACGGCGATCGCCAAGGGCACCGACGTGGATCAGCCGCGCAACCTTGCCAAATCCGTGACGGTGGAGTGACGGGCGGCTATTCGGCCGCCTGTCGTTTCGCCTGCCCCCGCTTGATCGAGCGGCCGTAAGGCTCCGGCGGCTCGAACGTATCGGCCGAGGCGCGCCGCCAGCGCTTGAGGTAGATGTCCTCGATCTCGGCCTTCTCGTTCTCGATCAGGTGGCCCGCATCCATGTAGGGCCAGGCATCCGATGCCTCGACCATGTCGCCGTCATTCTCGCGCTTCATGAAGTGGTGCGGAAGGAAGTCGCGCGGATCGTCCAGGCCCGCCGCGGCCGCCATTTCGGCAAGGGCCTTCATCGTGTTGCGGTGAAAGTTCGTGACCCGGACCGACTTGTCGTCGACCACGAGGGCGCGCTGGCGCAAAGGGTCCTGCGTGGTGACGCCCGTCGGGCAGCGGTTCGTATGGCAGGCCTGCGCCTGGATGCAGCCGACTGCGAACATGAAGCCGCGCGCCGAGTTGCACCAATCGGCCCCCATCGCGAAAGCCTGCGCGATGTCGAAGGCGTGGATGAGCTTGCCGGCCGCGCCGATGCGGATACGCTCGCGGATATCGGCCCCCCTGAGCGTGTTGTGCACGAAGGTCAGCCCCTCGGTCAGCGGCATCCCCACATGGTTCGCGAATTCGAGCGGCGCGGCTCCCGTGCCGCCCTCCTTGCCGTCCACGACGATGAAGTCGGGATAGATGCCGGTGGCGATCATCGCCTTGACGATGCACATGAATTCGCGACGGTGCCCGATGCAAAGCTTGAAACCCACGGGCTTGCCATCCGACAGCTCGCGCAGCCGCCCGATGAACTGGCAGAGCTCTCTTGGCGTCGAGAAGGCCGAATGCCCGGCGGGAGAGACGCAATCGCGCCCCATCGGCACGCCGCGCGCCTCGGCGATCTCCTTGGTGATCTTGGCGGCGGGCAGCATCCCGCCATGGCCGGGCTTGGCGCCCTGGCTCAGCTTGAGCTCGATCATCTTGACCTGTGGATCGCGGGCCTTGTCGCGGAAGATGTCGGGATCGAAGCCCCCGTTCTCGTCGCGGCATCCGAAATAGCCGGATCCGATCTCCCAGATCAGATCGCCACCGTGCAGGTGGTATTTCGAAAGCCCCCCCTCGCCCGTGTCGTGGGCGAAGCCACCGGCCTTCGCGCCCTTGTTGAGCGCCATGATCGCATTCGCCGAAAGCGACCCGAAGGACATGGCGGAGATGTTGTAGAGCGACGCGTCGTAGGGCTGGCGGCAATCGGGGCCGCCGATCGTCACGCGGAAATCGTGCCGGTCGAGGTGACGCGGCATGATCGAATGCGTCATCCAGGCGTACCCGCCCTGATAGACCTTCTGCTTGGTGCCGAAGGGACGCGCGGATTCCTCGCCCTTCGCACGCTGATAGATGATCGAGCGATCCTCGCGGCTGAACGGCTCCTCGTCCTGGTCGGATTCGAGAAGGTATTGCCGGATCTCCGGGCGGATCCGCTCGAAGAAATAGCGGATATGACCGATGACGGGATAGTTGCGCAGGACGGCATGGCCGACCTGCGTGATGTCGTAGATCCCCACGATCGCGAAGATCCCGAAGAAGATCGCCGGCACGAGGAACAGCGTGGTGCTGGTGAGGCTCAACCAGAGAAAGATCAACGTGAGGACGATCGCCGCCGCGAACGTCCCATAGCGATCGACGGAACCAATTCTCTTCAGCATTGCGCCACTCCTGTCGTCCGATCGCTCATATCATGGGCAAGACCGCCCCATATCGCAACCGGATCAAATGCCGCGCGTGAAGACGAGCCCCATCGCATCGCGCAACGTGATCGGCCCGGAGATGTAATCCTCACCGATCCCGGGCGTGCGCAGCGCACAGGTCCATCCCGCCCCTTCCAGACCGGGGATCGGCAGGCGCAGCGGGTCGAATTCGCCCGATGGTCCGCCCTCCATATGGGTGATCGCGTAGATCTCCTCGTTTCCGCGACGGCGATAGCTGGTAAAGATCGTGCGTCCCTCGACGGGGCGAAGATAGTCGAAGTGATCCTCGGGTCCGAGATTGTCACGCAGCCACGCATGATCGCGCCGGAAGCGCCTGAGCGCGAGCATGAAGCTCGTCTGCTCGTCGTGCAGTGCCGAGGTCGAATTCGCGACGTTGCAGTATTCGTGCATGTCGTCCATCCACGCCCGCGCGATGATCTTGAGATCGCGCACGGTAAAGCGTCCCGGCCCGGCAAGCGGCGGCTCCACCCCGTTCAGAAGCTTGGCGATGTGGTCGAGATCGTATTCCGTCACCTCGACGAGCGCCGGAAGGAATTCGAAGAACCGCGCGAGCTCCTCCCGCGTCTCGAAGCCCAGCTCCTTGAGGCGTCGGAAATTGCCCGGCACCGAATAGCGGTACGTGTCAACCTGCCATTTGAGGCTGATCACCTCTTCGGCCACCACCTTCACGCCGTACTTGTCGTCCTGGTTGCGGATGAAGCCCCAGTTCGCGCGTGCGGTGGCGTTCAGGAAATCCATTGGCACGCCCGGGAACGCGGCATAGGTCAGCATGCTGACGGCCGGGTTGTCGTAGGCCTTCTCGAGGATCTCCATCTGCGTGTCGCCGAGGCGCGTGTTGATGTTGAGCTTCGGATTGACCTGCGTCCCGCGCCGCAGCGTATCGTGGTTGGCCGTGCCCGAGATCCAGTTCGATCCGACATGCATCATCTCGTGGATGCGCCACCATTTTGACAGCCAGTAGCCGTAGATGAAGGGCGTGTTGTGCGCGAAGGTCAGCGGCCCCCACTGGAACACGTCCGCATCGGCGTGCTGCTCGATCACCGCGCGATAGGTCGAGGACAGCTCCCAGTCCTCCTGCGGCCAGGGGCGTCCGTCCTCGAAGACGAACCACGGGCGATACTGCGTGCCCGCGACCTCCTGGACGAGGTCGGACATCGCATTGAGATACTCGTCGTCGTGGCGCAGCGTCTGCGTGCCGGCATCCCACCACTTGAAATCCTGCGCGCCGTCGACCCGCACGCCATCCGCCCCGAAATCGACCTTGCGGCGCTGCAGCTCGAGCATGATCGAGCGCACCGCCGGGTTCTTGTAGTCCATGTTCTGGCCGTACATGTTCGGCCCGGCGAAGAAATGGTGGTTGAGCGCGTCGAGCCCCTGATTGTCCGAATGGCCGAACACCACGTCGAAGATCAGCTTCTTGGGTTTCGTCGGAAAGTTGTGCAGCACCGAGGCGAAATCGACGAGCTCGTCGGGACGACCCGATTCCAGCAGCACAGGATTGACCGTCGCCATCCCGGAGATGACGATATCGTAGCCCCAGTTCGTCGTGTCGGGCCGGGTGAGGCTGACCATGACCTCGTCGTCGGTCTCGCCGGGCGTCTCGGACCAGAAGCCCGGACCCGTCTCGTAGGTCGTCGTCGGCTCGACCGGCAAGAGCTGGACGGCATCGTAGCCCAGGAAGATCTGGTCCATCGGGTCGAGCGTCAGGTCCTTCTCGACCCGTTCGGCGAGACGCTCGAACTGCCGCGTGAGGCTCGCCAGCGTTCCCCCAGCCGTGGCGGTCGGCACGTGGATCTGCAGGATATTCGTGGGCGGACCGAACTTGTGGGGGGTTTCGCCGCGAAACCCCTCGAAATACTCCTTGTCGCCGCGACGCGCCTGCATGGCGGCCACATCGTAGAGCTCCGCCGGAGCGAAGGCCCCGAAGGGAAGCGACATGGCGAGGGGATCGAGAATCCTGTGCCAGACCTCCTGCGCGTCGCGCCAGACGAGGCTGTAGAAGTCGCCCCCCTGTTCGCGCGATCCGGCGCGCATCCCCTTCACCGCCGCGAATGTATGCGCCTCGTACCGTGCGACGGGCAGATAGACCCGCTCGAACGTGACATCCTGATGCGCGCGCGTGAGGTCGAGCGGCCCTTTCGGCGACATCACTTCGAGAAAGACGTCCCCGTCGGGCACCCGCGCGTCGAGCAGTTCGGGCGTCCAGAAACCGAATGTCGCGCCGTCCTCGGTGACCTTCCCGCCAAGCATCCTTGCGATGGCCTGGTGGGCATCGAATGCCGTTTCCGACGTGTTGAGCAACTGCCGGCACTTGTAGGCCAGACCTTCGGCGACGTCACTCTCCGCGGTGATACGAGTCTTCAAAGTCATGTATTCTCTTCCTCAGGCACGCACGTCCGGTTCGGTGCGACCTGTGTAATGTTCGATCCGGGCGATCTCGTGGGCGGCGCGGCGAATGTCGTCGAGCGCCTCCTGCGCGTCGCGGTCCTTCGCGTCGCTCCCCTCGCCGACATCCTCGAGATAGACGCGCAGGGTCGCGCCCACCGTTCCGGTGCCCGACAGGCGATAGACGATGCGTCCGCCGCCCTCGAACATCACGCGCAATCCCTGCTGCCGAGCGACGGAGCCGTCCACCGGATCCTCGTAGGAGAACTCGTTCGCCTCCTCGATCCGGCGGCCCGCGACCTCCTGCCCCGCAAGCCCGTCGAGCCGACTGCGCAGATCGTCGAACATCTCGGTCGCGCGGTCCGCGTCGACCCCCTCGAAATCGTGGCGGGTATAGAAGTTACGTCCGTATTCGGCCCAGTGGTCATGGACCAGTTCGCGCACGCCCTTGCCGGTCCTGGCGAGGATGTTGAGCCAGAGGAGTACCGCCCAGAGCCCGTCCTTCTCGCGCACGTGGTCGCTGCCGGTGCCGGCGCTTTCCTCCCCGCAAAGGGTGATGCGGCCCGCATCGAGCAGGTTGCCGAAGAATTTCCAGCCGGTGGGCGTCTCGAAACATTCCATCCCCTTGCGCGCGGCCACGACGTCGAGCGCGCGCGAGGTCGGCATGGACCGCGCGACGCCCGCGAGCCCACGCTCGTATGCCGGTGCCAGATGCGCGTTGGCCGCCAGCACGGCCAGCGAATCCGATGGCGTCACATAGAGATCCGGCCCCATGATCATGTTGCGGTCGCCGTCGCCATCGCTCGCCGCGCCGAAATCGGGGGTGTCGTCGCCGCTCATCGCCGAGACGAGCTCCTTGGCCCAGATCGGGTTCGGGTCCGGATGGCCGCCCGCGAAATCCGGCTTGGGCTCGGCGTTGACGACCGTTCCCCCGGCCGCGCCCAGCCGCCCTTCGAGGATCGCCTTCGCGTAAGGCCCGGTCACCGCATGCATCGCGTCGAAGCGCATCGTGAAGCCGTTCGAGATGAGCTCGCGGATCGCATCGAAATCGAAGAGCTCCTCCATCAGATCGGCGTAGTCGGCGACCGGATCGACGACCTCCACCACCATGTCGCCGAGCTTGTGCTCGCCCAGATCCGACAGGTCCACGTCCTGCGCCTCGACGATCTTGTAGCTGGTGATCGTCTTGGTCGCGTCGAAGATACGGCCGGTCACGTCCTCGGCGGCGGGGCCGCCATTGGCGTTGTTGAACTTGACGCCGAAATCCTCGTCCGGGCCGCCGGGATTGTGGCTCGCCGACAGGATGATGCCCCCATCCGTGCCGCGCTTGCGGATGAGGTTCGATGCGGCGGGTGTGCTCAGCAGCGCGTTCCGGCCGACGATCACGCGCGCGGCCCCCGATGCTGCGGCCATCCGCAGGATGACCTGTGCGGCCTCGGGCGAGAAATACCGCCCGTCACCACCCAGGACGAGCGTCTTGCCCGCGACGCCGCCGATCCCGGCCCATATGCTCTCGACGAAGTTCTCGAGGTAATGAGGTTCCATGAAGGTGCGGGTCTTCTTGCGAAGTCCGCTCGTTCCCGGCTTCTGACCGTCGATTGGCTGGGTTTCGATCGTCAGCATGTCCATATCTTCAGATGTCCTATCTTCCGGCGTCGCGCATCAAACTGGCGGTCGAGACGACGGCGTCAAGCTCTCCCAGCCGTTCGGGGGCGACTCCGATCGTCCTGCGCCAGTTCGGATGCTCGTCGACCGTGCCCGGCAGGTTCGGCTGTTCGACGCGTCCCAGAAGGTCCTCGATCTGCACCGCGATGAGCCGCGAGGGCGTCCGTGCGAGGAATGCGTGAAGGTCGTACGCGTCGGTCCCCCCTATGAGGGTCGTCAGTGCCGCGACCTCCTCGCGCCGTTGCGCGCGCCCGTCCTCGAACTGCGCCTGGTCCGTATCGCCGATATCGCGCCGCCATTCGAGATCGCGACCGGCCTTCCACCCTTCCCACGTAGGAAGATCGTGCGTGCCGAACGAGGTCAGCGCGCTCTCGCTGTAGCCCTCGGCGGGGATGAAGGTCGCGGTCGCGGCGTTCCAGTCCTGTTCGAACTGGGCGACGCGGCAGCCGAATATTCCCGCACCGCTCAGCGCATCGTGCAGGCCGTCGGGAATGTTGCCGAGGTCCTCGCCCACGATCGTGGCGCCCGCCCGCGCGGCCTCGATCCGGGCGACGGCCAGAAGCGCGTCGCGCGGCATGGAGACATAGGCACCGGGAATCTCGCGATTCTGCGGTGCCCAGAATGCACGCTCGAAGCCCAGAATATGATCGATTCTGAGAAGCCGCGCATGCGCGAGCTGCTGACGCAGGATCGCGGCCAGCGGCGCGAAGCCGCGCGCGATCAGCGTGTCGGGCCTGAGCGGTGCCAGCCCCCAGCTCTGCCCCCGGGCGGAGAACGCGTCGGGCGGTGCCCCGAGCGAAACACCCGACGCAAAGAGATCGGGATCGGCCCAGGTTTCGGCCCCCGCCGGATGTGTCCCGACGGCAAGATCGAGATAAAGCCCGAAGCGCATCCCGGCCTCGTCGGCTGCGCGCTGCACCGCGTCGAGCTCGCTCTCCGCGCGCCATTGCAGCCAGGCGTGGAACCCGATCCGCTCGGCGTGGTCGCGGGCGAAATTTGCGACCTCCTCGCTGCGCGGGTCGCGGTAGGGCTCCGGCCAGTCGGGCCAGTAGGACCCGAGCTCTTCCGACAGCGCCTGGTGCAGGGCGAAACGTTCGAGTTCCTCGTCCTGCCGGTCGCGCCAGGCGGTGAAATCGGGATCGTCCGCATCCCATTCCCGTGCCAGCGCGGCAAGGCGATCGGGCTGCGTCGCCCGGTAATCGACGAATTCACCGCCGGGGGCCTCGGGCGCGTCGGCGGGGCCGATATGCACCGCCGAGAGACGCCCGCGATGCGATGGCGAATACGGGCTGATCGCGGTCGGATCGCCAAGAAAGCCTGCATGGATCGGGTTGATCCCCACGAAATCCGCACCGCTCTGCCCGAGCGAGCGCATGGCCGCGCGCAGGTCGTCGTAGGTGCCGATCCGCCCCTTCGCTCCGAGGCCGTAGAGCGGCAGCGTCACGCCCCAGCTCTTGGGTGGCGGGTCGAGGCGCGGCCGCGCGGCCACGATCGGCGACGACCAGCCGTCGCCCGCGATCCGGTGCATCCCCATCGGAAGCTGTCCGAGATCCGCGCCATGACCCTGCCGGGTCGTGCCGTCCTCGAACGTCATCTCCCAATCGTGGCCGTCCAGCGCGGCGACGCGTTCGGGCCATTCGGACGACAGGACCATGTATTCACCGACCGGGCGGCGGGAATCCTCCGCCTCGATCCGGGCGAGATGGTCTTCGGCGGCCTCTGCCCCCGGCGGCACGCCCATCGCGGCGAGGATCGCGTCGCGGGTCTCGGGCGTCAGCTCGTGCGTCTTGCCGATCTGGTCGGTATAGGTCCTGACGACGCCCAGACGCGCCGCCAGCCTGTCACGCGGATCGCTCATGCCGCATCCGACCCCAGGACGAGGACGGCGACCGATTGCGCGGCGACGTCGATGCTCGACCCGACCTCGCCCTTTTCACCGGCATCGCCATCGGTGTCGATGCGCCATTCCCAATGCGTCCCCTCGGGGGCCTCGGGCACAGTCATCTCGATCGCGTCGCCCGCATTGAAGATCACGAAGGTCGCCATCTCCGTTTCGGCGTAATGCGGCGTTCCGCTGGCCATCCTCAGTTCCATCGCGATGCAGCGAAGTTCGGGATCCTGCCAGTCGCCGTCGCTCATCGGCTGGCCGTCCGGACGCCACCAGAACAGGTCCTCGAACCCGTCGACCGCGCGTTCGTGGGAATGCAGGAACAGCTTCTGACGCACGAGAGGATGCGTCTTGCGGAAATGGATCATCATCCGCGTGAAATCGTGGAAGTCCGGGTCGAAGGCCTCCCAGTCGATCCAGCTGATCTCGTTGTCCTGCGAATAGGCGTTGTTGTTGCCCTGCTGGGAATTGCCCAGCTCGTCCCCGGCCAGGATCATGGGCGTGCCCTGGCTCAGCATCAGCGTCGCCATCATGTTGCGGCGGCGCTGGGCCCGCGCGGCGATCACCTCTTCGTCGTCGGTCTCGCCCTCGACGCCCAGATTGTCGGAATAGTTCTCTCCGTGGCCGTCCGCCCCGTTCTCGCCGTTGGCCTCGTTGTGCTTCTTGGTGTAGCTGACCGTGTCCATCAGCGTGAAGCCGTCATGCGCGGTCAGCAGGTTCACGGATGCCGTCGCGGGCCGGCCCGAATGGTCGAATTGCAGCGCGCTGCCGGTCAGCCTGTCGGCCAGGGCCGGTGCCTCGGACGCATCGCCGCGCCAGAACCTGCGCACCGTATCGCGATACTTGTCGTTCCATTCCATGAAGGGCGGCGGGAAGGCGCCGAGCTGATAGCCCCCCGGTCCGATATCCCAGGGTTCGGCGATGAGCTTGACGTCCGACAGGATCGGGTCCTGCCGGATCGCGTCGAAGAATGCCGCGCCGCGGTCGAAGCCTCCCTCGTCCACGCGCCCGAGGGTCGAGCACAGGTCGAAGCGGAACCCGTCGACATGCATCACCTGCACCCAGTAGCGCAGGGAATCCATGATCATCCGAAGCACCATGGGGTGATCGACGTTGACCGTGTTGCCGGTGCCCGTGTCGTTCACGTAATAGCGCGGATTGTCCGGCATCAGCCGGTAGTAACTGGCATTGTCGAGCCCGCGAAACGACAGGGTCGGCCCGAGTTCGCTGCCCTCGCAGGTGTGGTTGTAGACCACGTCCATGATCACCTCGATCCCGGCGGAATGGAATCGGGCGACCATCTGCTGGAACTCGTCGATCTGGTGCCAGGCCATGTATTTCGGCTCCGGCGCGAAGAAACCGAAGGTCTGGTAGCCCCAGTAATTCGTCAGCCCCTTCTCGTGCAGGAAGTGGTCCGTCAGAAAGGCCTGTGCGGGCAGAAGCTCGATCGCCGTGATGCCCAGATCGGTAAGGTATTCCAGCATCGGATCGGACGACATGGCCAGGAACGTGCCCGGATCGTCCACATCCTTGCGCTTCATGGTGAGGCCCTTCACATGCGCCTCGTAGATGATCGATTGCTGGATCGGCGTATGCAGCCTGCGATCGCTGCCCCACGAGAACGACGGATCCTCCACGACCGACCGGGGCATGAAGGGTGCACTGTCGCGCGGATCGGCGATCAGGTCCTTGTCCTCGTGATCGACCGGATAGCCCATCAGCGCGTCGTTCCACTCGGGATGCTTGGTCAGACGCTTGGCGTAAGGATCCATGAGCAGCTTCGCGGGATTGAACCGATGCCCCTCCTCTGGCGCGAAAGGTCCGTGCGCGCGGTATCCGTAGCGCTGGCCGGGACGAAGCCCCGAAATGTAGCCGTGCCAGACATCGCCGTCGCGCTCGGGCATCTCGATCTGGACGATCTCGTTGTCCTCGTGATCGAAGAGGCACAGGATCATCCGTGTCGCGTTCTCGGAGAAGATGGCGAAGTTGACGCCATCGCCGTCGAAAGTCGCACCGATCGGGGCGGGACGACCTTCGGTCATCGTGAAGCTTATGCTCATTTATCTCATCAGACTTCTGTAAAGGGCCGCATAGGCCGTGGCTGACCCCTCCCATCCCACGGAATGGCGCATCGCGTTTCGCGCCACCTTGGGCCAACACTTCTCGTCCGCGAAAAGGTCCGAAAGACGGCCGAGTGCCGCGGCCACCGCCTCGGCGCTGCCCGGATCGTGGAGGATGCCCGTCGCGACGCCCGCCCGGAGCGCCGCATCGTTCGCGTCGATCACCGTATCGGCGAGCCCCCCGGTCCGCGCCACGACCGGAACCGTGCCATAGCGCAGCCCGTAAAGCTGCGTGAGGCCGCAGGGTTCGAACCGCGACGGCACGAGGATCGCATCGCCGCCCGCGATCATCAGGTGGCTCATCCGCTCGTCGTAGCCGATCCTGACCGCGACCCCCTCGCTCTGGGCCGCGGCAAGCCTCCACGCGCTCTCGAACGCGGCGCTTCCCGTCCCGAGAAGGGCAATCTGCCCGCCGCGCGCCAGAAAGGCCGGCAACGCCTCGAGCAGCAGGTCGAGGCCCTTCTGCTCCGTCAACCGCGAGACCACGACCGCGAGGGGGCCGTCGCCGTCGGGCAGGCCCATCTCCTGCCTCAGGGCCTTTTTCGCACGGGACTTGCCCGCGGGGGATCTGAAGGGCGGCGCATGGATGTCGGCGGCGGGGTTCCACAGATCGGTATCGATCCCGTTCAGGATCCCGACGAGGTCGTCCTGCCGCTGGCGGATGAGGCCGTCGAACCCCATGCCGAACGCCTCCTGCGCCAGCTCCCGCGCATAGGTGGGGCTTACGGTGGTGATCTTGTCGCTCCAGACGAGGCCGGCCTTGAGGGCGCTGATGCGCCCCCAGAACTCGAACCCGCCCATGTGGAAATCCTCGGGCTGGAGCTTCAGCTCCCGCAGATGAGCCTCGTCGACGAGGCCGGCGAAGGCCATGTTGTGCACCGTCATGACCGACGGCACGCCCACCCGCATCTTGTGCAGGTAATAGGGCGCGAACCCTGCCTGCCAGTCGTGGCAATGCACGAGATCCGGCCGCCAGCCCGCCGCACCGTCCTGCGCGATATAGGCCGCCCCGAGCGACAGCGCGGCGAAGCGGCGCGCATTGTCGTCCCAGTCGCTCCCCGAGCCGTCGCCGTAGATCCCCCCCTCCCGGTCATAGAGATGCGGCGCGTCGAGGATCAGCAGCGGCAGGTCGCGCGACCCGTAGGACAGGATGCGGGCGGGTCCGCCGAAAAGCTCGGGGAACCGCGCGACCTCGCGCGCGCCGCCGGTCTCGGCCGTGACCTTGGGATAGCCCGGCAGAAGGACGCGCATCTCGACGTCCTGACCGGCCAATGCATGCGGCAGCGCGCCCACCACGTCCGCAAGTCCACCGGTCTTGATCAGGGGCGCGCATTCCGACGCGACCGACAGGACGCGCATCATTGCCGGGCGGTCCATTCGTCGATCATGCTCTGCGTGATCAGCGTGACACCGCCCTCGCTCACCCGGAAGATGCCGCCGTGATCGGGGGCGTTCGGCCCGCCGACGACAAGGCCCTCGGGGATCTCGATGCCGCCATCGACCACGCATTTCGTGAGCTTCACGTTCCGTCCGATGACCACATGCGGCAGGATCACCGATTCCTCGAGCTGCGCGTAGCTGTTGGTATGAACCTGGGTGAACAGCAGGGATTGCCGGATCTCGGTCCCCGACACGATGCACCCCCCCGAGACGAGCGACGAGATCGCGTGGCCCCGCCTGTCGGCCTCGTCATGGATGAACTTCGCGGGCGGCGTCCCCTCGGAATAGCTCCAGATCGGCCAGTTCCGGTCCCAGAGGTCGAGATCGGGATCGAAATCCGTGAGGTCGATATTGGCCCGCCAATAGGCGTCGATCGTCCCCACATCGCGCCAGTACGAAGGCGCGCCGTCGCGGTGGCGCACGCAGGAATCGTCGAAGCGATGCGCCTGTGCGTGGCCGTTCTTCACGATGTAGGGAATGATGTCTCCGCCGAAATCGTGCTTGCTGTCCACGACGCTCTCGTCGGCCTGCAGCAGCTCGCGCAGATAGGACCACTTGAAGACGTAGATCCCCATCGAGGCGAGCGTCTGGGTGTCGTCTCCGGGCATGCCCGGCGGGTCCTTGGGCTTTTCCAGGAACGACGTGATGCGCCGGCTCTCGTCGACCGCCATGACGCCGAAGGCGGACGCCTCGTGGCGCGGCACGGTCAGGCAGCCGACCGTCACGTCGGCTCCGGTATCGACATGCTCGGCCAGCATGACCTCGTAATCCATCTTGTAGATATGGTCGCCGGCGAGGATCAGGATGTACTCGATCCCGTAGCTGTCGATGATGTCGATGTTCTGCGTGACGGCGTCGGCGGTGCCGACATACCACTTGTCCTCGCTCACCCGCTGCGAGGCCGGCAGGATGTCGAGATATTCGTTGCGGTCTGCGCGGAAGAACGACCAGCCGCGCTGACAATGCCGTATCAGGCTGTGCGCCTTGTACTGCGTCGCGATCGCCATCTTGCGGATCCCGGAATTGAGCGCGTTCGACAGCGCGAAATCGATGATCCGCGTCTTGCCGCCGAACGGCACCGCGGGCTTCGCGCGGTTGTCGGTCAGCTCCTTCAGCCGCGATCCGCGCCCGCCCGCCAGCACGAAGGCCAGCGTGCGTGTCGACAATCTTGCATTGGGTTTGTTGTTATCCATCTCGTCCCTCCTCCCTTCGGGCTCGTTCGACGGCCCGTTTCGCTCATTCCTTGACGAAGATCTGCGTGGAGAGCGGCGGGAGATAGAGCTCGGCGCGCGCGGGCTGTCCGTGCAGCGGTTCCTCCCGCGCCTCGATATGCCCCATATTGCCGCGGTCGCCGCCGCCATAGATACCCGCATCGGTGTTGAGCGCCTCGCGCCAACGTCCCGAGGACGGCATGGGCAGGACATGCCCGATCCGCTCGACGGGTGTCATGTTGCAGACCACCACGACCTCCTTGTCGTTCCCGCCCGACCGCCGGATCCACGCATAGGTGGAATTCGTGCTGTCGTCGGCCTCGATCCACTGGAAGCCCTCGGGGCTCCAGTCGAGCCGGTGAAGCGCGGGCGTCGAGGTGTAGAGAGTGTTGAGATCGCGTACCAGCTTGCGCACGCCGTCATGCTTCGGATCGTCGAACAGATGCCAGGACAGCTGCGCCATCTCGTTCCATTCGGTGGGCTGGGCGAATTCGCATCCCATGAAGAGAAGCTTCTTGCCCGGATGACCCCACATGAAGCCGTAATAGGCCCGCAGGTTGGCGAATTTCTCGGCCTCGGTGCCCGGCATCTTGCCGATCATCGACCCCTTGCCGTGCACGACCTCGTCATGGCTGATCGGAAGGATGAAGTTTTCCGAGAACGCGTAATGCAGGCCGAAGGTCATCTGGTGATGATGATGCCGGCGATAGAGCGGGTCCTTGGACATGTAGCTGAGCGTGTCGTTCATCCAGCCCATGTTCCATTTGTAGCCGAAGCCGAGCCCGCCTGCGTCGACGGGATGCGACACGCCGGGGAAGCTGGTCGATTCCTCGGCCACGGTCATCACGCCGGGGTTCTGTCCGTAGGCGGCGATGTTGGTCTTCTGCAGCATCGCGATCGCCTCGTAATTCTCGCGACCGCCATCCTTGTTGGGCACCCATTCCCCGTCGCGACGGCTGTAATCGCGGTAGAGCATCGAGGCGACGGCATCCACGCGCAGGCCGTCGACATGATATTCGTCGAGCCAGTAGAGCGCGTTCGAGACGAGGAAATTCGCGACCTCGTTGCGGCCGTAATTGTAGATCAGCGTGTTCCAGTCCTGATGGAACCCTTCCCGCGGATCGGCATGCTCGTAAAGATGGGTCCCGTCGAAAAGGCCGAGCCCGTGCGGATCGGCCGGGAAGTGACCCGGCACCCAGTCGAGAAGCACGCCCACGTCGCGCTTGTGCGCGGCCTCGACGAGGTTGCGGAATTCGTGCGGCGTCCCGTGACGGACCGTCGGCGCAAACAGGCCCACGGGCTGATAGCCCCATGACCCGTCGAACGGATATTCGCTGATCGGCATGAGCTCGATATGGGTGAAGCCCATCTCGACCACGTAATCGACGAGTTCCTCGGCCGCTTCCTGATAGCTGAGCGGTCGGTTGCCCTCGTCGACCTTCCGCTTCCACGATGGCAGATGCACTTCGTAGACCGAGATCGGCGCGCCCCGTTCGTTGCGGGCCTCGCGCGACTTCATCCACTTGGCATCCTGCCAGCCATAGCCGCGGATATCGCGCACGACGGAGGCGTTCTCGGGCGGATGCTGCGAGCCGAACCCGACCGGGTCGGATTTGAGCGGCTGTCGTTGCCCGTCGGCCCCGAGTATCTCGTACTTGTAGGCCTCGCCCTCGCCGATATTCGGAACGAAGATTTCCCAGGTTCCCGTAGCACCGCGCTTGCGCATCACGTGGCGGCGACCGTCCCAGCCGTTGAATTCGCCGACGACGCTCACGCGCTGGGCATTCGGTGCCCAGACCGCGAAATGCGTGCCGTGCTGCCCCTCATGCTCGAGCACATGCGCCCCGAGCGCGGTCCAGATCCGCTGGTGCGTGCCCTCGCCCAGAAGGTATTCGTCCATCTCGCCCATCACCGGGCCATAGCGATACGGGTCTTCGAACTCCCAGTCCTTGTCCCCGGCAACGCCCTTGATCCAGTAATGGCCATCGCCCGGGGCCGGCCCCGAGAAGACTCCGGTGCCGTCGACGGGCTTCAGCGGATGGGCCGTTCCGCCGGCCATCGCGAACATTTCCGAGGCCCCTGGATCGAAGCAGGTCACGTGGCGGACCCCATCGATCATGTGGGGCCCGAGGACAGAGAAGGGATCGCCGTGCCGCCCGGCCTCGATCGCGCGGGCGGCTTCGACGGTGATTGCGGCGGGTTTGGCTTGCGACTGGTTCATGACCTCTATCGTAGGTCACCGTTACGTCATCGCAAGCGCTCCCGCGCGACTTACTCTGCGGCAAGCGTCTCCATACGCCAAACGTCGCGCATGTAGCCGCGGATCGTCCTGTCGCTGCTGAACCAGCCGGACCGCGCGGTATTGAGGATCGCCATGCGGTTCCAGTTCTCCTGGTCGGCATAGGCGGCATCGACCTCGCGCTGTGCACGGTGGAAATCCGTGAAGTCCGAGGCCACGAGGAAGTAATCCGCCTCGGAGATGTTGGACACGATCCCCTCGAAACCGTGCCCGAACGTCCCGGTCGAGATCGCGTCGAGCGCGCGCTTGAGCCGGGGATCGGCGTCGATCGCCTGCCGCGCATGGCCCTCGATCCCGCGACGTGCGACGACCTCGGGAGCCTGCATGCCGAAAAGGAAGAAATTCTCGGCACCCACCAGGTCGCGGATCTCGACATTGGCGCCGTCGAGCGTGCCGATGGTCAATGCGCCGTTCAGCGCGAACTTCATGTTGCCCGTGCCCGATGCCTCCTTGCCGGCGGTCGAGATCTGCTCGGACAGCTCGGCCGCGGGGATGAGCCGCTCGGCGAGGGTCACGTTGTAGTTCGCGGGATAGGCGACCTTCAGCAGGTCCCGCGTGTCCGGGTCGGCGTTCACCACCTCCGAGACCGCATTGATGAGGTGGATGATCTGCTTGGCAAAGACGTATCCCGGTGCAGCCTTGCCGCCGAAGATCTTCACCCGCGGCGTCCAACCGGCACCGGGATTGTCCTTCATGTCCTGCCAGATCGCGATCGTCTCGAGAATGTTGAGATGCTGACGCTTGTATTCGTGGATCCGCTTGATCTGCACGTCGAACATCGCGTCGGGATCGACGATCGTTCCCCGCTCGCCCAGGTAATTGGCGAGATCGGCCTTGTTGGCCCGCTTGGCCGAGGCATAGGCCTCGCGGAAGGTGCTGTCGTCGGCCATCGGCTCGAGCTTCTGGAGCTGCTCCAGATCGTCGATCCAGCCCGGCCCGATCGCCTCGGTGATGAGCGAGGAGAGCCGCGGATTGGCCGAGAGGAGCCAGCGACGCGGCGTGACGCCGTTCGTCTGGTTCACGATCCGGTCGGGATGAAGCCGGTGCAGCTCGGCAAAGACGGTATCCTTCATCAGGTCCGTGTGCAGCGCCGAGACGCCGTTCACCTTGTGCGCCATGGTGAAGGCCAGCGGCCCCATCAGCACGTCCCCGTCGCCCAGCATCGCGACGGCGCGGTCGGGATGGTTCGCGGCATGATCGCGGTCGATCTGCTCGATCAGCTGGAAATGCCGGGGCAGCAGATCCATCATCAGCCCACGGCTCCAACGCTCCAGCGCCTCGGGCAGCAGGGTGTGGTTGGTATAGCTCAGGCATTCGCGCGCGACGTTGATCGCCTGCGCCAGATCCATGCCCTTCTCGTCGGCGAGGATGCGGACGAGCTCGGGCCCCGCGATCGCGGGATGCGTGTCGTTCAACTGGATCGCGACCTTCTGGGGCAGCATCGACAGGTCGTCGTATTCGCTTTCGAACCGCTGCACGATGTCGCGCAGCGACGCGGCGGTGAAGAAGAATTCCTGCTTGAGACGCAGGCGCTTGCCCTCTTCCGTGGTGTCGTCGGGATAGAGGACGCGGGAGATCGTGCGCGCCAGGTTCTCGGGCTCCGCCGCTCCGTAATAGTCACCCGCGTTGAAGCGATCGAGATCGAAGATCTCGACGGGGCGCGCGGCCCAGAGCCTCAGCGTGTTGGCCCAGCGCCCCTTCCAGCCGACGATCGGCGTGTCGAACGCCGCGGCAAGCACCGATTCCCCGGGCGTCCAGACGGTCTTGCCGCCGAGATCCGTCACCTCGCCGCCGAAGCCGATCGAATGGACCACGTCGGGGCGTTCGAATTCCCAGGCATGCTGCTGCTTCAGCCAGTCCTCGGGCTGCTCCACCTGGCGGCCGTCCTGGAAGCTCTGCCGGAAAAGGCCGTGTTCGTAGCGGATGCCGTATCCGAAGGCCGGACAGCCGAGCGTCGACATCGACTCGAGGAAGCACGCCGCGAGCCGTCCGAGCCCGCCATTCCCGAGCGCCGCATCGGGCTCGTCCCCGAGAACATCCTCGAGCGACAGCCCCACTTCCTCGAAGATCGGTTTCACCTCGTCGAGAAGGCCGAGATTGACCACGGCATCCTCGAGCAAGCGACCGATCAGGAATTCCATCGACAGGTAATAGACCCGCTTGCCCGCCTTGGCATACGTCGCCTCCTGCGAGGCGAACCACGGATCGACGATCCGGTCACGGATCGCAAAGCTCAGCGCCAGTCTCCAGTCGGTCAGGCCAGCCTTCTCTTCCACTCTGCCAAGGCTGTACCTCAGATGCCGTCGGATGTCGTCGCGCAATGTCGGGAGGATTGGCATGGGATACCTTTCTGAAGAAAGCGTCTCGATCGGCAGATCCGGTGGGCGTCTCGCCCGCGCGGGCCGATCCCGCAAGCACCCTACATATCCAAATGTAAATTAATGGTGCAATCCGGCATCGGCGGAACAACCGACCTTTGTTGCAACGAACGCCGCGTCGCGGCCTCAGTCCGTGTCGAGGCCGAGCCGGTCGCGGATGAAGGCGAGCGCCACGCCCAGCCCGTCGGGCGCGATTCCGTGGGCCGTGCCCTCCATCACATGCGCGAAGACATCGAGCCCCGCATCCTGCAATGCCTGCGCCGCCTCGGGCATCGAGGCGGGCGGCACCACGTCGTCCTGGTCGCCGTGGATGAGCAGGATGGGCGGCTTCGCCTTCAGCTCGGCCTCGAGCGTCTCGGGCCGCATCAGCCGCCCCGAAAAGCCCACGACCGCCGCCACGGGATCCTCGCGCCTGAGCGCGACATGCAGCGCCATCATCGTGCCTTGCGAAAAGCCCAGCAGCACGAGCTGGTCGGGCTCGATCCCCTCGTCGAGGATCACGTCGTCGAGATAGGCGTTCAGATCGGCCGCCGCGGCATCCATCGCCCGATCGGCCTCGACCGGGTCGGACCCGTCGAGCCAGGCGATCGGAAACCACTGGAACCCCGCGGGATTCACGGCCGACCGCTCCGGCGCGTCGGGAGCCAGGAAGACAGTGTCGGGCAGATGCTCCGAAAGCGGCTCGGCCAGCCCCAGGAGGTCGTTGCCGTCCGCACCGTATCCGTGGAGAAAGACCACGACGGATCCGGTCCGCCCCGAGGCGCTGTCGCGCCGCTTGCTGTCGAGAACCCGCGTCATCCGATGCCTTCCCTTCCTTTGACGTAAGCGTAGTAGGCCCAGAGCCCGCGTGCCGCAACACCCCGCCAGGGCGACCACGGTTCGGCCATCGCGCGCAGCGCCCGTTCGCCCGGACGCGCCTCCAGATCGAAGAGCATCCGCGCCCCCTCCTGCAGAGCCAGATCGCCCGCCGGGAACACGTCCGCCCGGCCGAGCGCGAAGAGCGCATAGATCTCGGCCGTCCAGATCCCGATCCCGGGCACGGCGACGAGGGTCGCCACCACCTCGTCGCTCGGTTTCGCGGCAAGCGCGTCGAAATCGATCCCCGCCGCCGCCAGCGCCCTGAGATACCGCTGTTTCGGCCGGCTGAGACCGCATTCCTTGAGCATCTCGTCCGACGCGGCAAGCACGACCTCCGGCGAATGCAGCCCCGCGGCCTCGACCCGCGCGCCGATCGCGGCGGCGGAGGCGACGCTCAGCTGCTGGCTGACGATCGCCTGGGCGAGCGCCGGAAACCCGTCCGGGCGCAGCCGGTCCGGCCACGGGCCGCTCGCCTCCAGCGCATGCGCGAAACGCGGCTCGGACGCGGCAAGCGCCGCCGCCCCCTCGGCCACGTCGTCCGGCCCGGTGATCACCCGCTCATCCACGTCGCCGCGCCCATGTCAGTGCCGCCGCCACCGTCTCGAGCTTCGGTCCCTCGGGTTGCAGGGGCCGCCGGATCATCGCGACCCGCAGGCCGAGCGCACGCGCCGCGTCGAGAGAGACGCGGCTGGCACTGCCCCCGAGGTTGCGCATGATCAGCCAGTCGATCCCGAGCCGCCGGAAGATCCGCGTCTCGTCCTCGATCGTCGTGGTCGGCCGTGCGGCGATCCAGCCCCCCCTCTCGAACGGAAATGGGCCCGGGCGTCCCTCCTCGACGCGCGCATGGACGATGCGTCCCGGCAACGCGCCGAACCGCTGCACCCCGCGCCGGCCCGTCTCGACCATCACCCGCGCCCCCTCCTCGACATGGCGCGCGGCATCCGCCTCCTCGTTGAGAAAGGTCCAGCGATCCCCCTCGCGCGGTCGCCAGGCGGGCCTCAGCACCTGCGCGTAGGCGATGCCCGCCTCGGCGCAGACTTCCGCGCTGCGATGGCTTATCGCCGCGGCGAAGGGATGCGTGGCGTCGAGAACGGCCGTGACCCCCTCGCGCCCCAGATACTTCGCGAAGGCGTCCCGCCCTCCGAACCCGCCGATCCGCGTCGCGACCCCGAGCGGCTCCGGCATCGCCGTCGGCCCGGCAAGGGAGGCCGTCACGCGCATTCCGGGCTGTCCGCCCAGCGCGGCCGCCAGGTGCCGCGCCTCGGGCGTTCCGGCAAGCAGGAGGATCCGCAGCGGTGCCATCACGCCCCGCCGACATCATACGGGCGGGCGACGCGGAAATTTGGGGCTGACACTCGCATCGCGGCTTTCGGCATCTCCCGAACAGGTCGGGGCCGAGCTTAGGACGCGTCTCCGGCAGACGCAATTTGCAAGCGGCCGGTCCCCTGCCGCCTCCCCCGGCGACAAATCCGCACCCCCGCAGCATGTCCACCGACACGCGTCGCGGTCCCGCCTGCAACCGGGCCCCGACGATCCCTCGTCCGGTCCGCCCCACCGCCCAGCCGCACCATGCCGCTGGACCTCCGCCGCGGGCGGGAGTATCCGCCTTTTCATGTCGACCGATCACATGGCCCGGCGCAATGTCGCCCTTCTGACCGCCGCGCAGGCCTTTCTCGGCGCGCAGATGCCGATGATCTTCGTTCTGGGCGGGCTCGCGGGGCAATCGCTCGCCTCCAATCCCTGCTTCGCGACGCTGCCGATCTCCCTGATCGTGCTGGGCTCGATGCTTTCGGCGCAGCCGCTCTCCATGCTGATGCAGCGGTTCGGACGGCGCGCGGGCTTCCTCGTGGGGGCCGCGGGTGGCGCGATCGGCGCAAGCGTCGGCGCATGGGGCCTCATCGAGGCATCGTTCCCGATCTTTCTCGCCGGATCGCTTCTTACCGGCATCTACATGAGTGCGCAGGGCTTCTACCGTTTCGCCGCCGCCGACACCGCCTCCGAGGACTTCCGCCCCAAGGCCATCAGCTACGTCATGGCGGGCGGCCTTCTCTCCGCCCTGATCGGCCCGCAGCTGGTCAAGGTGACGGCCGAGGCGATGGTCGTGCCCTTCCTCGGGACCTATCTCGCGGTCGTCGTGATCAACGTCGTCGGTGCCGGGCTCTTCCTGTTCCTGAACATTCCCCGCCCGCCGCGCCCCGATGCCGGCGCGCCCAAGGGCCGGTCCCTGCCCGAACTCCTGCGCACCCCGCGCATCGCGGTCGCGATCATCTGCGCGATGGTCAGCTACGCCCTCATGAACCTCGTCATGACCTCAACGCCGCTGGCCGTGGTGGGCTGCGGCTTCGACCAGAACGCGGCGGCCGACATCGTGTCGGGCCACGTCCTCGCCATGTACGCGCCGAGCTTCTTCACCGGGCATCTCATCGCCCGGTTCGGGGTCGAGCGGATCGTGGCCCTTGGCCTCGTCCTTCTGGCGGGTGCTGGCGGCGTCGCGCTCGCGGGCGTGGATCTGGCGAATTTCTTCGTGGCGCTCGTGCTTCTGGGGCTCGGCTGGAATTTCGGGTTCATCGGCGCGACCGCGATGCTTGCCGGGTCCCACCGCCCCGAAGAGCGCGGCCGGATCCAGGGTCTCAACGACATGGCGGTCTTCGGCCTCGTGACGATGGCGTCGCTCTCGTCCGGCGGCTTGATGAACTGTGCGGGCGGCACGGCGCAGCAGGGCTGGATGGCGGTGAACCTTGCAATGGTCCCGTTCCTCGCGCTCGCCGGCGGTGCGCTCGTCTGGCTCTGGCTCCGGCGCGGATCGACCCGCGTCGCCTGATCTCAGATCCGCGCCGACCGCCAGAGCAGCGCGGCGCGCCGACGAAACCCCGATTGCCCCAGCGGCCCGGTCAGCGCCCGCCCGGGGTCTTTCGCGACCTGTCCCAGCACCACCCGCGCCTCCCATGCGCTCAGACCGGCAATGCGGCCCGCGCGCGACGGACGCCCGTCCGGCATCTTCTTCAGGGCGTCGCGCGCAAGATCCCCGATGGCCTCTGGGCTGTCGTCGACCAGGGGTTGCAGCCCCCGCGCCGACATTTCGGGCACGGCCTGGAACCAGCGCGCCAGCGCCTCGGCAAAGGCCAGACGGCGCAGCGCACCCTCCTCCTCGGCCGCCGCGCCCAACAGGCGTGCGGCGGTCCAGAGCAGGTTGCCGTTCGTCGCGTCGAGATGCGCGCGGAACTGTGCGGCGCTCAGGAACGGCTCGGCCATCGCATCCCAGCGCCGCGCATCCGCGATCCGCGTCATCGTCTCGCAGGCCTGCGGGTCGAGGATGCCGGCCAGCGGTTCGACCACCTCGTGACGGCGCGGGGTCTGCCCCTTGCGGATCTCCTCCAGCGCATCGCGCCACCATTGCAACCGGATCTCGGCCAGCATCGGCTCGGACGTGACATAGGGCGCGCGCGCGATCTCGACGTTGCAGGCATAGAGCGGAAAGAGGACACCGCGCGCCTCGGGCGGTGCCGCCATGGCGGCCAGGAACCGGTCGGGATCGCCGCGCCGGACGATTTCGGCGCATTCGTTGATGCTCATGCGGGGCGAACCCGCGAAGGCGGGATGTGGTTCACGACGGATCCGCGTCGCGGATGAGCTTCCACGTCACCGCGTCGAGAAGCGCCTCGAAGCTCGCATCGACGATGTTGGGCGAGACGCCGACCGTGGACCAGCGGCGGCCCATGTCGTCCTCGCTGTCGATGATCACGCGGGTCACGGCCTCGGTCCCGCCCTGCGTGATGCGGACCTTGAAATCGACCAGCCGCATGTCGTCGATCGCCGCCTGATAGGGCCCGAGATCCTTGGCGAGCGCGCGCGACAGCGCGTTGACCGGTCCGCGGTCGCTGCCCGTCTCGTCGAGACTCTCGCTCACCGACAGCGTCTTCTCCTCGCCGATCCGGACGACCACGACGGCCTCCGACAGCGAGATGACGCGCCCGCGCTCGTCGCGGCGACGCTCGACCGTCACGCGGTAGCGTTCGACCTCGAAATAGGACGGCACCCGCCCCAGTTCCCGCCGCGCGAGCAGCTCGAAGCTCGCCTGTGCGGTGTCGTAGGAATAGCCCTCGTCCTCGCGCGCCTTGATCCGGTCGAGAATCCGGCCGAGCGCGGGATCGCCCTTCTCGACCTCGAGCCCCATGGCCTGAAGCCGCGCGCGCAGGTTCGACTGCCCCGCCTGGTTCGACATGGGCACGATGCGCGCATTGCCGACGCTTTCGGGCGGCACGTGCTCGTAGGTCGACGGGTCCTTGGCGATCGCGCTCGCATGAAGGCCCGCCTTGTGCGCGAAGGCCGACGCGCCGACATAGGGGGCCGATCCGCGCGGCACGCGGTTCAGGATATCGTCGAGCGTCCGGCTCATCCGCGTGAGGCCGCGCAGCCCCTCGGACGTCACGTTCGTCTCGAACCGGCTCGCATAGGGCTCCTTGAGCAGGAGCGTCGGGATCAGCGAGATCAGATTGGCGTTGCCGCAGCGCTCGCCCAGACCGTTGAGCGTACCCTGCACCTGCCGCACGCCCGCCTCGATCGCGGCAAGCGACCCGGCAATGGCAAGCCCCATGTCGTCATGCGTGTGAATCCCGAGCCGCTCGCCCGGGATGCCGCCGGCGATCACATCGCCCACGATGCGGGCGATGTCGCCGGGCACAGTCCCGCCATTCGTGTCGCAGAGCACGATCCACCGCGCCCCCGCCCCGTATGCCGCATGCAGGCATTCGAGCGCATAGCCGGGATCGGCGGCATAGCCGTCGAAGAAATGCTCGGCATCGAACAGCGCCTCGCGCCCAGATGCCACCAGATGCGCGATCGAGGCGCGGATGTTCTCGACATTCTCCTCGAGCGGGATGCCCAGCGCCGCGCGGACGTGGAAATCGTGCGTCTTGCCGACGATGCAGACCGACGGCGTGCCCGCGTTCAGGACCGCGGCCAGCACGTCGTCGTTCTCGGCCGACCGGCCCGAGCGCTTGGTCATGCCGAAGGCCGTCATCGTCGCGCGCGTCGACGGGTCGGCCTCGAAGAAGGCGCTGTCGGTCGGGTTCGCGCCGGGCCAGCCGCCCTCGATATGATCGACGCCCAGCGTGTCGAGCATCGCCGCGATCCTGAGCTTGTCATGCGTCGAGAACTGCACGCCCTGCGTCTGCTGACCGTCCCTGAGCGTCGTGTCGTAGAGATAGAGCCGCTCGGTCATCCCAGCGCGTCCAGCTTGCTCGCGTCGAAATCGCTGCCGGGCAACAGCTCGATCCCCTCCTTCGACATGCGCACCTCGACGCCCGCCTCCTGCAACGCGGATCTGAGCGCATCGACGCGGGCGAAATCCTTGCTCTCCATCGCGTCGGCGCGCGCCTGCGCCAGAAGCATTCCGTAAGCCGACAGATCGACATCCGGGGCCTGCGCCCAGCCGCCCATCTCCTCGCCCAGAAGCCCCAGAAGCGCGGCACCCGCCGCGAGCGCCTCGACCTCGCCCGCGCGCGACAGCGCATGCAGACGCGAGATCGCCTCGGGCGTGTTCAGATCGTCGGCCAGCGCCTCGAGGATCCGCGCGGGGATCGGGCCCGGCTCGACGTCGCGCACCTGTTCGCGCCAGCGGCGCAGGATCGCCTCGGCCTCGCGCGCCTTCTCGTCGGTCCAGTCCATCGGCTTGCGGTAATGCGTGGACAGCATCACGAAACGGATCACCTCGCCGGGCACGCCCCGGTCGAAAAGATCGCGCACCGTGAAGAAATTGCCGAGCGACTTCGACATCTTGCGGCCGTCGACCTGCAGCATCTCGTTATGCAGCCAGACCTGCGCCATCGGCGCGCCGCCATGGGCGCAGGCCGATTGCGCGATCTCGTTCTCGTGGTGCGGGAACATCAGGTCGTTGCCCCCGCCATGGATGTCGAAGCTCTGCCCCAGCAGGTCCGCGGCCATGGCCGAACATTCGATATGCCACCCCGGACGTCCGCGGCCCCACGGGCTGTCCCAGCCGGGCTGCCCCTCGGCGGAGGGTTTCCAGAGGACGAAATCCATCGGATCCTCCTTGTAGGGCGCGACCTCGACCCGCGCGCCCGCCCGCATGTCGTCGAGCGACCGACCCGAGAAGCTGCCGTATCTCTCGTAGGATCGCACCCGGAAAAGCGCGTGACCCTCGGCCGCATAGGCATGGCCCTTCGCGATCAACTCCTCGGTCATCGCGATCATCTGCGCGACATAGGCCGTCGCGCGCGGCGTGCGGTCGGGCAGCATGTTGCCCAGCGCGGCCATGTCCTCGAAATACCAGGCGGTCGTCTCCTCGGTGATCTCGCCGATGGACCGCCCGCTCTCGGCGGCGCGCGCGTTTATCTTGTCGTCGATATCGGTGATGTTGCGCACATAGGTCACCTGACCCGCGCCGAAGACCTCGCGCAGCAGCCGGTAGAGCACATCGAAGACGATGGCCGGCCGCGCATTGCCCAGATGCGCGCGGTCATAGACCGTCGGTCCACAGACATACATCCGCACGTTCGACGGGTCGAGCGGCCGGAAATCGACCTTGCGGCGCGTGGCCGTATCGTGAAGCTGGATCTCGGTCATGGCACGCTCTCTTGGCAAGTCTGTGGCTGCGGCGCAAGCCCGGGTGCGATTGCAAATCCCGGCCACGCCTGCGCAATGTGGCCCGCGAGGAGGACCATGCAATGATCGAAGAACCCGCAAAGCTCATCGTCCGCAAGGATCGCAACCGCCCGACCGACGCGCAGATCGCCGCCTTCCAGGGGGTGCCGACGGGCTTCGTCGTCGATGCGATGCACGGGCGCGGCGCGCTCCATGCCGGCATCTCCCCGCTCGGCGCGCATGGCGAAGCCGTCGCTGGCCCCGCCCTCTGCGCCGAGAACCAGCCGGGCGACATCCTCGCGACGCTGGCGGCGCTGGCCTATCTCTCGCCCGGCGACGTGCTGATCGTGGGCACCGCTGGCGGCTATCAGGGCTGCGCCGCGGCGGGCGACCGGGTCTGCGGCATGGCGAGGAACGCGGGGGCCGTGGGCCTCGTCACCGACGGGCCGCTGCGCGATCTGGCGGGCATCGAGGAAATCGGCCTGCCCTGCTGGGCCACCGGCCTCACCCCCGCATCCCCCTTCACGACAGGGCCCGGCGTGGTCGGCGGCGCGATGCCGTTCGGCGGCCTGCATGTCGCGACCGGCGACATGATCGTGGCGGATGCCGACGGCGTGGTCGTCGTCCCCTTCGACATGATCGACACCGTGGCCAAACGCGTGGCGCAGGTGCGGGAGGTCGAGCTCGCGCTCGACGCCGAGGTGCGCGAGGGCCTCAAGGTGCCGCCCGCGATCGAGGAGCTGCTGGCCTCCGACGCCACGCGCCACGACTAGGCGCGCGGGTCTCAGCCCGCCGCGCGTTCCTCGAGGCTCAGCCACTCGGCCTCGGCCTCCGACAACATGTCGTGACGCGCGACCAGCGCGTCGCTGGCCTTCTGGAACTTCACCGGCTCGCGGGTAAAGAGGTCCGGATCCGACAGCAGCTGTTCGAGCTTGGCGATCTCGGCCTCGATCCGTTCGATGACCGACGGCAACTCCTCCAGCCGGTGCTTCTCCGTGAAGCTCAGCCCGCTTTCGGTCTTTCCGGCAGGCGCGGATTTTGCCGATCCCTGCGACGCGGTCCCGCCCTTCGCGGCGGGCCTGGTGGTTTCCGGCCAATCGTCGGGCCGCTGCGCGAGGTAATCGCTCCAGCCGCCCGCATAGAGCGTCGCACGGCCCCGCCCCTCGAAGGCGACGGTCTGCGTGGCGACGCGGTCGAGGAAGTCGCGGTCGTGGCTCACCAGCAGCACGGTGCCGTCATACTCGCCCAGCAGATCCTGCAGCAGGTCCAGCGTCTCGATGTCGAGATCGTTCGTCGGCTCGTCGAGCACGAGCACGTTCGAGGGCTTGGCCATGATCCGCGCCATGAGCAGACGCGCCTTCTCCCCGCCCGAAAGCGACCGGACGGGCGCGCGGGCCTGCGCCTCGGAAAAGAGGAAATCCTTGAGGTATCCCACCACGTGGCGCGCCTGTCCGCGCACCATGACCTGATCGGCATTGCCCGACACCCGCATGTCGGGCGTGCCCGTCAGGCTTTCCCAGAGCGTCATGTCCGGATCGAGCTGCGCGCGCGCCTGGTCGAAGACCGCGACCTCGAGATTGGTGCCGTGCGTGACGGTGCCGGTATCGGGTTCGATCTCGCCCGTCAGCATCTTGAGAAGCGTCGTCTTGCCCACCCCGTTCGGGCCGACGAAGGCCACGCGGTCGCCGCGCGCGACGCGGATGTCGAACGGGTTCAGGATCGGACGGTCGTCATACGTTTTCGAAATGCCCTTGGCCTCGATCACGCGCTTGCCGCTGCTCGGGCCCTCGGCCAGGTCCATCGCAGCGGTGCCCTGCCGACGGATCATGTTCGATCGTTCGTCGCGCAGATCGGCCAGCGCGCGGACGCGGCCCTGGTTGCGCTTGCGCCGGGCGCTGATGCCCTCGACGGCCCAGCGCGCCTCGGCCTTGATCTTCCGGTCGAGCTTGTGACGCTGGACGTCCTCTTCCTCCCAGGTGGCGTCGCGCCATTCCTCGAAGGCCTCGAACCCCTTTTCCTGCCGGCGCACCTGCCCCCGGTCGATCCAGAGCGTCGCGCGCGTCAGGGCCTTCAGGAACGCACGGTCGTGCGAGATGATGACGTATCCCGCGCGCGTCGACTTGAGCTGATCCTCGAGCCAGGCGATCGCCTGGATGTCGAGATGGTTCGTCGGCTCGTCCAGCAGCATGAGTTCGGGCGCCTCGGCCAGCAGCTTGGCCAGCGCCGCGCGCCGCCGCTCGCCGCCCGAAGCGGTCGCGGGATCGCCCTCGGGATCGAACTTCAGACCCTCGGCCACCATCTCGACCTTGTAGGCCTCAGACGGGTCGAGTTCGGAGGACGCGAAATCGCCCAGCGTGGCGAACCCCTCCATCGAGGGTTCCTGCTCCATGTAACCGACGGTCGTCCCGGGCGACAGGATCAGATCCCCGCGATCGGGCTCCACCAGACCGGCCATCACCTTCATCAGGGTCGACTTGCCCGAGCCGTTCCGCCCGACAAGCGCCACCCGGTCGCCCGGCTGCACGACGAGGTCGAGCCGGTCGAAGACTGGATCGCCGCCGAAGGTGAGCGAGATTTCGTTGAGTTGCAAAAGGGGTGCGCGCGCCATGCCCGGCAGGTAGATGCGCCACGCGGGGCTGTCAATGCGCGGCGACCGGGTCCGCCCTGCCCCCTTGTTTCGCGAGAAAGGTCCGATCCGGCCGGTTTCGCCGCGAAACCTGCGCCTATTCGGCGAGCGCCCTCAGAAGCCGGACACGGGCCTTCGGGATCGCCGCGATCTCGAGTCCGGTGAAGACATGGATCGCCCGCATCTGACGGTCGATCACGGCATGATCGCCCACCCGTCCCCCCATGCCGAGATAGCTCCGCAGAAGCGCCGGCATCCTGGCCTGGGCCCCTTTGGGATCGCGCGCATCGCGGTCTGGAAAGGTCACCACCTCGGGCGCGCGGATACCGGGCCGCCAGTCGGGTGGGGCCAGATGCCGCGCGCGCAACAAGGCGAAGGCATCCTCCAGCGCGCCGGCATCCTGCGTCGGGAAGGTCGTGCAGCCGAAGATCATCTGCGCGCCCGTTTCCTCCACCCGCCGGACGATGGCCCCCCAGGCGACACGCAGGATGTCGGGGTCGCCGCTCCGCCCGGCCGTGCAGAAGCGCCCGAGCTCCATCATCGGCGCGTCATGACGCGACAGCGCGGAGAGTTCGTAGAATTGCGACGAATAGCTCGACCCGATCGCCCCGCCCGTCGCGAAGAGCGCGAGACGGAAGGTGCCCACGACGGCACCTCCGGCCATGTCCTCGATCAGCATGTGCGCGCAGGCCGCGTCATGGGCGTCGGGCCCGTCCCTGTCGGCCGCGAAGGCCCCCGCCCTGAGCGCGTGCAGCGCCGCGAAATCCTCCGCGCTGCCAGCCAGCCGCGCGCGGTAGCGTCCTTTTTCGAGAATGATCATGCGCAAGGCCACCCGCGATCCCGACATGCCGGACCCTTGGATCGCGACCACGTATGGCTATCTAAGACCCAAGATCGACATGCCCACAAGACATGCGCCGCAGCCTTGCGGCGTGGAAAGGACGAGATGGAGAAGATCACGAAATCGGACGCCGAATGGAAGGCCCAGCTCGACGAGCAGGCCTATCACGTGACGCGCAAGCACGGCACCGAGCGCGCCGGCACGCACGAGGATTTTCCGGACGGTCCCGGCAGCTACAATTGCGTCTGCTGCGGGCTGCCCGTCTTCGACCAGGACCACAAGTTCGACAGCGGCACCGGCTGGCCGTCCTTCTATCAGCCCGCCGACGACAGCCATGTCGAGACGACCGAGGACCGCAAGTTCTTCATGAAGCGGACCGAAGTGCATTGCGCGCGCTGCGAGGCGCATCTGGGACACGTGTTCCCGGACGGACCGCGGCCGACCGGCCTGCGCTACTGCATCAACGGCGTCGCGCTCGACTTCGAGCCCAAGGCCTAGTCGAGGAAGCTCGCCGCGTCGACGTTGCCGATATTGCCGAACAATTGCTGCAGGAAGCCTACGCCCTGCACCTCGGCATCGGTGACGCGGCGCGAGAGGGCGATCACCCTGCCCCGTTCGAGGCCGAACCGTTCGACATTGCTGACGGTGCCGGCATCGGTGAACGAGATCGCGACGACCTCGCGGTCGATCTCCTCGGGGGCGCGCAGACCGAAATGGCGGAAGCGGCTCTGGACGTAGTACCAGCCGCTTTCCTCGAGAAGGCCCGAGGCGGTCGGGCGGCCGATGATCTCGGCCACGTCGTCCTGATCGGACACGCCCACGCGGATGTCCGACAATGCCGGATCGGGGGGCACGTAGCCGTGATTGCGATATACCGCGCTGCAGGAGGCGAGCCCCACGAGGGCCGCGATCGCCAGGATGCGCCGCAACGCTGGTGCCATGATATCAGATCCTGCCTCTTGTCTCACCGGCTGGGCGCGGCTTACCTCCTGCTACAGCAAGATACGGGCTTACATCAAGAATGGAGAGATCATGACCGAGACCGCCCGCAGATCGACGCCGACGAAGTTCCGTCTGAGCGCCCTGAGCCGGACGCGGCCCCATGAATTCGAGATCGTGCCGGACCAGTCGGCCCTGTCCGCGCTGGCGGGCGAGCTCGATCTTTCGGCCCTCCGCAAGCTGCGCCTCACGGGCGAGCTTGTCCCCGAGGGGCGGTCGGACTGGCGGCTGGAGGCGATGCTGGGTGCCACGCTGGTGCAGCCCTGCGGCGTGACGCTCGAGCCGGTGACGACCCGCGTCGACGAGCCCGTCCGGCGTCGCTATGTCGAGGGGCTGGATCGCGACGCGCTGCCCTCCGAGCAGGAGATGCCCGAGGATGACAGCGTCGAGGCCCTGCCCGATACGCTGGACCTCGAAGCGGTCATGCACGAGGCGCTGATCCTCGCCGTGCCGCCCTTCCCCCGCGCCCCGGGGGCCGAGGCGCTCGACATGGCGGTGACGGAGCCCGGCTCCACCCCCATGACGGACGACGACGCGAAGCCGCTGGCCGGGCTGCGCGACGCGATGAAACGCTCGGAACACTAACCCGAGAAGGTCACGCCCACCGATCTGCAATCCGGGTAGATGTCGGGCTTGCGGGACGACACGCGGGCCTCGACCACGTGGTCGAGGCCCGTGACGAAGGCGTGGATGCGGCTTGTCAGTTCTTCCTGCGTCGCGATGTGCGTGCCCGCATATTCGCGGATGTGATCGGCCACCCGGTCGTAATCGACATGCAGGGTGCCGTCGGCATCGGGCACGTCGATCCGCATTTCGACGCTGACGAGGACGCGCTGCCGGTCACGCTGCTCCGCCTCGTGGATGCCGAGGAACATGCGGATCTCGAGATCCTCGAGCCGGATGTCAAAGCGCGCCATCGACGCCATCCTCCTGTGCGAGAAAGGCCACATCGCGGCCGAGTTCCATCAGTGACTGCCCCCCGTCGAGCGTGACGATGTGACCGTCGAGGCCCTTTTCGCGCCAGAGATATTCGAGCGTGCGCGCGATATCCTCGGGGAAAACCCTGCGACCGAGCGGATTGATCCGCGCGGTTTTCTGGAACTCCGCCTCGCTCTGCGCGCCGGAGACCAGCGTGATGCTGGGCGCGATGCCGCAGACCCGTGGCCGCCCGCCCAGGCGCTTCGCCAGCAACCGGGTCGCCGACAGAAGCGCCGACTTGCTGATCGTGTAGGTGAAGAAGTCGGGGTTGAGCGCGAAGACCTTGTTGTCGAGCATGTTGACGACGAGCCCGTCGCCCCCGCCCGCCTGATCCGCCATCCGTGCCGAGAGGCGGACCGGAGCCTTGAGATTCACCGCCAGATGATCGTCAAACTTCGCCTCGTCGAGATCGAGGAGATCGTCGTTCGAGAAGGTGGAGGCGTTGTTGAGCAGCAGATCGACCGGACCTGTCGCTGCGAGGGCCGCGTCGAAGATCCGGTCGATCGCGCCTGCATCCGCAAGGTCGCCCTGCACCACCGCACAGGAATGCCCGTCTCGACCGAGCTCATCCGACAGCGCCTGCGCCGCGTCGGTCGATCGGTTGCAATGGATCGTGACGGCCCATCCGAGCGCCGCGAAATGACGCGCGACGGATGCGCCGATCCGCCTGGCCCCACCGGTGACGAGAAGATGCGGCATCCCCGCCCCCCTTTACGAAAACGGGCACCGCCAAGGGTGCCCGCAACGGCCGCATCACACGGCAAAGAATGGTGGGTGATAAGAGATTTGAACTCCTGACATCTTCGATGTGAACGAAGCAACTGCCAGCCAAGTTATTGATCTCTTCCCCACAGTTCTCTTTATGCATGAACTATGGCGATGGTCCAGACCGAGAACACGTAGTGATCCCGGTTCACTGAACCAGAGAGCGCTTCGTAATAATCTATCATTAAGTTGACGTCAGGAGATTTACCGTGAGAAAAGCACCAGTCAGTGCCACTAGCGGTACACTGGCCCATAGCATAATTTTATGCCCGATGGTGTCCTCGCTCTAACGCGTACATTCAATGTAGCTCGTATGTGGCCTCTTCACAAAACGATCGATAGAAGGGTTCGCGGAAGCTTTCCAACTAAGCGCTATCATCTTACGCCGCATCGAAGCCTACCAGCTCGATGTTCCTCCAGGGGCTAGGCCACCGACCATTACGAATCACCCCAACGAGCTAAAAGCTTGCGAACGGACGATTCTGACAAAATTTGCAGCGACTACGCCATACCGCCATCGAAAGCGTACACGCCGACGTCCAACGAACCTCAGCGTGAAGGCAAATGTCAAACCAGTGTTACAGCGGAGCAGGTCATGTCTAGTTTATAGGTTCTCCGCTGTCACACACGTTCAACGCAAGTTCTGCTAGCCATTTCTGCAGAAAAGTGCAAAAAAGTGGTCGAAAGAGCTGGGAAGCATGCATGCTGATTGAATTTTCTGTACAGAATCACCGTACGTTCCGCACCAAACAGACATTTACTATGGCAGCAACTGCGACGACACAGCGCGCGGGTCATGGACACGTACTTCAAACCGGTTTTCCAGCAATGCCGTTTGTCCTTACTGAGGCATGTATATTCGGTGCCAATGGTTCCGGGAAGTCTTCCTTGATAAATGCTATGGCAGCGATGAAACATTTTGTTCGAACTAGCGGCAAAAATTCGCCAGGCGATCAATTTGAGACTAAGCCATTCGTATTTGACTCAACATCACACAAAGAAGCTTCGGAATTCGAAGTGGTCTTTATCGTGGGCGATCTGATCTATCATTACGGTTTTTCGCTCACAAAAAACAGAGTTATCGAAGAATGGCTTTTTGCACGGTCAAAAACCACAGGAAGAGAGCGCCACATATTCTCTCGGGAATTTAATCCCTTGGAGGGTGAATACGATTGGCACCTAAATTCCAGCCAATTGAAGGGCGAACGGGATAGCTGGAAGTCCCAAACCTTAGAGAATGCGCTGTTCCTCAGCACGGCAGTTCGACTCAATGCCGAATACCTAGATCCTGTCTTCAACTGGATTACAAAATCGTGGCAGTTGATATATTCAGACGAACTAGAGCATCGCACAAGCCGAACTACCGATTGGCTTAGGGAAGAGGAAAAGAAAAAGAGAATTTTGCAGTTTCTCGCAAGCGCCGATATAGAACTTGCTGACGTTAGCGTAGAAGACAAAGAAGTTCCTGCAGAAGTTTTTTCCGTTGTAAAGGCATTTGTCGAGAGCCAGAACGATGGCGAAAAACTAGATATAAATGATATGAAAATGCCGGATCTCACCACCTATAGGGTTGACTCAGAGGGAACAAAGAGGAGCCTTGCTTTTAGAGAAGAATCTTCTGGGACCCAAGCTCTATTTGGCTTATCAGCTGTAATACTAGATACCCTTGACAACGGAAGAACTTTGGTAGTGGATGAACTTAACACTGGACTTCATCCACTGGCCTTTCAGCATCTAGTTGGCCTTTTTGCTTCAGAGAAAATAAATAGCAAAGGCGCACAGTTAGTTTTTACAACGCATGACACCTCAGTTGCAGACCAAGAATGCTTAGGAAGAGATCAGATTTGGATGGTAGAGAAAGATCCTCAGCTGTCGGCTCGCCTCGTTCCTCTGTCGGACTTCAAGGAACGTGGAGCTAAAGGGTTCCAAAAGAAGTATTTGGATGGTCGGTTTGGTGGTGTTCCCAGAGTACTTGAGTAAACTCTAATGAAACGAAAATCAAAGTCTATTCGAGAACTCAGACGGCCCCGCCCAACTAAAACTGAAAGAGACAAGGTATTAATCGTAACAGAGGGAGAGAAAACTGAGCCAGACTACTTCAATAGGCTCATTGCCACTTTGGGATTAACTACGGCCAAAGTTCGCGTCTCGGGTGAAGGCGGAGCTGCTCCAGTGAGTGTATTCGAAGCTGCAGAACAAATTCTAATACGCGATGACGATTTTGAACAAGTATATGTAGTGTTCGATAGAGATGAGCACGAATCTTATGATGAGGCTATTGCTAAAGTTCATGGCCTTTCTCAGAGAAATGCTTTTCGAAAGAAGACGATCAAGGCAATTACTTCTGTCCCGTGCTTCGAGGTTTGGTTCAGATTACACGCTTCTAATAGCTGCAAGCCTTATACCGGCAACGCAGGAGGTCAGACAGCGGCTAAAGCACTAGTTTCAGACTTGAGAACCGCCGAAATACATGGGGAAAAAGTATTTTCCAATTATGACAAAAAAAACTGCGAAGCTTTTTTTAGACAATTAGCTTTGCATCGTTCGGAAGCAAAAACTAGATCAGCTCGGGTGCTTAGCCAGGCAAAGGCTCGTGGCGATGCGGAACATCATGAAAACCCATCGACGAGAGTTCATCTAGTTGTCGAGGCATTAGAGAAACTATCTAAGAACTCATAGCGGAAAGCAGATATGGTATGCCTTCCGATCTTTTGCTTTTCTTGATTGTCTGAAATTTTTTGCAAACAGAACGCTATAGCCGTAAACTGATACAGTCCGCTTACCAAAGCCTAGGGGCCTAAGCTCGACGCGGCGAGCTTGAACCAAAGTTTTGCCCATAAACTTTTCAATACCTCTCTCCCTTATTGTATAACCATGAACGTTTAGGCTCAGGCCCATTTAGTTGGTTGGGCGAACTTGATCCGCCGTCTGTAAGCGAGAACTGCGGATCAGGACAGTTCTGCTCGCGACTTAGGAAGCGTTACACCGCTGCGTATGCGCGACGATCGGATGTCAGGCCTTCGCGCAACGCCGCGAGCGTGGGGATGGGCAGTTATGACGGGTCGGTGGTCTTATGGACGATCCGAGCACCGTGCAGCATCAGAAGATTATCGTACGGATAGACCCGCACCGCCGTCGGCCACGCAGCCATCGCGATTGAGAATGAAACCGTCTGCACGATCGTCTCAGACGAACCGTCAGGCAACTCTCGAATGATCCGATGGGAGAAGTCATGAACGCGTCGCATGGGGCGATCTAAGCGAGAACGTAAGATGAACGCCAGAGATATTTTGTCTTGTCAGCTGGACGGGCTTATCGGCTTCTGCCCTGCCTCTAAACGACTATCCTCCAGCCACCCAGTCCTTGGCCTGCAGAGGTCTGGGCCGAGATGACGCGCTCGACAATCTGGCTAGTTGGCGCATGGGGGCGATGCGTGATCGAGATCGGGGATGATGCATGGTCCAGAAGCAAGCTCTCTTCGCCAGTCATGTGCGCGGAGCGGGACGCTAAGCCCAAGATGACGGCCGGAGACGCGTTCGCTTGGGATCAGGTCGGCGCGCCCCGTGTCATACGATCGGTTCGACCCGTGGGCCCCGTGCTCCGTGCCGACGCCCCGACCAGCGGCCGGTCCTACGTGCCGCCTCCCGCGCCCGCTCTCGTTCCGGTCGGAGGCAAGTTTAAAAAGCCCTCAACGCGGCATGCGGTCGTGGATGGGCTACGCACTGGTATCGTATCGCTGCCCGGCGGCGCGCTGCTCCTGCTTACCGGCATTATCGGACTCGCGCTTCGCCGTTGCCATGGACCGTCCTCCAGATATCGCGTGGCCGTGTCAGGCTGATGGTATATCCCCAACCGTCGCTGAATGCGGAGTGTTACCTGCCGGGCGCGGCACGAGGCTGGAGATTCGGAGCCCTCGCGGTCCATCGTATCGTGAGCGCGAGTACGAGCTTCCAGCCAAGCATCACTACCGAATTCCGCGATCAGCTTCTCGGCGTCACGGTGAACTGCGGCACGCGCATCGAGGAATCTACGAACGAAATCGAGCATACTGACAAGGTTGCATGCCAGCATGGCGAGGTGAGGGCCAGATTGTGTCCGACAGCCGACTTGTGAAAAATATTCGGGGCGCAGAAAAGTTTTCCTGCGCCCCTAACCAACCTTTCGGTAGATTAGATTCGCCCGGCCAAGGCACGAATCACATCAAAAGGTTGAAATAGTATGTTACGAACAATCGCAGCGAGTGCAATGCTCGCTCTTTGCGCAAGTGCTGCCTCGGCAGCGACACTTGTCTATACTGGAGACTACTACAACGAAAGGAACGTATCGGGAGATACCGAGCCATGTGTCAATTCGTGCAATGGAGTAGTTCAAGAAGGCTTTGGACCCTTTGACAGAATTCAAATGAAGGTCGAACTGAATCGTAGGCTTTTACCATTCGAATATTTTGATTTCTTCGAACGCAACCAGGTGTCGGACGAATCCGGGCTAACCGTTCTGTCTTTCTGGGCAAGCAATGGTATTTTCAGCACCAGCCAAACAGATATCGCGTCTTTTACCGCAGGTGCTGACGGCAATATAGCTGAATGGGACATCAGATTCGGCGAGAATAGCGGGTTCGACGATGATTATTCGCAGTCAACCTCGCTTATGGACAGATCATCTCACCGGCGAGAGTACGCGCTCGAGGATGGCATCGGCGCAACTTTTGCCGATGCGTCGACCTACGGCCCAGGAACCTGGAGTTACGTCGAAGGTACCGCAGCTGCCCCGGACGAGATCGCAGCAGTACCGCTACCAGCTTCCGTTCCCCTCCTAGCGACCGGCTTCGGCATCCTAGCATTCATCCGACGTCGCAAAGCCACCTCTTAGAGACTGTCCGAGCCGGAGGAATTTTCCGCAGACATATGTCGTCTAAGATCGAACTGCCTGACGTTGTTACAAGGTTACAGTAAGATAAATGCTTAAGCAGATCGGGGCAGAGGAACTTTTTCCGAGCCCCGATCACAACCGTTTGGTAACCTGATCATGCCGAGCCACGGCGAATCAAGTTACAGGATTGATATAATGAGATCTCTTATTGCTGGAGGCGCACTGATTGCGGCCTCTGCCGTTATGGCAGACGCAGCAGTGTATCAGTACGACATTACAGTCGAATTAAAAGAAGCCACAGTTCTTCAAGCTTATGGATATTCGAACTCTAGTCCGACCAATATTCCGAGTGGCGTTTCATGTTTCGAAGGTGATTCCTACTTTACATGCGAAGGTGATGCATCTGGCGTGGAAGATCTACGAGGCACAGGTGCTCTTTCTGGATACCCGGATATCTTATCTGCCTCTCTATTCTTAGATACTGATTATTCGATCCGCGACGGGGGGCGAGAACCCGTGTGTTTTGGATCCGGATTACTTTGCAGCAGATCCAGTATATATGGATATTACGCTTCCCCAACAGGATTTGGAATTTACCGATCCTTGAGCGGTCAAACAGATGAGAACTTCACATCTAATGGCTTCTTCTATGAGGATGATGCCTCATACGAATTCTCATTCGGCGGGATTGGATATTACACCATAGCGGGTATCAGATTGCAGTACGTGACTACGTCACTTGATATCTCCGAAGTTTCGCCGATACCAGTTCCCGCGTCACTTCCGTTGCTACTCGCTGGTTTAGGCACCCTCGGGTTCGCCCGTCGGCGTAGCAATGAACGTAAACAAACCCACACCTTCGGCACCAAGGATTAGTTCATGTCACCGTTTATTATCGCAGTCGTTGCGCTTGCAGTTTCCGTCGTTAATGCTGAGGCTGCTGTCTACCGCTACGACGTCAGCATGGAGCGTAATTACGCTGGATATTTTAGCGTTTCGGGATCTAGCGATTTTTTTCCTGACGAAGTGCCAACCGGAGTTTCATGCCAAGGCCCCGCCCCATTAATTCAGTGCGATGGTTTCGGGGCCGAAGATGCCTTTACGATGTCTGACCTATTTCCACTAACGACTACAGCAACATACATATTCGATACTGCTTCGCCGAACGCGAACCCTTTTTGCATAGGATCTGGCCCGCTCTGTCGAGCACTTGAATTTGGGATCACGATGGTGACTGCCTCACCTTCCGGTTTTACGGTCGATTCATCTCTATCCGCTGGCGGTTACTTCGTTGACCAAGACCGCCTCTTCTATGCTGATGACGGCCAGAACCCGTTCTCGTTTGGCGGCGTCGATTATAAAGCCGGCGGAATCACCGTCAGTTATAACAGAACGGGACTGAATATTTCGGAGGTATCACCGATTCCGCTTCCTGCAAGCCTGCCTATGCTTTGTGCTGGAATAGCGCTTATCGGCTTTCTTCGTCGTAGAACGACTTAATCGGTTGGCCCCCGGCGTGAACCGGGGGCCGCTTATTACGCGGCGCGTTCTGGTAGCGCCGGCATATCCTCGATTGTCCGATCGTCCATGATCTGAACCAGAACGTCGGTGACATACTTCCGCATGGCTTCTTCGCCTTCCGAGTTCGGATGGATGCCGTCGCCTTCCAGCCAATTTTCGTGGTTCGAGATCATCCATCGATAGAAATCGAAGTACGGCCGGCCGGACGGGCCGATGCACCACGGGGCTTCTCTCTTTAGAAGCGGGATGATCTCTTGCTCGTTGAAGGGCTCGGACCCGTTTTCAGGGCTGGCAAAGGTGGACCCGCCGTAGTTTCGGAACGTGAGAGACCCCAGGAACACGCGGCCGGGATGCTGGCGCATCCGACTAACGACCACGTTGAGCCGTTCCCTGAACAACGTCAGATCCGCCGTCGCATGGGGCTTCGTCGCCGTCACATCATTGCCGCCCGAATGGACCACAACGATCGCGTCGGGATGTGCAGCAAGAACCTCGTCGAGACGCTTCGTGAAGCTGTCCAGCTTCTCCCCGCCGAACCCGTAGCCGAACACCTGAACCGGCCGCCCCTTCTCGATCATCTTCGCCGATGCGTTCGTGTTGGGGTTCACAAGGTCGCGCCCGAAAGATTGCTCGACGATGCTCGCCCCCATGACCACGACCTTCGCAGGACGGCCGATCGCGCGCGATGCGTTCATTGCCCCACTGGTCGGATACGTCGGGCGTGGAATGCCGAAGAAGTCCAGCTCGACGCCAGCCGCGGCAAAGCCGGTGCCGTTCGCCTTGCTGTTGGCAAGCGGCCTTTCGAGCCTTTCCGTCCCCGGGGGCGATCCATAAGTACCGTCCCGGGCGATGGGATTGCTCCCCCGGCTGCGGTCCCACTTGTATTCGATTATGAGATCCTTCGGCCACGTCGCTTCGGAAGTGTTTTTGAGGATCGCGGCCCCTTCGATGAAGGAGATCTCGACCTCGCCAGATCGCGTGACGGTTTGATCCGTTGCAATCTCGTCGGCCCCGAGCTTGGCGAAATGCACGCCGTCCGTGTACGCCGAAGGGGGCTGACCGAAATCCGTTCCCTTGTGGGCGATCTGAACGCTTTCCCCAGGCGCAAGCGGCGCGGTGAGCCTTATGGCTTCGCCACCGCCGTCCTTATAGCCGCGCGTCCGGTATGTCGGGATGCTGTCGAGCATGGACATAGGACCGAACCCGATATCAGGCTGCGCCAGATTGGGCTGATGGACGATGTTCCCGCGTTCGATGATCGTCCCGTCCGCGAGAGGCACATTGACCTCATCAGGGCGAAGGAATCTGACCCCCTCGGGCTTCCATTCGTTCGCGTTGATCTCTGCCGCCAGCATCCGATTGACCAGCGTGTTATGCTCCCAGACGATCGGATCGATCTCGTCCCCGGTTACGAGACCGGAATTGATGAATGCGCCGGCAGACTTGGGCTCGAACAGGTGGAAATTGATCCTCGGGGTCGTCGGGAAAACAAACATGCTGCGCCGCGTCGTGACGCCCCCGAACGCGATCTTGATCGGAACGCTTGTCATGTGAGACGCGAGGAAAACCACCCCGTCGATCCGCACGTTGTTGTTCCTGACAGATTTGCCCGTGTTCATATGCTGGAAAGCGAGGATCGTCTCACCGCCCTCGCAAACGCTCCGCTGCATGTTAAGCGCCATGTCGTGCACGTCATCATGGCCCATGAAGTTCCAGCGGAGCACAGGCTGCTGCGTGTGATACGGATTAATGTTCTCCCACCATCCGTTGTAGGTGAAGAAATCGCACCCATCCATGACGGCATGATCGACACCATTGATCCGCATGCAGCCGTGCTGGTTGTGAGCGCCGTTTTTCCAGCCGCCGGACATCGCATCCCGGTGCTGTGTCAACTGCGTTCCGAGGAATGCCATGCGATTTGTACCGCTGAAAACGGCGTAATCCCCCCAGTTCGTGATGAGCGTATTCGACAGGATCGAGGTGATATGGTGATCCTCGTTATCCTGGTGCGAATTGCCGAGATACAGGATCCCGGCGTCGAAACCGGAGATAAAGATATCGTGGAGCAGGAAGTATTGCGCCTTTCGATCCGGCTCACCCCCGCGCGAGAACGTGAAGGCGCGCGCCCTGCCGCCGGTTTCGCTCCAGCTCTGCCAGCTTCCGATAATGTCGACACCCACGAACGTCATATCGAGGCCGTGGCCCGGATCCTCGCGCGGCGACTTATCGATCATGTAGAACAGCTCGCCGCTCCGCTTATCGGTCGTAACCTTGGCCCGGCCCCCGGGGGCTGCGCAGACATAGACATTCCGCAAGTAGGTCCCGACGCCATTCTCGAAACGATGCTCGCCCGGCATGTAATGCTCGACACCCAAAGCGAGCATAACCCGGAAGGGTTGCCCGTTCCGCGCTTTCTTCAATGCGTCGTAAATGCTGGTAAATGTGCCCGCGCCGGTCGGGGCTGCGGAATAATCCCCGTCCGGGTGGACATAGTTCGTTTGCGCCCCGGCGAAGAGGATATCGGGATCCTTGACGGTGAAGGGGCCGAGGGTGTGTTTCGCGAGCTTGCCGGTCGATGGCTCATAGACGATGACGGACGGTCTGTAAGTGCCGGGTTTCGTGTAAGTATGACCAACCTGCGGCCCGTAGCCGATGTTGGCGTTTCGCATGTGCTCCATGATGTTATCCGGCCGCGTGAAGCGCGAACCCGGATCGTCGAAATCCCACAGGAAGATGAATTCGTGATAGCGGCGGTCCCACGTCTCGCCCTCTGCGGGGGCCGGCGTATCAAATCCGTTGTATCCGGTGACTTTGAAATAGAAGCCTTCGGGACCAACCTGCATGTCGCTGCGCCACGTCGTCACCTCGACAGACGCGTTGGCCGATTCAGCGTCCCAATCGGCCACCCGCATGATCCCCTCCGGTGCAGGCACCGCAGGGGCAACCGGAGCTTGCCCCCAGGACGGAACATTGCCCAGAGCCCTTTCTGCAAATCCCCCTTCTACTTGAGGAAGCAACCCCGCCTCGATCGCGTCACCGATTTTGAAGCCGTGAATTCCAAATCGCGCCATTATGACAGGTCCCCCGGTGCGAGTGTTATTGCCGCCTGGATCAGGCGAGACGTGTTCAGGTTTTCGGAATTGCTCATCGAGAACGCATAGGCGCTATTGGCCGTTGTGCTCATCAGACGGAAATTCCTCAATCCGTCATGTTCCGTGACGCCGATATAGGTATCCGGTGCGTTCGCGATATTGGCCGCCGCACCGATCAGAGCGCCGCCGTCCGCCGTCATAATCTTGTTGACGAAATTGTATCCTGCCGAGCCGTTTGACAGCAGAGACGCATTTACATCCAGAACGTGATGGACCCCATTCACCCGGTAAAGCTGAATTGCCGTGGAGCCGTGGATATCCGTCGTGCTGGACAGTGCGAGACTGACGGCCCCGCCCCCCGCCGAAAGGCCCAGTTTCCGCCGGACCTCTGCGCGCGTCTGCCCGATGCTGTCTCTCGCAGCGGTTTTGCCATTGCCAACCGCCAGCCCCATCTCTTGCCCTTTGATGGTCAGGCCGTTGATGTCGCGGGAACTGTTTGCGCTCATGCTGATGGTCGCATAGTAATCCCCCTCCTCGAGACTTGGGAGATCCCAGGTCAGCGCGCTGCTTGATACGGTCGCGTCGCTGAAACGAAGCGTGGCAACTTCCGTAATCGTGAAGCCCTCGGGCTCGGGCGTCTTTTCGATCGGCAGATAGTTGCTTTCGACGGGATCGGACACGCCGGCGCTATTCTCGACCGTCACCTTGACATGCGTACCCTGTTCAGCCGCCCCAGCAGGCACATCGAATTTCACTCCGGGCTCGACGTTGCTATGGAATTCGTTGCCGACAAAAAAGCGGTAAAGGATCGTAGGGACCGTTTTGCTCAAGGCGATAACCCGGCTCACGGAAAGCCTGTCCTGTTCGGTCGGAGTGCCGGAATCATCCAGATCCTCGACGAGAGACAGCACGGGCGTTGAGATGAGAACGCCTTTTTGCTCGACGCCATTTAGATCGAGCAAATCCGTATGCAGCGCCGCCCCCTCCACCGTCTGATACACAGTTCCGAGCGAAACACCCTTTTCGACGATCCGGACGCCGAAAAGCCCGGACCAATCGAACGTCTCGAACTCAATTCGGTCATCTACCAAAAGAGCTTGGAAAACCGGAACATCGGCCTCGATCGTCGCGATATCCTCGGACCACGCAATGCGGCCGAGTTCGTATTGCCCGGAGCGCAGCTCGATATCTGCTGGCAGGGTGCCATCTGGATACAGGGCGGCGTCGGCGAGGTCGGCAGACCCCGCCGGTCGGATAATGAAAGACATGACGTTTATCCTGTGATGGTAAGGGTGTTGCCGTCGACGCCGAACGACGGCGCGACGACGGCGGGCGCTGAAGCGATCGTCAGCATGTTTCCGGCCACCGAGTATTCCCAAGCGGCGGGGATCTGGACCGATGCGACAAAGGCGAACTCGACCGTCACAACCTGGTCGAGATCGTCCCCGACCGTCAGCGTCACGATCCGTTCGATCTCGTCGTCGAGGGGCAGCACGACGCGGCCGTCGACGATCTCGCCGAAATCCGTCGCTGCGATCTTCGGGTTCAGACCGCCGAGAATGCGGGGCGTGACGATCGCCGTGCCACCCGCCCGGACAGTTGCGCGGACCTCTTCGACCGGCGAAACCGCCAAGCGTGCGACGACGAGAAGGGTGAACTCGGCTTCGTCGACCGCGCCGGTCACGTCGCGGCCGCTCACCGTCACGGTCCGCGCCTCGACCGTATCATGCGGCAGGACCAGCTCGTGATCCGCGCCCTGCCCCTCGATCGTTCCGAAGGTGGCGGCGAGCGAATAGGGCGTGATGCCCCCCGAGGCCGAGATCGGCAGGCGAGTGCGGCCGCCCGCTTCCTGGACAACCGTGACGTCGGACAGATCGCCGATCGCGAAGGGTAGGACGATCTCCGGGATCAGCGTGGCGCGGATCGACGGCTCGACCTTGATCTCGATCGCTCGCAGCATGCGGGGCGGCCGGTCGAGATGGTCCGGATCGTAGCCGAGCAAGTTGCCGTAGAACGTGTCACCCTCGCGCACGAACATGATCTCGTCGTTCGGAACGTCGAAGATCTCTTCGCTGCCCGCAAGGCCGAGCATCGCCTTCATGCGCGGATCGGATTGTTTCTCGCGTGTCGCTTCTGGATCGATGCCGCCCGCCTTCGTCGAGGCCAGCGTGAGCACTAGAAGCCAGCCCCGCGGGTTATCGACGATGAAGGTCAGCGGCTCGCCATCGTAATACCGCAACGGTGCCGCTCGGTCGCGATCGGGGATCTCGACGCGCGGGATGTCATCGACATTCATCATCGCGCGCACCCCGCGTCGAGCGTGGCGATCAGGACGCGACCGGTCACGACCGACATGTCGCCCCCGTCCCGCGATAGCGCCGCCGCGTGCGCCGCTGCCGGGGCATCCGTCCTACGGCAAAGCACGTCATCGCTCACCGCGATCGCGCAGCCACTCACGGTCGCCAACAGGCTGACCCGAGCCAATATCCGCATCGTCAATCCTCCGGGAAGTGTCTCGATCGGCCTCAAGGGCCCGGCGATGGGCGGCATCGAACGCATCGTCCCTGCCCGCCCAGTAGATCGCGCCGATCATCAGCAGGACGCCCACCGCGCCAGCGGCGACAAGATAGAGACGGCTCACGTCGAGCCACCCCGCGCCTTGAAGATGCGACTGGCGATGAAGGTCAGGGCATAGCCCACGAAGCCGGTCAGCGCGGCCGCGATGCTTTCGACCTGGAAGGTGATCGTCCCGGCGACGGGATCGTGCACCGCGACCCCCTGCCCCGACAGCCAGGCGCAGGCGAAATAGATCGCCATCCGAATATAGACGCCCATCAGTTCCGCCCCCCGAATGCCTGCCGCAGAGCGCTGAGAAGAGCCGCCCAGAAGCCGCGCGCAGGCGGTTGCGCGGTGGGGGCGTTGCGACGGCGCAGGACATCATCCCACCACGCGCGCGCATCGAAGCCCGGGCATTGCGTGGCGGCACCGGGCATGTCGCGGTGCCCCTCGACGATCGCGCCCGGGTAGCGTTCCTGCAGCTTGTCGATCAGATCGATCATCGCCCGGATCTGCGCCGGCGTCCGGCTATCGAACCCGATGTTCGGCGCGGCTTTCCTCACGCCACCCTCGAAGCAGATGCCGATGCTCGACGGGTTCGAGCCCTTGACATGCGCGCCCATCTCGAACCGACCGGGCTGCGACAGGTCGCGGCCGGTCTCGACCGCCCCGGCCTTGCGGATGAAGTAGTGATATCCGACCTCGCGAAACCCGCGCTTGCGGTGCATCCGATCGATATCGGCGACCGAGTAATCACGTTCGACGGGTGTCGCGCTGTAATGGATGACGATGTGCGTCACCCGGGCATCGGGCAGATAGGACATGATGGGTCTCCATACGAAAAAGCCCCGCGCGAGGCGGGGCGAGGGAAGCGGATGCCGGTGCGGCGGGGCTTACTCGGTGCGGTCCTTCATCTCTTCGAGCACGAGAAGGATCCTCTTGACGTCCAGCGCGATCGCGCGCTGCTCGTGGTGCGACAGTCGAACGGTCGCACTGGTATCGGCAAGCGCCTCGCGCATCTTCGAGGATACGACCTCGCGCGGTGCGGGACGGCTTTCGCTATGCGGAAAGAGTTTTCTTGCCAGCCCCGCGATGAGGGGCGCGACGATCACCGTCAGGCACGCGATCGCCAGTTCGGGATTGGTCTCGGCCCATTCCAGCATCGGATCAGCGGATCGTCGCGGAGACAGCCAGAAAGGCCCAGGACGCGCAGACAGCCACGCCGCAATAAAGACCGGCGGCCGAGAGTGCCCCCGTCTGCAGGAAGCTGACGGCGAGCGCCAGGAACATCGCCACCCCGAAGACAAGCGCGCAGCTCCGGATGACGATCGCGTAAGACCAGCGCCGGGACGTTACCACGTCGTGCAGCGCCGCGCCGACGAGAAGGGATCCGACGACAAGGCGCGCCACGGACCAAGCGATCTGTCCGCCATTGGCGAGCGCGAACGCGTAGATCCCGGCATCCTGCGCATAGCCGGGGATCAGGCCGGCGCTGCCGGCCCCGATCAGGATGATCCCCATGACGATCTCGCCCGAGTGCATCGGCTGGCGCCAGAGGTTCGTGACCCATGTCCTGATCATGGTGCAATCTCCTTTTCGATATCGAAAGCCGCGCTGACATCGGAGATGCCCGGATCCGGCGGGCTTGCCCCCATCGCCATCGCGTCGCGCATCAGCTGATCCCCCCATTCCGGGCTCACGCCGAGCGCAGTGAGGATCGCGCAGAAATCGGGATGCGTGCGCTCGTACTGGACGATATCGCGCCGCGCTTTCGTGAAGGGATGCGTCTCGCCGAGATCCGCTTCGAGCATGTCGAGAGCTTCGAGAATGCTGGCCGCGCCGCCATATCGCGCGCCGAGGATCGCGGACTGCGCCACCGGCCGCGATGCCAGGGCCATGTTCACCGCGCGCCTGAACGCCTTGAGCCCTGCCCGCTCATCTTCGAGCGCGTTGGCGGCCCGCTGCGCCGCCGTGACGACCTTCGATCTATCCATTCGCGATCGGCTCCCCCAGATCCTCGGGCGTCGGATTGATCGGCTCGCCGTAAGCGGGCAATGCCAGCCAATCGACACCCCATTCGACTTCGGCCGGCGGGCTCAACAGTTCGGCAGGTGGATTGCGTCCATAGGGAATGATGATCGTCAAAAGGATCTTGCCGTCGATCCGCTCGACCCCGCCGGGTCCGATCCATTCGTTCCCCACCGCGTCGGTCGGAAGCCACTCGCCTTCCTGCAGGAACGAGAAATCCAGTTCCTCCCCGTTCAATGTCAGAACGTCGCCGTCGACGGACAGCGTCAAATGTTTCTCGAGCCGCTGAGTGATGATCCGAAACCGCATCAGGTGATCTCCATCAATCGCCACCGAAGGTCGCCGCGAACCCTCTGCACGTTCGCCTGAGACCCTTGGATCTTGAGAACGATGCTTGCGTATCCGTCGCCCCGGGTCATGTAGATGACCTTGACGTCCCAGCCCCACCGGAAGCTATTGAGCGCCCGGCCGCTGTCGTAATCGACGCTGACATTGCCCTCCAATCCCGCGACGGCTTCATATGCCCGCGTGGAGCCCCGCCACGCCTCGACCTGAAATCCTGTGTCGACATACCAAGAACCCCTTTCCGTGATGGCAGGCGTGTTGTCTGTGGCAAAGTTCACGTAGAAAGCGCCGGTCGCGACCTGCAGTTGTCGCCGGACCTTGATGTTCTGGAATTCCGCGTATCCGCCCCGGAAGATGCCCCAGCCCGCGGAATTCGAGCTGTAGTTGTCGGACTGCAGCCCCCCGCTGAAGATCGACATGCCATCGAAGCGCAGGGCCGCCCAGTTGCTGCCTGCGGCGACCTCAAGCATCGCGCTGTTGCGGCTTGTCCCGGCGGCGAGACGCACAAGGGCAACCGAGTTTCCGTTGCTGTCGACAGTCGTGCGCGCGACCAGTTCGGCCATCGCCTCGACATCCTTGAAGCGGGAATTCGCGCTGATCTTGTATTGCGAGAACGCTTCGCGATCATTGGCAACGGTCTGCCCGAGCGAATTGACCGACGACTCGATGTTTCCGAAGTCGGCAAAGAGCGTGTTGATCTGCCCGGCCTGCGCGCCCTGCTTGTTCGTGAGAACGACGATCTGCTCATCATGGCCCGCGATCGTCGTGTCGTAGCGCGCCCGGATCTCGGTTCGGAGCGAGGCGATCTGCCGATCGGCCTCCGCCTTGGCATAGGTCGTCTCGCGCACGAACGCCTTGGCTTCGGCTTCCTGCGTCACGTCCTGCAGATAGGCGTTCGTCCACGAGAAATAGGCACCCGCCGGAAGGCCGGTGGCGACAAAGGCGAATTCGTCGCAATACGCTCCGCCCGCAACCTTCCCCTCCCCTGAAACGAAGGTCCAGGTGTTCGCCGGGACAACCTGCGACTTGATGCCGGTGAAATTGGAGTATTCCCCATCAGACTTTGCGGACCTGGCGGACATTTGCAGGGTCGTCGTTGCCGTGAACCGGAACCATCCTCCGACGCGGAGGGTCCGCCCTACGCTGACCGCAAGGCCCCTGTAGCGAACGTCGACCCTCCCATCTGCCGCCGCCGTTGCCCGGCCGCTGTAGGATGCGCCATGGGTGGCCCCGGCAACCGTGCCCGCCCTTACAAGCCCGGTCGTGCCGTTGGCTCCCGACCATAGCCCGATCGTGCCTTCCTTCGTGAAGCGGGGATCAAGGAACAGGTTATCCCGGCTTTCAGCCAGTAGTTCCGACCGCTCGACGGCCGTGTTCGCATCGCTCACCGCGCCCTCGATCTCGGCGTTCAAACCGTCAAGATACGAGACAAGCCCCGCCTCGTAGTGCTCGCCAAGTTCGTCCAGAAGCTCGATCTGCTGAACGATCTGGGGAACGAGATCGGCCTTGCCGATCCGTGCATCGGGCGTGGTGACGACAATTTGCGGCTCGGGTCGCGTCCGGCGATCCGATACCGCCTCGCCGATCACGCCATAAGTCTCGGCCGGCAAAAGCCCGTCGCTGATCACCATCCGCCCGGACCTGACAGCCGAGGTCGCGCCTTCGCTCACGACATCACCCGTTGCCAGGTGCACGATCCGCCACGCCACCGCCCGCGCCACCAGGTCCGCGCTCCAGGTCAGCTCGATCGCGGGACGCCGCGCCTCGCCACCCTCGCCCTTGATCGCGAAGGCCCGAACGCCCCACCCGTCCACGCCCGGCACCTCGGGCTCGATAATCGAGCGGGGCGGCGCGACCGGAAGCAACGCATCGAACGCGCTGTCGGGATCGTAATCGGACGGATCGCGCTCGCGCACCAGAAACGCGCTCGCCAGCGTCTCGGGATCGACAACCTGCCGCTCGATCTCGAAGAGCTTCGCCTTGTATCCGTTATGCTTGCTCGTCCATGAAATCGTATCGAGCGCGTTGTGCCCGAGCGCTTCCTGCGCGAGCGGGATCACGTGCGACCGGAAGCGGCGGTTATCCTTTCCGGTTTCCCGCATCAGCGCGCGGACCTGTCGGCCGAACGGCACCGCGTCGAGGCGCAGCTCGGCGGTCAGCCGCCGCCCGCCATCGGCCGCTTCCCATTCCGGGTTGATCCACTCGACGGCTTCCGTCGCTTCCCACGCATTGTCGACGTCGGGATAGGTTGCCGACACCGCGTTGTAGGTTTCCGCAAGCCCCGGGAACGGCTCGAACTCGCGCGGATCGGTGACGAGAATGTCGTCATCGGTGATATGCAGCGTGGCAGGCGGCGGCGCGCCGACCGAGATTACCCACCGGCCGCCGATCTCAGCGATCTTGCCACCACATGCCTTCAGCAGCTCGTCGATCACGTCGAGCGGCTCTTCGTCGACACCGACTTCGAGCCCCGCGCGATACCGCTTGCGGGTTCCGCCCCCGTCGACCGGCACAGCTTCGTCGCAGGCATTCATCGCCGCCGCGAAGTATGACAGAACAGGATCATCGGGATCGGCACCGATGCCCCATACATTCCCGTCCGGCAGGCGGATCCCGATGATGATGTTGTAGATCATCACGACCGGGTTCGCCGTATAGCTCCACGTCGAGGGATCATCGACGCGATGCCCGCCCGATCCACCGCGCGCGCTGTCGAGACGCGGATCATAGAGCCGCATCCCCAGAACCTCGAAAAGGCTGCGCGGCTGGCCCGCATACTTCTCTGTATCGAAGCGGAACGTCTGGTGCGCGTAGGCCACGCCCGGCAACACCATGTCCGAGCGCCACGGCCGATCCGGGTCGCTTCCGAGCGCATCGAGCAGGTAGGGATCCGCAACGCTTTGCGTGCCGTCGTGGAAGGTCAGCCAGGTTCGATCGTCGAGACGTCCGAGCGCCTCGCGCCCGGCAAGCTTGCCGTAGGTCTCCGACACATAATCGTCATACTCGACAGGCTCGCCATCGATGAAGACGCGCGTCAGCGCCTCGATCGGGACGTCGGCAAGCGAGATCACGTGCACCCGCTGCCGGTTGTCCTTTCCCCAGCTCGCGGGCGGTGCGGCGAATGTTCCGGCGGTCGCGCACCATCCGAAGATCATGGTCTGCGCATTGGTGCCGCCGGTCTGCGTGACCTGTGTCCGGATGCCCTGCGGGCGCTGCTGACGCCGCCCGAGCGCCATCGAGATCCGCGACGTGACGACACCCACCGCAAGCCGTGTCAGAACGCCGCCGAATCCACTGGACGCGAGCCCCGCCGTCACCCACCCGCTGAAGGCGGCGAGCGCGCCCACGACCGGCCCCGCCTCTGCCGGCTGCGCAAAGAGCGCGACGGCCGCGAGAAGCGCGATAAACCTCATACCGCGAAGACCTTCCGGCCATCGGTGAGCGGACGAAAGCGCAAGCCGTCGAGGCCGAGCGCGGCGATCGACGGCCCGGTGACAAGCCCGAGCGCGAGATGCCCCTTGCCATCGGCGAGAACCGCGATGTCACCGCAGCGCGCGCGCATGATCGGCAGCGCCTCGAACAGGCTCGCCGCCATCGCGACGTGATCCCGGTGCCCCATCTCGCGCAGCCGGACATAGCCGTCCTCGATCGTCCGATAGGACCCACGAAGGACAGCCGCCGGATCCCGTCCCGTCATCGCCTCGACCCCGCCTGCCGCGAAAAGCGCGCAATCATGTATCCCGGGCCGGAACGCGGCCCGCGCAACGCGCGCGAGATAGTCGTCGAGGCGCAGCCGCCAGTTCGGCAGTCGCGAAAAGGTCACTTCCGATCCTCCCCCCACCAGACGGGGATCTGCCCGCTGATGACCGAATAGCGATAGCCGCGATCACCCCCGCGCTTGCGAAGGGCCGCGTCGGATTTCTTCGTGCCGAGCGTCCGCGTCCCGGCACGCGCCGAGGTCGCCAGAGTGAGATCGCAGACCGCGACGGACATGCCGTTTTCGAGCGCACCTTCTTTGATCGGCGCGCTGTCGACGAAGCCCTCGATCGCCTGGTCGATACTGATCAGTTCGTGGGTTTCCCGGTCGAAGATCGCGAGATGAAGCTCGGCCGGTGCAAGCCGCGAGTCGTAATTCCTCAGCAGGCTTTCGGCATCCGGAGAGAGCGCGATCCTGATCCGCTGCAGGCGGATATTCGTGCCCGCCTCATAGGTCAGCGGCTCGGGCTTCAGCAGCCCGGCTATCCCGCGATAGTCGCGGGTCTCGCCCTCGATCTCGAAGCTCTGATCATGCTCGCCATTCCAGATGCCGGCGGGCTGGATCTCTCCGGTGTCATAGGTACGCACTTCGAGCCACAAGAGCCAGCGAGCCAAGCCGCGCCGCTGCGCAAGGGCATCCCGTCCTACAGCGCTGATGATCATCTGAGCGTCTGTTGCCACGTGATGGACCCGCCCGCCCAATGCGTTCGGCGGTGAAGCGGCTTGCGCGTCTCACCGGGCATCAAAACCGCCTTCACGATCGGGCGCGTGAACCGTAGGGGCGCGGCATCGGGGATGCCCGGGCGCAGATGCGGCCTGACCTCGACCGGCCCCGTCTCGCCTTGCGCGTCGGCCTGCACCGGCGCGACAATCTCTTGATATGCGAGCGACGTGTTGTCCGGCCCATAGTAGAAGCTGAATCGGTCGCCGATCGACAGGCGGTAATTCGCGGGAAGCCCGGCAATCCGAAGGATGCGCCGATCGGCGAAATCCTCCGCCACGACGGGCGAAGCGGTCGCGATCTGTGCGCCCAGCGGATCGGCCGCCGGCCATGCGGCATTCGGATCGGTCGCAAGGAACTTGGCCCCGCTTCCGCGCAGAAGGTCGAGCCGCGCGCAGGCGATCCGGCCCACGTCGAGCGGCATGTCGGCGAACGGAAACTCGCCACGCCAAAGCCGCGGGCCGAGATCGGAATCGACGATCTCGCCGCCCCCGGTCTCGCCGACGCGCCGCCGCTCGGACAACTCGACCAGCAGCCCATCGAGCGACAGCCGCACCAGGTCCATGAAGTCGGACAGCAACAGAGGATTGGAAAGCGGCATCAGCCCCCCCGGACCCGAGGATCGCGTGCGATGCCCGCATTGACCTGCGGCGCGGCATCGCGGCTGTATTGCTTCAGCCCCTCGCTCACGCCGCTTTCGACCATTTGCCGGATCTCGGCGTTCCCGCGCGCCCCGTCGACAGCGATGTTGAACACGGGCGCTTGTCGCGCCATGGGCCGGGCTGCGGCGGCGCGCTGCGCGACGGCCGGTGCCGGGCTGCCACCACCGAGAAGCCCCGCGCCGAACTGCGCAGCCGCGGCTATGCCCGATGCCATGCCCTGCGGCGCTCCGCCGAGACCACCAGCCAGCGCGCCCCCGATCGTCTGCGAGATGCCGCCGAACAAGGTATTGCCGACGCTCTGCAAGAACATGTCGGAGATCTGATCAAAAACGCTGCCTAGAGCATCACGCGCATTCCGAGCCGACCTGACCCAGCCGCTAAATGCAGAAGACATGCTATTCTTGATTTGGTCAGATGCCGACTGCGCAGCCTGCGCCATCTCGGAAATTTCTTCGGTCGCTTCCCGGGCCGTCCGGCCAGCACCGCCCCCGCCGCCCGAACCGCCAGCGCCACCGGCCGCCGCATCGTTCGCCTCTTCGAGGCCATCGGCGAGATCCCGGGACCGGGTGGCCGCATCGCCCATCTCGTCGCTCGTTTCCGAAAGCAGGCGCCGGATCGCGGCCACCGATTCCTTGGCATCGTCGAAAGCCCCGGCGATGATGCCCCGGGCCTTCTCAGATGCAGCCTCGGCCGCAGAGCCCGCGTCGAGGGAACTTGCATAGAGATCGTTCGATGCCTTGGCCGCTGTGTTCGCGGCTTCCTGCAATCCCGTCTGAAGACCCGCGAACGGCTTCTTGCCGAAGACCTCGATCCCCGCGAGCCCCGTGACGCTGTTGGTGATCGACTGCAGGAAGCCGCGCCATTCCCAGAGCATGTCCGAGACAGCTTCGAGGAAGTTCGCGCGGACGGATTGCCACGTGCCTTGAAGGGCGGGCGCAATCGCAGATGCGCTTGTCACCATGCCCTTGAAGACATTCCGGGCAAGGTCGCCCAGCAGATAGACCGCCTGCCCGACACCGCCCGCGGCCGTCGAGAGCCGCCCGAACTGATAGACCAGCTCCCCTGCCCCGACGATCAGAGCCCCGATCCCGGTACGGATAAGCGCACCCCGCAATGCGACCAGCGCCCCGGAAAGCGTCATGGTCGCGATCCGCGCCGCGATCACGGCTCCGACATACCGCGCGCCGAAGGCCGCCGTCGCGGTCGCAAGATAGGTCGAGATCCGGGCCAGGTTGTCGATCAGCCCGTCGAGCATCACGCGCAGCTCGCCACCGGGCCGAAGGCTGTCGGTGATCGCCTGCGCCATGCGCCCGAAGACCGGGATCACTTCCTGCGCGATCCTCTGCGTGACATATTGCGTGACCAGCCCGAGCCGCGCGATCCGGTCGTTCGCCTGCTCGATCTCGGCCGCGTCGACATCGCTGATCGCAAGGCCATAATCCTCGATATCCTGCCGCGCGCGCCGGATCGCGTCACCGCCCTGGATCATCATCAGGACCATTTCACGGTTGCGGATGCCGAGATCGCGCAGCACGGCCGTCGCCTCGCCCGTCGTCAGCCCCATCCGCTGGATCGCATCGGCGATGCGCGCGACCTTCTCGTCGGCATCGACGCCTTCGAGCGCCGTGGCGTCGAGGCCCAGCCGTTCGAGCGCGCGATCCGCGTTGCCCGTGACGCCGAGGTTCGCCAGTTCCCGATCGATGTTCTGGACGTCGTTCGCCAGACCCGAGAGCGAGACCCCCGCCTCACCGGCGGCAAGTTCAAGGGCGCGGAACCCGCCAATCGACGCGCCGAGACGCCGCGCTGCCTTGGCGCTGCGGTCGATCTCCTGCGCACCCTTGAAGGCCGCAGCGGTCAGCGAGGCGAAGGCCGCCGTCCCGACCGCTGCCAGCTTCGTGAATTGGGCCTTCATGCGCCGCAGCGGACTTTCCGTCCGTCGCGCACCCTTCTCGAATTTGGCGCTGTCGAGGCCAAGATTGACCCGCAAAGCGCCGATGACGGATTGTGCCATGGATCAGGACGGGAACCGTGCCCGCCATTCCTCCTGTGTGATTTTCGGAAGCGCCTTCGACAGCGCCTTCAGTCGCACGCGCAATTCGTCGGGCGACATCTTCTCGGGTTTGCCCCGCAAGAGCTTTGCGAGCGGCGGGATCTTCTCCGCGCGCGACAGGGTTGCGGTCATCCAGGCCAACTCGGCCGAGGACCGGCCCTCGCGCTCGAACCGTTGCGCAGCTCCGCGCATATGCGCGAGATAGAGACGCGGGGTCAGACCCCAGAACGTGCCCGGATCGAACCCCGCCTCGACATAGGCGCGCAGCATCGCGAGATAGTCTAGCGCGCGCTGGCCTTCTTGCGGGGCTTCGGGTTTCCCGGCGGCACCTCGTCGGCTGCAGGGCTTGCCGCCGCGATGGCCTTGGCCGGGGCCTCGATATCGCAGGACAGAACGACGCCTGCATCCCCGACCGTGGCCTCGGGATGATGATGACGCATCATCGCCCAGACCATCAGGCGCAGCATACGAAGGTCGCCCCCGCCATTCCCGGTCTCGATCGCCTCGAAGGCTTCGAGCGCGTTCATCTCGCTCGCATCCTCGAACTCGATCATCGCATTGAGGTCACAGCGCAGCGTGACAGGACCGTCATCCGTATCGATCGCCACTTCTCCGAAAAAGCGGTTCGCCATCAGGACGCCTCCACCATCTCGGAAAGCTTGAACACGGCCGTCGACATTCTCTTGTTGCCGACCGGCGAGCTGCGACCGTAGCTCTTGCAATACCCGACATACGTCTCGGCAGGGGAGTCCGCGTCGATCTTGATGCGGATCTGCACCATCTCGCGCGCCGACTTGATCTCGGTCAGCATCACGTCGGTAACGCTGCCCGGGATGTAATTGTGCGGCACCGAGAACTCCCCGGTATCGGTGAAGCCGGGGATAAACTGCTTGCGCTGCCCCGGAGATTCCTGGTGCGTCACCTCGATATCGTCCGCCTGCGCGTCGGGCATATCGATGTCTCCGACCTTGGCGATCTTCGTCCAGTCGGGCGTTGCGCCACGGCCGATCTCGACGGTCCCGCCATGGCCGATCGTTGCTTCGTCAGACATCCTCGTCACTCCATTGGATGATGAAATCGACCGACCGCCGGAACAGGCGATCAGGTCCGTCGTCGCGTCCGCTCCGCAAGCCTGCGAACCGGACATATCGCAGCGACCCGCCGCGATATCCGTCAAGGGCACGCCGCACGGCGCGCCCGAGATCCCCGGCGATCGTGTCGTCTGTCGCCAGAACGTCGACCTGAACGCGCGCCTCGAACAGTTTGTCGGGGCCGTCCTGCGTGTGGCTTCCGTTCAGAGAGATCCCGTGCAGCACGAGAGCCGGATAGGGCTCGCCCTGCGGATGCTCGGCCCAGTTGATCCGCTCGGCCGCATCGTTGAACCCGATGATCTCGCCGATCGCCGCATCCGCGATCAGCACCCCGCGCAGGTCGCGATCCATCAATCGCCCGCCGCCTGCCGGGCCGCCTTGCGCTCGGCGCGGCCGATACTCTTCCGGATCTCGTCCCAGAGGTCGACCTTCAGGCGTTCAAGCAATGCGTTCTGATCGGCATCCCATGCCGGACGTGCGAACGGTTGCGGCGGGTGATCCTTCGTTCCGAATTCCTGCGCCACCGCCTGCGGCAGCGGCCCGGCCCCAACGAACATCTCGACCGATGCGCGGTCGTCTTGAAACATCCGGCGGTGCAACCCGGCTTGTCGCTGCGAGAGCTTCGTCGAGACGGCCACGCTCTGCGCGAGCGCCCCCTTACGTTCGGGCGCGCCCTCGCGCATCAGCTCGGCGAGCGGCGCGGCCGACTTCCGCAGCGCGCGACGCAACGCGCCCTTGCCCGCCGCCGTCGAAAGCTTCTCGAGTTTTTGCTCAAGCTCGGCGAACCCTTCGAGATCGACGGTCACGCTCATCGATCCGACCGCGCGGCGCAGGTGATCTCGATCCACGCGCGCCGGCCCCGCCCTTCCTTCGCGCCGCTGATGTCATAGGTGACGCCCTCGCTGACCAGGCGATCCTTCGGCGTGATCGAGGCGGTGAAGGCGGTATATCGCACGCGGAACCGCGTGGTGATCTCCGCCGTCTCTTCGCTGCTTGCCGAGCGCCACCGCTCGGAATCGCTGACGTCCAGCTTGCCCGCCGGCACCGGCTCGCCCAGTGCGGCCCAGACTTTCGACATCCGCCGCCCGTCATCGACCGACGTCGCACGCTCGAATTGAACCATTCGATCGAGCGACATCAGGCAAATTCCGCCGGGCGGACATAGCGATGCTGACGGATCAGTCGATCAATACCGACGCTTGCCTCGATCGCGGGCTTGTCGTCGATCGCGCGCGCGGTCTCGAAATTGTCCTTCGCGAGCAACGCGACCGCCTGCACAAGGGCCGGGGGCACCTTTGGAAGCACGAACCCGGTCATCGCCGTGACTTTCGTAACCTTGCAAGGCCCTTGATCGGCCATGACGAGATGCGGCTCGTCATGCTGCATCGCCAGCGCGTATTCGGTCGGATCGAGCATCCGCCATGTGATCCAGTCGTCGGATCGCTCGACCTTCCGAACCTCCTGGACCGGCGCGACCGGGAACCACCATTGCAGCCAATACGCGCCGCGCAGCGTGAACTCATTGAGACGCGATCCGATCGGTCGCGCAGCCGCAACCTCGACGTAATCGACGGCCGCCGCGATGCTCTTCTCCATGGCCGAGATATGCGACTGGTCCGCAACGCCGAACCCGATCTCGGCCAGAAGGTCGGTGGCCGAGATCGGGGCTGCAGGATGATCGGCAACAAGCCGCATCGTCGCTTACTTCTTGCCCTGCGAGGGCAACGCGGCTTGCTTCGCCGTCTTCTGCGCGTCGGTCGACGGCGTGGCGTCGGGCGTGCCGTCTTTCTTCGCGGTTGCCTGACCGGCATCCGTCGCCGGATCGGGATCCGGATCGGTGCCCTGCCCTGCCGGTTCCGCAACGACGCCTTCCGCCTCGGGCTTGTAGCGCTGCGCGACACCCTGTGCCTCGATCTTGACCGCCGTGACCGGATCGAACCCGGCCTTGTCGCCGGCATTGTACGGGCCATGCGCCCGCGTGAACTGCAGAATGACCTTTTCCATGGTCGATTGCTCCGATGATGATGGGAAGGGGGGATGTCAGGCCGCGTCGTGCGGCCCGACGATGGCGATCAGAGCGACCAGCCCTGCCCGCGCGCGAGCGCAAGCGCCTCGTCGTGGCGCGGGGCGAGGTCGTGCTCGGAGATCGCGCGCATCAGCGTCTCGTCGCGCTGGAATGCGTGCCGAACGGTGCCGTTTGAGGCGACATATGAAGCCTCGGTCGACGTCGCGATCGTGATGTCCATCGTGTCGCCGATCATCACCTGGTTGAAGTCGCCGAAGATGATCTCGGCCTCGTCGCCCGCATCGCCGAGGTTCGTGGGAAGCTGCGAGGTCGTATAGATCGGGTAGCCGAGCAACGTGTCGTTGATCTCGATCGACGGAAAGAGCTTCACACCGCTCGACGGCTCGCGAAGCGAGGCGAGGAAATGCTTCGCGCTCGGGTGCATCACCCATCCCGAATTGACCATGCCGACATTCGCACTGTCGACACGGCTCACCATGCCGCGCAGCGTGGCCTCGACCGTCGCCGGATCCTTGGCGCGGGCTCCGAAATTGTGCGCGGCCGGAACCCAGTTGACGATCCCCGTGGGCGTGTTGTTCAACCCGTCGCCGCGCGTGAAGGCGAGGTCGCGCCGCAACGCCATCACGTCGATCATGTCGTCGCGGACGAGCTGCGCCATGGCGATCGAGGAATGCCGCAGAAGCGAGTTCGAGACGGGAACCATCGCCGTGAGCTTCTTGAAGGTCATGTCACGATTGCCGAAGGTCTGCTCGCTCGTCGGGATGTCCTGCAGCTCGGCGGTATAGCTGGCGTTGGCCGAGCTGTTCTGCCGGGCGTGGCGAAGCTCGCCCGCCGGCATCGGGATCACCCGGGCACCGGCACGCATGACGGCCACGCGCGGCTTCAGCATCTCGATCAACTCGCTCGACTGCGCTTGCGGGATCGTGATGCCGCCCGCCGCGTCGTCGGAGCGCCGCAGCGATGCGGACAGCTCGGAATGCCCGGCCGCGTCGAGGCGATCGGCCGCCCGGGTCGCATCGCCCCGCGTGGCGGCAAGCGCCCCGACCATCAGCGCCGCACCGACGCCGAGCAATGCCGTATTGCGCGGGCGCGCCGGGCTTTGCGGCGACGTGTCGGCATGGCCGCCCGTGGCGACGGGCTGGCTGTCGTCGCCGCCCGATGCCGCTGCGGCATTGGCCGCCTCGACATGTTCGGCCCGCTTCACCGCGGCATCCGCTTTCGCGAAATCGCCCTGCGCGGCCTCGAACGCGCCGGTCGCTTGGGCCAGCGCCCCTTCGTCGAGATCGCCTTCCGCGCCCTCGATCGCCGTGATCTGGTCGGCCGTTTCCTGCATCCTGTCTGCCGCAGCCTTCCGGTCGCGGCGCAGGTCGTTGATATCCTTCGGCATCGTTTGCTCCTGTCTGAAGGATGACGCTGCGAATGCGCAGCACGAAAACCCCGCCGCGTCGGCAGGGAATGGGAAGTCCGCGCTCGCGCGCGGCTATGTCTCGAAGATCAGAGGCCCTGCGCCGCCAGTGCGGCGGCGGCCTGCGCGCGCGCACCACGGCGCGGCCGGCGTGCCGGGACATTGGCGGGCGCATAGGTCGCGAGCATGCGCTCGTCGAACGCCGCGCGCGTCTCGACGCGATCGGCGACACCGCGCGCGACGGCATCCTCGGGCTGGTAAAGCGCTCCACCCCATGCCGGATCACCGTTCACGCTGAGGCGGTCGGGCAGCTCTGCAGTGGGGATGTTCCGCCCTCGCGAGATCGCGGCATGAAACACCCCTTCCGCCTCGTCGAGCATCCGCCGGAACTCGGCCATGCCGGCATCCGTCGAGGCATCGGGCCGCTTCGCCATGGCGTGGCTCGATACCAGCTCGAAGAACTGCGCGCCGGAATTGCCGGGCTGCACGAAGGATGCGGTCATCACCGCCACGCCGATCGACCCGATCTCCGATCCGGGCGTCACGACCAGTTCCGTCGCCTGCGAGGCGAGGTGATATCCGGCCGAGGCGCAGAGCGGATGCGCGATCGCATGAACCGGCTTTGTTGCCGCGACGGCCGAGATCGCGTCGGATGCGGCCTGACAGCCCCGAACCAGCCCGCCGGGCGTGTCCATGATCAGCGCCACCGCCGCGACATCCTCGTTGGCGGCAAGCTCGGCCATCGTCTGCTCAAGGCCCTGGTAGGTCGCCCATCCGAGATAGCGTTCAAGCACGAAGTAATTCGGCGTCAGAAGCCCCGTGATCGGGACATAGGCCACGCCCCGCGCGATCGCGTAGCGCTCGCCGGGCTGCAGGGAAACCGCTCCGAGCGTGCCCGCCATCGGCATCGCCGCCTCGGCTGTCGGCCACGATATGCCGAGAAGCCCCTGCCCCGTCGACGCGTCCAGCGCCGTGACCTGTCCTGCCAGGCGTGAACCGATCGTGTCATTCGGCATCGTCGTCTCCTTCGGTTGCGGACGCATCGCGGGTCATGTTCGGCGCTGGATTGAGGACATCACCGCCCTTGACCGGCTCCCATCCTTCGATCCTGCGGCCTTCGTTCGGCAGCATGAACGGGCCGCCGATCGCCTTCGCCAGTGCCTCGTAACGGTCCTTCGTGGTCGGGCGCAGAAGCGCATCGAAGTCGTGCCGCACGAACAGGCCGCCACGGCGTTCCGCCTCGGTCAGCAACGACAGGTTCATCTGCGCCTCGATCAGCCCGGCCCAGTGCATCAGGCAGTCGGTCAAGTAATCGATCGCCTGCTGTTCACCATTGGCCTTCACGCCATGTTCGAGCATCTGAAGCTTCGAGGGCGGCACCCGGTAGAGCTGCGCGATCTGCTCACGGTCGAACTTCCGGCTTTCCAAAAGCTGTTGATCGGCGGCTGACAGGTCGAGCTTCTTGATATCCTCGTCCATCTGCAGGACGGGCCAATCGGACGAGTCGGGGTTCTGCAGCGATTCTCGGATCGACATCGCCTTCCTGCGTCGGCTGTCGTCGTCGGTATAGGCATCGCTAAGGGTGATCGCCCCCTTCGTCGTGCCACCGGCCGCCGTGCGCGCCGCCGCTTCCTGCCCCGCAAGCGCAAGCCCCATGCTTTCGCCCGCGACCTCGATCGGCGACCGCCCCGTCCAGCCATCCTCGGCCATGTACCGCAGATGCAGCATCGACCGGACCGGCGCGCGGCGCTGGATCCCGGCCCCATCCTCGAAATCATAGAAGCGATCACGGCCCGCGCGCAGGACCGAGCACATGTCGGGCCGGATCACGTCGAGCATCTGCATCTCGCCCGCGCCGTCGCGCGGCGTGTAGGCATAGGACCGGCCCCGAAGGCAGAACGCATAGACCAGCGCGAACCGCGCCTGAGCTGCCGCCACGCCCGGCGCGGCCTCGACATTCATCAGGTACGGCACGGCATGCTCGCGGACCCGCGCTTCCGTCCCGTCATCCCGCCGCTGGTAGAGCTTCAGCGGCACTTTCGCGGCATCGCCCGCGATCACGCTGCAGATCGCGACGACGGTCGCGTGCCGCTGCGCCGCTTGTGCCGAGACCGGGGGAAGGCCGCGCACCCGGCTGCGGCTCTGCCATCCGATCATGTCGCTCAACCACGGTTGCGGCTGCGCGGTCCCGCTCTGGACCGGACCCGACGACATTGCGGCGGACGAAACCGGCGGCTCGACCCGTGCGGATCGCACCTCGCCCATGCTACGCGAAAACAAGCTCATGCGGTTGCGGTGTCCCATGCCTTCCTGCGGCCCTCGCCGACTTCGGCCCGGCCGAGCGCCATGATCGCGGCGACGGCGCAGTCGATCCGGCCGGATGATTTCTTCTTGTTCGGCTTGATGTTCTCGGACGCATCCTCGTCGCGATGGACGTTGCCGACATGCCAGGCGAGAACCGGGTTGCCGCCGTGGCGCAGCTCGCCCTTGGCGACCTTCTCTTCGAAGCGCTTCATCGGGTTCGACATGCTGACATAGCCTTGCCGATGCTCGACCATCGGGAACCGCCTCTGATCGAGGCGCTTCGCCATGTAGCTCATGCCCCACGGGTCATAGGCTACTTCTTGCAGGTCGAAATATTCCCGGATCTGCTCAAGCCGATCGCAGATCGCATCCTCGTCGATCGCGCCGCCGTCATGCACTTCGAGCCAGCCCGCATCGCGCCACGCGATGTATTCCTTTTTCTCGGTCTGCGCGCGGTGGATGAACCCCTTCGGCCCGGAAGGCAGGAACGCATAGCAGATCAGGTATGTGATCCGCCCGTCCGGGATCGCCACGACGATCGCGGTCGTGTCGACCTTGCTCGACAGATCGAGCCCGACCCACGCCTTCTTGCCGCGCAGGCGCTGCATCGTCGCCTCGCCGATCGGCACGGCCATCGCGCCGCCATCCCACGTGTCGCGCGCGATCCAGGACTGCGCGCCTTCGGTCCAGAGGTTCAGGTGAAACCGCCGGAATGAAGGCATCCCGCCCGCGATCGTCTGCGCCTTCAGAACCGCCGAGCGCAGCTCCGACGACGGCTTCGAGACGTCGAGATTGGGATTGCCCATCGCCCAGGCGACGGGATCCGCCGGATCGCAATCCTCGGGCGGCTCGGCCACGTAGGCAAAGAACCGATCATCCTCGACGTCGCCGCGCAGCACCGATTCCGCATAGCCCCGGATCTCGCCGCAAAGCGATCCGCGATCCGCCCCGGCCGTGGTGATCACCCAATCGATCGGCTGGCTGCGCGCGATCATGGATTCCGTTACCGTGTCGGCCAGCTCGCGATCGGTCCAGCGGTGCATCTCGTCGCGCGCGAGAAAGGACGGGTTGATCCCGTCCGCCGAATTGCCGTCCCGGCTGAGGCACCGGATCTCGCCTTGCGTTCGCGGGATCTCGATGCTGTCGCGCCAGACCTTCGTGAGCTGGGATAGCGCCGGGCTCTTCTGCACCATGCGCTTCATTTCCTTGAAGAGAAGACCCGCCTGGTCGCGCGTCGTCGCGGTGCAGAAGCCCTGCGGTGCGCCCTCGCCGTCGAAAAGCTGCGTGAAGAGCATCGGCACCGATGTGTCCGTCGTCTTTCCGTTCTTCTTGCCGACCTGGTGATAAGTCGACTTGAACCGGCGCAGGCCGGTCTCGGCAAACTTCCAGCCGAAGACCGAGCCGTGCCGGAAGACCTGCCACGGTTCGAGCTGCAGCGCATCGCCGGCCTTCTTGCCTGTCGTATGCTTCAGCATGCCGGCAAAGTTGATGATCATGTCCGCCGCGGCGCAATCGAAGACGAGACCGCGTTCGTGCCCCGTTTCGAGATCCATCAGGTGGCGTTCGCAGGCCATGCGGACCAGCTCGCCCGTCACGACATCGCCCTCGACCACGCTTTGCGCGTAGCGTGAGACGGGGTGATCAGCCGGTTGCACCGGTGCCTCCGCGAAGCTGCGTCATCAGGTCGTCGAAGAGATCGCCCTGCCCGCCGCTCTGCATCCTCTGATCGTCCACCGGCGACAGCCCGAAGAGCGCGCTGTCGCGCCGCATCGCGTTCATTGCCTCCGCTTGGACGGCCACGGCCGGATGCCGCTTCTGCTGTTTGCCGTTCCGCCCCTGAACTTCGTAGAACATGCCCTCGCAATCGATCGTGAAGGTGGCCGCGAGGAAGTTCGCCACCGACTGGCAGTAGGTCGCGAACTGGTAAACGTGGTGCGGCTCAAGCCGGTCGCGGGCGACGAGATAGGGCGCGAGATCGTCCCAGATCTTGACCGCCTCGCCCGACAGGAACTCCGGCGCACCAGGGACCGGGCGCGGTGCATCTTCGCGCAGCGGAACCACGTTCTTGAGGCTCGGCTTCGATCCCTTCACGATCTAAATCCTTTCCAAGGTGGGTTTTTACCTTCAATTCGGCGCGCACGAAAAAACAGGTACACCCGCCGCTGTCCTGTGGCGGCGTCAGATTTCCGGATCACCCCCGGTCCCCTTTCCGTGGAAGACCTCGAGTGCCGTCTTTCGGCTGTGGCACCGGTGGCAAAGGCTCTGCCAGTTCGACCGGTCCCAGAACTTCGACCGATCGCCGCGATGCGGATCGATATGATCGACATCGGTCGCCGCCGTGGTCACGCCGATCTCGGCGCAAGCGACACAGAGCGGATGGTAGGCAAGATGCACAAGCCGCGCCGCCCGCCACTTCCGATCGTAGAGCTTCTGCCCCGCGCGCGCCTGACCCGAGGTCTGCGCCTTCGATCGCTGCTCGGTCCGTCGTGCCCGGGCGCTGGCGTCATGCGAGGCACAACGCGATGCGCCGGGCTCGGCGAGATCCTCGCAGCCGGGGGATGAACATATTTTCATTGCAGTAGCACTGGCAGTTACCGCGAGCCGTCTGGCCTTGGGGGTAGCTGCGGGGGTCCGCGGTGTTGCCCTTCCGACGCGTGGCGTCGTGATTACCTCGTTGGCAGGGACCGCATTGGATCGTCCTGCATCGGCTCTAGCAGAGCGTGAGTCGCACGGTCAAGCGCGCCTCTCCAAATGATGGGCTGGCATCTCGACCTCCTGCTCGCGGCCGAGCAGCGATATCAGCACGCGCACCGACGGCCCGCCGACCGACACGACCCGCACGTCGAGTCCGTCGAGCGGTCCGACCGCGACACGCGCCTCGTCTCCCTCACCGAACTCGGAATAGCTGCGCATGTAGCGATGCGCCTCCGGTGCCAGCCGTCCACCACCGAAGCGGTTCATCAGGTCCACGATCTCGCGCTCGGGCACGCGCATGGGTCTGCCGGCCGAGCCCATGATATCGACCACGCCGATCTCGACCAGCTTCCCCCACTCCATGCCGCCCCGCGATCCGACGAACATCCATCCCGTCAACAGCGGGTTCGCGACAAGGACCTTCTCGCTGAACCGGTTCGGACGCCGCCACACGCGATCGGCCGGAACGAAGACCTCGAAGCCCGCCCTGCGCAACAGCATCTCGTGCACGAATTCCTCGCGACCGGTCTGAGGCACTGCGCGCTGTCGCCGGGATCCGTCCCGTGCTCGATAGGTCTCAAAGATGCAGCCAGCGCGGACCTTGCGCCGGGACGCGCGCGGCGGGCGCATGCGGACGGCATACCAGTCGACGGGCGCGAACTTTTCGTGACGTGCCATGATCAGCCCCCCAACTCCGCGATAGTTGCACACTTGCGCAACGCGTCATGCCGCTCGGACCGCCACCGGGCATCCGCAGGGGGCAAGGTCCCGTCGCGCGCCTGCCGCATGTCGAGGCTTTCGAGCTTGCGCGCCTCGGCCGTTCCGGCATCGCGCACCTTCCCGACGACGAACGGCGTGGGCCAGCGCCGCCCGCGCCTGACCTCGGCAAGCAACTCGACCGACCACCCCTCTTCGATAGACCGACGCCCAAGATCGTGCGCGAACACGGCCCGGATCAGCGGCGAGGCCCCGTCGCCCGGCGGCTCGATCTGCCCGGCCCAGCCAAGGATAAGGTTGGCGATCGGCATGCGATCCTTGTCCTTCCCGCCGGGATTAGCAGCGACCTGCTCTTCGAGGGCGGCAAGGCTCGTGTCGCTCATGTAGGCCAGCCGCGCGCAGAGATCCTCGACCATTGCATCGAACTCGGCCCGGGTCAGGCTCGACGGCTTGGCGAGGCCCCGTCGCTTCAGCGGTTCGATCAGCAGCTTGCGGACGTTCCGCTCGCCTTCGCCCTGCTCTTTGCTGTCCATCGCAATCGCTCCTTTCTCAGCCTGCTAAGCTTGCAAGCACCGGCGACCACGAACTCTGGGCGGGACCGGAACCTGTATTGTCATGTTCTTGTCCTTGTCATTGTCGACGCGGACAGAATTGGCCTGAAAGCGGACTGTCCCATTCCGTCCCGGTTTGGGTTAGGACTGTCCGCAGGACAGAAATATTCATTTCCTGTCAGTTCATTGGGCCGTGATCCTTACTCGCATCGACTTCCATCGCACGCTTGACCCACTCAATAGTCCGATTGCCTCGCGGGTCGCAGTACTCGCGCAGCCAGGTGTCGAGGCGCTCCAAAACGCCCGGATCCTCGGCCATGCGCCGCGACCCGCCAGCCTTGCGGATCGCATCGGACAACCGTGCCTGTCGCTTCCGCTCCGCCCCCTTCGTCGCGGCCAGCTTGTTGCGATCGCGTCGCTCCATCGCATCAACCACGACCTCTAAGACGGTCTCGTGCATCAAGCGTACCTGATTGCCGCAGAGGCAACGGTGCCACTTGTATAATGGAGAGATCTCTCGCGCCCTGAGACCTTGCCAGGTACGGAGGTCGAGCCCGAGAAGTGCCGCAAGTTCGGCGTCGTCATCGGGAAGCGTTCCGACCGGCGTCTGCTTTTGCGCAAAGCACCAGAGATCGATGCCATATGCGCGGACCTCTGGATCGGCTAGCAGACGGAACCGGCTGTTGAGAAACCGATCATGGTGAAATGTGAACCAAAAATGGCTCGTCAGGCGCGCATCGACTTCCATCGGGTATTCCGGCAGATCATCGACCGTCATCAAGCCGCCAGCGAGAGCCTCAAGCTTTTGGCTCATGCTCGGCTCCGAGGATTTGGCTTCACAGCCTGCGGTCGCTGGATCGAAAGCCGTTCGCGCGCGTATGCCGAATCGGCCTCGCACTGGCGGTAAAAGGCCATCACTCGATCGGGCTGGAAGCCGGCTAAGTCACAGACCTCGTGAAAGTCGCGTGATCCCGGCCAATGTTCGGCCCACGGACTGACACGAGTGTTTGCTCCCATTCCCAGTGCCTCGCGCAATGACTCGAGAAGCACGGCACACCAAAGCGCTCGGAACGGGTCGAGGTCGGAGGGCATCCCGAATGTGGCGAGACCTGACGGTGCGCTCCGACCGCTCATGAGACCCCACCCTTCTCGCCAGAGTCCGGCGGCAGAATGCCCAGCAGCCGCGCGACCCGGTCGCGCATCGGCGAACTCAGACCGCGAGCAACCGCGCGCAGTATCCGCATGTCGATCTCGTCCGGCGTCATGCCGCCCCCAGCTGCTGAGGCGAGTGCGCGCGCATCGCGTGATCTGTCGCAAAGCGGTCAATGTCCTCGGCTCGCTCGAACCGGATAGGCCACCGGGCGGTCCTGCAGACGTGACGCACGTGCGAAGCGGAAAGCTGCAGCTCCGACGCGATCTCGGCAGCGGTGCAATCCCAGCGGACTGACTGGCCTGCGCGCCAAATGAGAAACCGGGTTGCCCGCGCGCTCATAGCGGAACGACCCATACAACCAGCGCCCAGGCGAAGCAGACGCACCACGTCATGCCCGCAGCGACAATCACGAGCGCGAGCATCCGCGCCGAAGGTTCCGGACCGCACCGCATCACTGCGCGCCCCGTGCAAGCCGGAAGAAAACTTCCGCGCGTTCTTCGTGAGCGCATGCCTTGCGGCGAGCCATTCTGGCCCGCGCTTGACAAAGACGCCCGCGGATATGCCACCACCACCGCATCAATCCCCCTCGATCTTTCTGATCACGACCTCGGCCCCGGCGATCGCCATTACGGCCAGCAGGTAATCGGCACGCGGCGTATGCGTCCCGCGCAGCCAGTTGCGGACCTGTCGTTCTGACACGTCCAGCACGGGTGCGGCCCGTGCGGCGAGCGCATGCTCGGATGGTGCAGGAAATGCGCGCCAAAGCATGCGAATAAAGAATGTGCCCGCGTCACGGGCCGCGTCTGTCGAATTGGAAGGAAACTTCATCGGCTCGCCCCTACTGTGATGGTTGTGCAGACCATCTGTAGAAACAGCGGAGGAAGGAGCGGGCGCGGCACTCATGCAGCGCCCGTTGTCATTTGAGAGGTTGGATGAACAACGTCTTCAAGTCCGACGACATTGGCTGCCGTTGCCGGCAGGAACGAGAACTGATCGGGACTGCATGGCAGGCCGATCCTCGCACACTCGTGTTTGACGACGAGATACCACTTTGCCGGAAGCTGACCCTTGACGACTGCGTTGCTAATGGCCTTTCGGCCAACCCCGAGCTTCGCGCCAAGGTTCTCACGTCCGATCGTATCTATCATTTGTCGGATACCGCACATGCATCAGACCTTTTTCCATATTTTATGGAAAGTCAACATCCATCGCGAGGAAGTTTAAATGGGCACGATGAGCGCGTAGCCTCTTAGAATGGACTTCATGACCAAAGATGCGCTTGCTAGGCGCGCAGATGCTGGCCTCTCTGCTTGTGCGGTCCGGCTCATTGCCGCGCGAAAGGTCACGGGGCTAGCGAGTGGTGAGCTGGCGGGACGATGTGGGGTCAGTCCGACAGCCTACAGCAATATGGAGCGAGGTTTGTCATTCCCAAACCGGCCGGTGATGCTGGAGCTTCACCGATCCCATCGAATTGACTTCAACTTCATGATCTACGGCGATTATGCGCAGCTGCCTGGCGACGTTCAGAACGCGCTCTTCGAAGCCTTGCCTGCCGCAGCGAATGAATGGGATCGCAAATCCAATTCAGGTCGAGACCGGCCCCGCGGGCGCACTTCAAAACAGGCATGACTAAGCACAAAGTGAACGAGAACATAAGTGGAACGATAGCGCAATCGGTCCAAGCTGAGAAGGATTTTCTATGCTTCGCTTTTTCCGTCGCAGAAAGCCCAGACTGAAGACCACCACAGGCTTCAACTGCCCCGTTGCCGGCACCAGCTACTATCAAGAGAACATCGAGGCTGCAGTCGGCGGTAAGATCGAGGGCGGCCATGGGACAATTGTAGACGCCGTCCTCCGCCTCGATGACAAGAATGAGCACGATGAGAACGCTGTTGCTGTACTCATCCACCGCAAACAGGTCGGGTTTCTGTCGCGAAAAGACGCGGTAGCGCTTCGCTCTGCAATCACCGACCGCACCGGCGACATGCGTGTGAAAGCCCGCGTTTCGGGCGGCTGGAGCAAGTCAGAGCTTGATTCGGATGAGGGATACTTCGGCATAAAACTTGCCATCGCACGCCCACCCAAGCTTATTGATCCATAAATTATGGATTATGAGGTAGCTTTTCCATTTTAGATGGATTACGTACTCCATAGAAATTGGAGTGCGCGATGACGAAATTTACCCCTACGGCCATCATTCGACACCTCAGCAGCAGCCTTACCGCTAACGCTCTGGCAATCATCACCACGCCCGAACGCGGCCACCGGGCAACACTGCGCGCCCTCGCATGGCGAACACTTAAGGCCGAACGCGGCGAGACCTGCGACATCGCCCGACTCGAAGCGATGACGCGGGCCCTGTCATCCAACCCACTGCCGACCGTCCGCGGACAGTCTTTTAAATGTGCGGACCAGACCGGCGGGCCTTCTCCCCTCACCAGTCTCGCCGGTCAGTCGTCTAGCTCCCTAGAAGGATCAGGTCGTGTTTGACGACGATAATGCTCGGCGCATGAAGGAAACCGACGCCGATCGCGAGGTTCGCAATAACACCTATCGCGTTGCCGGTGACGAGCTTCGTCAGTTCATCGAACGATACGAACGCCTCGCGCTCGAAAAGCAGGACATCGCCGAGGCCCAGAAGGAAGTCATGGCCGAAGCCAAGGGCCGGGGCTACGACACTAAGGTGATGCGGAAGGTCATAGCGCTAAGGAAGCGTGACAAGGACGATATTGCCGAAGAGCAAGCCGTCCTCGAACTGTACCTCGAAGCATTAGGCATGGCTTAAAGTTCGCCGCCCAATCCGAAATTGGCGAGGGCTTTCCTGACCTCTATCGTAATTTAAAGGACCCAACATGCTGATCCGCTTCGTCGTCATCGCCTTCTTGGCTCTCGCTGCCTGCCAAGACGCCGAAACCGATCCCGACACGATCCGTGTCACTGCTGACATGATCATCGACGGCGACACCGTGCGGACCGAGGGTCCGAACATCCGGCTTACTGGCGAGGGCGACGTGGCATTCGACACGCCAGAGACGTGGCGGCCCAATTGCGAGACGGAAGCCAAGTTGGGCAAGCAGGCGACGGATCTCGTACGGAGCCTGATGCCAGGTAAAGCCGTGATCCTAAAGCGAGGCGGTGGCGGCTTCGGACGAGATCTCGGTGTCCTTTACGGCAGCGATGGCCAAGACGTGCGAGGACCGCTTATGGCAGCTGGCCTCGCAAAGGCATCCCAGAACGCCGATTGGTGTGGTGGAGATTGAAATGCCAGCTGCTCGCCCTCTCACGCCTGAAATCTTGGCCAATCGCTGGCAATGCTCAGCAGAAACAGTCCGCCAGCTCGTCAGGAGCGGGCAGTTGCGTGGATTCCGGGTCGGACGCATGATCCGCATCCCGGTTGATGCTGTAGAGGATTATGAATGCCCGAAATTAACATCGGACGCCTCAGAGGCGGGTTCTGCGTCTACTGGACCGATCCAGTCACCGGCAAACGAACACGGCGTCAGCTTGAGGCACGCACCCGAAAGGAAGCGGAGCCTGAGGCGTTAAGGGTTTTCCGGTCTGCCACCTTAGCCGCGCAACCTTCAGGCCAAACGGTCGCCGAGATCTGGGAGATCTACCGTGAAGATCTAGGATCGCGGCCAACCGCAAAGACGATGGGGTATACCGGCAAGGCAGTTTTGCCGTTCTTCGGAGCCTACGAGCCCTCCGCCATTACTCGACAGATGTGCCGCGACTATGCGGCCCAGCGTGGTGCAAAAGGCATCTCCCAGGGAACCGTCTGGACAGAACTCGGACATCTATCGAGCGCGATCAAGTTCGCCTACGCCTCGAAGCTGATCGAGGCCGACACAAAGATCTGGCGACCACAGAAGCCAGACCATGATTTCCGTATCCTTGATCGAGGGGAAGCTCGCGCTCTGATCGAAGGAACGCGTGATCCGCACATGCGGCTGGCGATTGTACTGCTGCTTGGTACGGCTGCCCGGGTCGGCGCTATCCTTGACCTGACATGGGACCGGGTGAACCTTGAGACTGGCGTGATCAATCTACGCCTGCCCGACAGCACGACCAGGAAGGGTCGCGCAGTTGTCCCTATGAACGGCTCGACACGCGCTGCGCTTACAGCTGCGTATGATGCAGCCCTTACTGACTATGTCATCGAATACGCTGGCCATCAGGTGAAGTGCATCCGAACCGGCTTTAAGGCGGCAGCACGCCGCGCGGGGATCGGGGATCTTCGGATCCATGACCTGCGCCACACCGCAGCCGTCACAATGCTGTCGCAAGGAACGCCGATCGAGAAAGTCTCCCAAGTCTTGGGCCATTCATCGACCGCGGTGACGCAGAAAGTCTATGCGCGGTACCTGCCCCACCACATGCAAGACGCCACGAACCTATTGGATTTTAGCTCGATTCGTCGCGCATAAGTTCGCGGAACCGCAACCTACTTCGCAAAATCCCTCACAGGACCAAATTATCTAATGCGAAACAAGAGGTTGAATGGTGGGTGATAAGAGATTTGAACTCCTGACATCTTCGATGTGAACGAAGCGCTCTACCACTGAGCTAATCACCCGTTGGGCGGTTCCTTAGCGTCCGACGCACCGTTCCGCAAGACCTGCGCAACGGTGCGGGAGCCGAAAAAACCTGCGCGGCGCGCCCCCGTCGAGGGGCGCGCCGGCCAGCGTTCAGCCGATCAGTGCGTGACCGGAGCCGCCGGATCCTGCTGTGCCGAGATCCGGGCCTTGGCATCGGCCGCTTCCTGGTCCGCCTCGTCCCATTCGATGGGCTGCGGCTCGCGGACGAGCGCGTGCTTCAGGACCTCTGAGACGTGCTTGACCGGGACGATCTGCAGCCCCTCCTTCACGTTGTCGGGGATGTCGGCCAGATCCTTCTCGTTCTCCTCGGGGATGAGGACCGTCTTGATCCCGCCCCGAAGCGCCGCGAGCAGCTTTTCCTTCAGGCCGCCGATGGGCATGGCGTTGCCGCGCAGGCTGACCTCGCCCGTCATGGCGATGTCCTTGCGGACCGGGATCTGCGTCAGGACCGACACGATCGACGTGACCATGGCGAGGCCCGCGGACGGACCGTCCTTCGGCGTGGCACCGTCCGGCACGTGGACGTGGATGTCCATCGTGTCGAATTTCGGCGGTTTCACCCCGATCCTTGGCGCAATCGACCGAACGTAGCTCGACGCCGCGTCGATCGATTCCTTCATCACGTCGCCCAGCTTGCCGGTCGTCTTCATCCGGCCCTTGCCCGGAAGGCGCAGCGCCTCGATCGACAGGAGCTCCCCCCCGACGGAGGTATAGGCAAGCCCCGTGACGACACCGATCTGGTCCTCTTCCTCGGCAAGGCCGTAGCGATGCTTGGGCACCCCGAGGAAATCGGAGAGATTGTCCTCGGTGACGACGACCTTCTCGGCCTCCTTCTTGACGATCTGCGTCGTGGCCTTGCGGGCCAGTTTGGCGAGCTCGCGCTCAAGGTTCCGCACGCCCGCCTCGCGGGTATAGGTGCGGATGATCGCCGTCATGGCGTCGTCGGTGACCTCGAACTCGTCCTTCTTCAGGCCGTGGTTCTTGACCTGCTTCGACAGCAGGTGACGACGGGCGATCTGGGCCTTCTCGTCCTCGGTGTAGCCTGCGAGGGGGATGATCTCCATCCGGTCGAGAAGCGGACCCGGCATGTTGTAGGAGTTCGCCGTCGTCAGGAACATGACGTTCGAGAGGTCGTACTCGACCTCGAGATAGTGGTCGGAGAACGTCGCGTTCTGTTCGGGGTCGAGCACCTCGAGCATGGCGGAGGCCGGATCGCCGCGGAAGTCCTGTCCCATCTTGTCGATCTCGTCGAGCAGGATGAGCGGGTTCGTGGTCTTGGCCTTCTTCAGCGCCTGGATGATCTTGCCGGGCATGGAGCCGATATAGGTCCGGCGGTGACCGCGGATCTCGCTTTCGTCACGCACGCCGCCGAGCGAGATGCGGATGAACTCGCGTCCCGTGGCCTTGGCGACCGACTTGCCGAGGGAGGTCTTGCCCACGCCCGGAGGGCCCACGAGGCACATGATCGGCCCCTTGAGCTTTTTCGAGCGCTGCTGAACGGCGAGATACTCGACGATCCGCTCCTTCACCTTTTCGAGCGAATAGTGGTCGTCGTCGAGCACACGCTGCGCGCGGCCGAGATCCTTCTTGACGCGGGACTTCGTGCCCCACGGGATCGACAGCATCCAGTCGAGATAGTTGCGCACCACGGTCGCTTCGGCCGACATGGGCGACATGTTCTTGAGCTTCTTCAGCTCGGCCTCGGCCTTCTCGCGCGCCTCTTTCGAGAACTTCGTCTCGGCGATGCGGCGCTCAAGCTCGGCCACCTCGCCGGCACCGTCCTCGCCGTCACCCAGCTCCTTCTGGATCGCCTTCATCTGCTCGTTCAGATAGTATTCGCGCTGGGTGCGCTCCATCTGGCTCTTGACGCGGCCCTTGATCTTCTTCTCGACCTGCAGGACGGACATTTCGCCCTGCATCATGCCGTAGACCTTCTCGAGCCGCTCGCCCACGTCGAGGGTTTCGAGCACGCCCTGCTTCTGGGCGACGTCGACGCCCAGATGACCCGCGACCAGATCGGCGAGTTTGGCAGGATCGGTCGTCTCGCCGACGGCCGACATCGCCTCTTCGGGGATGTTCTTCTTGACCTTGGAATAGCGCTCGAACTCCTCCGCGACGGAGCGCAGGAGGGCCGCGACGATGTCCTCGTCGCCGGGCGTCTCGGAGAGATCGGCCGCGCGGGCCTCGAAGAAACGCTCGTTCGGGATGTAGTCGGCGATCTTCACGCGCGACCGTCCCTCGACGAGAACCTTCACCGTTCCGTCGGGCAGCTTCAGCAGCTGGAGGACATTCGCGAGCACGCCGATGCGGTAGATCCCGTTCTCGTCGGGGTCGTCGAGACCGGGGTCGATCTGGCTCGCCAGCAGGATCTGCTTGTCGTCGGCCATCACCTCTTCGAGGGCGCGGACGGATTTCTCGCGGCCGACGAAGAGCGGCACGATCATGTGGGGAAAGACCACGATGTCGCGCAGCGGCAGGACTGGATAGGAGTTCTCGGTCATTTCGGTATCCTTCTTGGCAAGGATCGTTCGCCCCGTGGCGGCGACGTGTCGATCCTCCTCATGGGCGTAGATTTAGGCGGCGCAGCGGGGCGCTTCAACCGACGAGCCCTCCTGCGCGGGTCGATGACGGGCACGGAGGCGTGAATACGTCACAAGCTCTTCACAATTCCTTGACGAAAGCGTCGCGCCTGCCGGGCAGGGTCGCACGGGACCGGCTTCGGTCGGCCTTTCGAACGTTTCAAAGGACATATCCGCAATGCTTCGCCTATCCGCACTCGCCGCCGCCGCGACGGTCGCAGCCGCGACCCCCATTCTCGCCGCGACCTTCGACACGCTTTCGGGCGAGGCCCCCATCGTCATCGCCCATCGCGGTGCGAGCGGCTATCTGCCCGAACACACGCTCGGGGCCTACGAGCTCGCGATCCGCATGGGGGCCGACATCGTGGAGCCCGACCTGCAGGAGACGTCGGACGGCCATGTCGTCGCGATGCACGACGCGACGCTGACGCGGACCACGAATGTCGAGGAGCTCTTCGAGCGGCGCAACGGCGAATACCGCGTGAAGGACTTCACGCTCGAGGAGATCAGGACCCTCACGGTCGAGCCGACGCGCACCGCCGCGACCGAATATCCCGGCTTCACCCCCAGCATGGACGAGCCGTTCCGCGTGCCGACCTGGAACGAGGTGATCGAATTCGTCGCGTCGCACAATGCCACCACCGGCACGCGCATCGGTCTCTACCCCGAGGCGAAGGCCCCGAGCACTGACAACCTCAACAGGCAGATCGTCGACGGGCTGAAGGCCGCCGGTTTCGACGCGCCCGAAGACAACACCTTCATCCAGACCTTCAGCCACGACACGGCGGCCGAGATCGCGCGCCTGCAGGACCTTGCGCAGATCGACAACGCGATCGCGGCGCTCGGGGCGGCCGTGCTTTCGGAAGATGGCGTCTATGGTGTGTCGGACTACACCACGGGCACGTTCAACTCGCTGTCCTACCTTGCGAGCTTCGCCGACGGCGTGGGCGTGTCGCTGGGCAGTTCGAACCTCGAGGCCGGCTTCATCACGGCGGCGCACGATCTGGGGCTTCAGGTTCATGGCTGGACCTTCCGCCCCACCACGATCGATGAGGCCCGCGCGCAGTTCACGCCCTATATCGAGATGGGAATGGACGGGCTGTTCACCGATTACGCCGATCTCGGCCGTCAGGTCGTCGACGAATACGCGATCTCGGTCGTGCCGCTGCCCGCGGGGCTTCCGCTGCTTCTGGCAGGCATCGGCGGTCTGGCGGTCCTGCGCCGCGCCCGCCGCACCTGATCGTCCGACAGATCGCGAAGGGCCGTCCATCGGGCGGCCCTTTCGACGTTCGGCTCAGAGCGGGTCGATATCGCCCGCGGCGCGGCCGTCATGGAAGGCGGCCTCCCACTGGGCGAAGGTTCCCGCGGCGATGGCGTCGCGCATTCCCGCCATGATGTCCTGGAAATAGCGCAGGTTGTGCCAGGTCAGCAGCATCCCCGAGATCATCTCGCCCGAGCGGAAGACATGGTGCAGGTAGGCCCGCGAATAGGAACTGCAGGCGGGACAGCCGCAGGCCTCGTCGAGCGGGCGGGGATCGTCGGCATGGCGCGCGTTCTTGATGTTGACGACGCCCGCCCGCGTGAAGGCCTGCCCCGTGCGGCCGGATCGCGACGGCAGGACGCAATCCATCATGTCGATGCCGCGCTTGACCGCCCCCACGATGTCGTCGGGCTTGCCCACGCCCATGAGGTATCGCGGCTTGTCCTCGGGCAGCATTCCGGGCGCGTAGTCGAGCACGCCGAACATGGCTTCCTGCCCCTCGCCGACGGCGAGACCGCCGACCGCGTAGCCGTCGAACCCGATCTCCTGCAGCGCTTCGGCCGATTCCGCGCGCAGATGTTCGGTCACGCCGCCCTGCTGGATCCCGAAGAGCGCATGTCCGGGCCTGTCGCCGAATGCCGCCTTCGATCGCTTCGCCCAGCGCATCGAGAGGCGCATCGAGGTCGCGACCTCCTCCTCGGAGGCCGGAAGGGCGGGACATTCGTCGAAGCACATCACGATGTCGCTGCCGAGAAGCCGCTGGATCTCCATGCTGCGCTCGGGGCTGAGATCGTGCATGGAGCCGTCGATATGCGACTTGAAGCGCACGCCATGCTCGTCGAGCTTCCTGAGACCCGCGAGGCTCATCACCTGGAACCCGCCGCTGTCGGTCAGGATCGGCCGGTCCCAGTTCATGAAGCGGTGCAGCCCGCCCAGCCGGTCGATCCGTTCGGCCGTCGGTCGCAGCATCAGGTGATAGGTGTTGCCGAGCAGGATGTCGGCCCCGGTCTCGCGCACGCTTTCGGGCAGCATCGCCTTGACGGTGCCGGCGGTGCCGACGGGCATGAAGGCCGGCGTGCGGATCTCGCCTCGCGGGGTCGTGATGACGCCCTTGCGTGCGGTGCCGTCCGTGGCCTGCAGATCGAAGCGGAACTCTTTCATGCCGCGCCACTTACGGCCATTCGCGACGCGGCGAAAGCCCCGGTCGACCGGGCCGCCGTTAACCTATGAAACCTTTCCGCCGTGACCTGCCTGTGGCAGACGGGCCGCGACATCGAAGAGGAGACGTCCCATGAGCGAACCGCTGCGCCTCGGCTGGGAGGAATGGGTGGGCCTTCCGGATCTGGGACTGCCCGCGCTCAAGGCCAAGGTCGATACCGGTGCCAAGACGAGCGCGCTCCATGCCTCGGATATCGAGCCGTTCGGGCCGTCCGGCAAGCCCAAGGTGCGCTTTCTCATGCATCCGATTCCGTCGCGTCCCGAACTCGCCATTCCCTGCTCCGCCACGATCATCGATCGCCGGGAAGTGACGTCGAGCAACGGCGACACCGAGCTGCGCTACGTCATCGAGACCGAGATGAGCGTGGGCGACCAGGCCTGGCCGGTGGAGCTGACGCTGACCGACCGCGGCACGATGCAGTACCGCATGCTTCTGGGGCGGCAGGCCTTCTCGGACGACGTGGTGGTCATGCCCAACGAATCGTTCTGCCAGCCGCAGTTGAGCTATGACGTCTATTCGAGCGCGAAGGTGCGGGAGGTCGCGCCCGATCGCGCGCTTCGCATCGCGGTGATGAGCCGCGAACCCATGAGCTATTCCACGAAGCGGCTCGTCAGCGAGGGAGAGACGCGGGGCCACACGGTCGAGGTCATCGACACGCTGCGCTGCTACATGACGCTGAACGCGCTGAGCCCCGAGATCCATTACGACGGCAAGCGGCTGCCGCGCTACGACGCCGTCATCCCGCGCGTCGGCGCGTCGATCACGCCCTACGGCACCGCGATCATCCGTCAGTTCGAGACGATCGGCACCTGGTGCATCAACGGCTCGGACGGGATCACGGCGTCCCGCGACAAGCTGCATGCGCATCAGGTTCTCGCGCGGCAGAAGATCGGGATGCCCACGACCGCTTTCGCGGCGTCGCCCAAGGATACGGCGAACCTCATGAACCTCGTGGGAAGCGCGCCGCTGATCGTGAAACTGCTGGAATCGACGCAAGGCAAGGGCGTGGTGCTGGCCGAGACGAAGAAGGCCGCCGAATCCGTCATCAGCGCATTCCGCGGATTGCGCGCGAATTTCCTCGTGCAGAACTTCGTGAAGGAAGCCGCGGGAGAGGACATCCGCTGTCTGGTTCTGGACGGGCGGGTCGTGGCCTCGATCAAGCGGACGAGCGCGGGGGGCGATTTCCGCTCGAACCTGCATCTCGGCGGCACGGCCGAGGCGGTCCGGATCACCAAGACCGAACGCGAGACGGCGCAGCGGGCCGCGAAGGCCTTCGGGCTGGGCTTCGCGGGCGTCGATCTGCTCAGGGCGAGCGACGGGCCGAAGGTGCTCGAGGTCAATTCCTCGCCGGGTCTCGAAGGCGTCGAGAAGGCGAGCAAGCGCGACATTGCCGGCGCGCTTTACGACATGATCGAGAAGCGGGTCCGCCCCACCCCGGTGCGCAAGGCCCGCGCATCCCGCGCCGTCTGACGCGGCGGCCCGGGGCTGGACGCGTCAGCCCCGAGTTCTTATCCTCTGTGACGAACGATTGCCCGGAAGGATCCCCATGAGCAGCACCCAAACCGAGCCGCAGACGGAAGGCGCGCCGCTGATCCGCCCCTCGTCCACGGACCACCCCCTGCACGAGCAGGTGGTCGAGGCCTGCCGGAGCGTCTACGACCCCGAGATCCCGGTCAACATCTACGATCTCGGCCTCGTCTACACGATCCTGATCAACGAGGAGAACGAGGTTCACGTCATCATGACGCTGACCGCTCCGGGCTGCCCCGTGGCGGGCGAGATGCCCGGCTGGGTCGCAGAGGCGATCGAACCGCTTGCAGGCGTCAAGCATGTCGATGTCGAGCTTACCTGGGAGCCGCCCTGGGGCATGGACATGATGTCGGACGAGGCGCGGCTCGAACTCGGCTTCATGTAGGCGAGTGACCCGCGTCGCGGAAACGTCACACGGGCATTGCGTCGCCGTTACAATCCATGCGCAGATGGAACGTGATATTCACTTGATGAAGGCACGTTCCAATGCGGATAAACGTCCCCCTCGGCATTGCGGCCATGATGGTCGCCCTGCCCGTCGCGGCACAGGATAACGCGGGGGATCCGTCCCTCTCCTACGGTCAGCGTCCGGCCTATCTGATCGAGAAGCTGCCCGACGGAGAGCTGAAGGACCAGCTCATGTCCTGCGAGGGACAGACGCCCGAACGGACCGCGTTCTCGATCGGGCATCGCGGCGCGCCGCTGATGTTTCCCGAACATACGGTCGAGTCGAACCGCGCAGCCGCAAGCCAGGGCGCGGGTGTCCTCGAATGCGACGTGGCATTCACCGAGGATCTCGAGCTCGTCTGCCGCCATGCGCAGAACGACCTTCATACGACGACGAACATCCTGCTGACCGACCTCGCCTCGGAATGCACGCAGGGCTTCACGCCCGCCGAGGGCGACAGCGATGCGTCGGCCGAATGCCGCACCTCCGACATCACGCTCGAAGAGTTCCGCACGCTCGAGCCGAAGATGGACAGCTTCGACGCCGCGGCGACCACGGCCGAGGAGTATCAGGGCGGCGTCGCACCCTGGCGCACCACGCTCTACGCCGACGGCACGCACCTCATGACGCATGCGGAATCGATCGAGTTGTTCGATTCTTACGGCGCGCAGTTCACGCCCGAGCTCAAGACGCCGGTCGTTGACATGCCGTTCGAGGGCTTCAGCCAGGGCGATTACGCACAGAAGCTGATCGACGAATACAAGGCGGCCGAAATCGATCCGTCCCGTGTCTGGCCGCAGAGCTTCCTGCTCGACGACGTGCTGTACTGGATCGAGAACGAGCCGGAATTCGGCGAACAGGCCGTGTTCCTCGTCGAATGGACCGATGGCTTCGACGAGCAGGATCCGTCGACCTGGCAGGAAGATTTCGCCCAACTTTCGGAGCAGGGCGTCACCTATCTCGCCCCGTCGATCAACATGATGCTGACGGTCGAGAACGGTGAGATGGCACCGTCGGATTATGCGATTGCCGCCAAGGAAGCCGGGCTCGAGCTGATCGCCTGGACGCTGGAACGCTCGGGTCCGCTCGCCGAGGGCGGCGGCTGGTATTTCGAATCGGTCAACGACGTGATCGACAGCGATGCCGACTATTACGAGGCGCTGCACGTGCTGGCCCAGGATGTAGGCGTCGTGGGCGTCTTCTCCGACTGGCCGGCGACGGTGACCTACTACGCCAATTGCTACGGCCTCTGAGCCGAAACGGACATGGATGCGGGCGGCGGCCGCCCGCATCCCCCTCTTGAGAGAGGGCCGCATGATCCTTAGCTTGGCAGTCAGGAACGCGGAAAAGGATCTCCCCATGTTCGCCATCCCCGGCAAGCAGGCAGTCACCATCACCGATGCCGCAGAGCGTCAGATCAACAAGCTGATGTCCCGCGACGGGCATCAGGGCCTTAGGATCGGCGTGAAGAAGGGCGGCTGCGCGGGCATGGAATACACCATGGATTACGTGTCCGAAGTCGACCCGAACGACGAGGTCGTGGAACAGGGCGGAGCACGGGTGCTGATCGCGCCGATGGCTCAGATGTTCCTCTTCGGAACCGAGATCGATTACGAGGTGTCGCTGCTGGAATCGGGCTTCAAGTTCCGAAATCCGAACGTGGAAGATGCCTGCGGCTGCGGCGAATCGATCAAGTTCAAGGATGTCGAGACGCTGGCCGCCGAACGGCAGGACTCATAGAAAGTCGCGGTGATACCGCACCATGCGTTCGAAATGCGCGTTGAGCGAGCGCCGCAGATGCGGCGCTTCCTTGACGTTCAGGATGTAGTCGACGAGGATCCTGTACTGTTCGATCTGGCGCGGTAGCCTTTGCGAAGGGTCGCGACGGGACGTGAGGGTCGCATCGTCGATCACCTGCACCGATTGCCGTTCGGGCCAGTCGGGGCTTCGGTCGAAAAGCCCCGTTTCCAGCGTCTTTCCGTTCATCAGGGGAAGATCGTCGTCGAAATGGACGTAGATCGCATTCTCCAGCGGTCCGATCTGTGCGACGTCGTCGCATGGCCAGGCCCAGACGAAGCCGATCTCCCAGACATCGATCTGCCGGTTCGCGATGATGTCCGACCTGGCCGAGGTCAGGTGCCGGCGCACCCGCGTTCGGATGCCGTCCACGCTTTGCCCGACATAGATCGGCCGCGCGTCCAGATCGCAAAGCGCATAGACGCCGATGCGGTTCGTCAGCCGCGCCAGCGCATCGGACCTGAAACGCTGTACGTCGCTCATGCCGCGATGACGGCGCGGGTCCGCGCCAGAACGGGCTGGAAGAGGTGGCGATCGAGATAGGTCACGATCGGCGCGACGACGCCGTCACCGGCCACCTTGTAGGCCGCGTTGTACCGCTCCGGAATGCGGTATCCGTCGCCGAGGCCCATCAGGCGAATCGCCTCGCGCGCGCTCAAAAGCCTCGCGCGCGTTTCATCGCCATCGATCAGCAGCATCGTCTGGCGGGACGAGCCGCCGGATGGCGTGCGCAGACAGCCGGCAAGGCCGTCGAACCTGACCTCGGCCCGCTGGCGTATACGGCCTTCGGCATCAGGGCGACCACGGCGATAAAGCATGCCGATCCGCGGCTCGCCTGACCGACGCGCCGCGGTGACGCGGTCACGGCTCGGGGGCGACATCATTCCGAGGAGATGCTGGATCTCGGGCTCCGAAAGCCAGCGATGCGGGCCGGTCCATTCGACGCAATCGACCAGCTCGCGGCGCGGTTCGGTTGGCTCGGGGAGCGACCACCAGCGCCATCTGTCACCGATCTCGGCGGCGTGGCGTTCCCGAAAGCGGCGCAAGGCCGGCGTGTGGAACGGCTCGGACGGCTCGGCACCCGCGAGGTCCGGAGGAACCGCATCCTCGCGGATGCAGATCACGAAGAGACGCGGGCGGCTTTGCGGCACGAACCGCGCCGCGTCGATCGAAAGCGCACCGACCAGATAGCCGAGCCTCTGGAGGTCGCTCACGACCGACAGGAAATCGCGCCCTTCCCGCCGGGTGACGAGCCCGGTCACATTCTCGAATGCGATGATCTTCGGTGCGTGACCCGCCGCGATCAACGGTGCGATGCGGGAAATCCAGGTCCCGAACACGCCGCTTCGCGCACCTTCCAGGCCAGCGCCCTTGCCCGCAAGGCTGAAATCCTGACAGGGGCTCGAGGCCCAGTAGAGGTCGATCCGCTGTTGCAGCGCGTCGTCGGACACATGGGCGATGTCGCCCTCGATCAGCGCGTCACCGCCGAAATTCTCGCGGTAGGCGGTGCATTTCATGGGATCGATATCGTTCGCGAAGGCACATTCCCACCCCGGAAGTCCGGCGCGAACCATGCCGCCCCCGCAGAAGAATTCGGCAAAGCGGGGGAGTTTCTCGGATCGCGGAACCATGATCATGGATACAAATCGCGAACGGACCTGTCGACAGCAAAGGTCCCTATTCGGCCGCCTCGGGCGCGGTTTCGGCCTCGATCCGGGCGGCGCGTTCCTCGACCTGCTCGACGATGTGGTCGATCATCCGGTCGTTCGACAATGCATGGCTTTTCTGTCCGGCGAGATAGACCATTCCGCGACCCGCACCGCCGCCGGTGAAGCCGACATCGGTCATCAGAGCCTCGCCGGGTCCGTTCACGACGCAGCCGATGATCGAAAGGCTCATGGGCGTCTTGATGTGGGCGAGCCGCTCCTCGAGGATCTCGACGGTCTTGATGACGTCGAAGCCCTGACGCGCGCAGCTCGGACAGGAGATGATGTTGACGCCGCGATGCCTGAGGCCCAGCGACTTGAGGATCTCGTAGCCGACGCGGACCTCCTCCACCGGATCTGCGGACAGGCTCACGCGGAGGGTGTCTCCGATGCCCATCCAGAGAAGATTGCCGAGCCCCACGGCCGATTTTACCGTTCCCGCATTGAGGCTCCCGGCTTCGGTGATGCCGAGGTGGATCGGTGCATCGGTGGCGTCGGCGATCCCCTGATAGGCGGCGGCGCTGAGGAACACGTCGCTTGCCTTCACGCTGATCTTGAACTCGTGGAAATCGTTGTCCTCGAGGATCTTGATATGGTCGAGGGCGGATTCGACCATCGCTTCGGGGCAAGGCTCCCCATACTTCTCGAGCAGATCACGCTCGAGGCTGCCGGCATTGACGCCGATTCGGATCGAACAGCCGTGATCGCGCGCGGCGGAGATGACCTCGCGGACGCGCTTTTCGTCGCCGATATTGCCGGGATTGATCCGAAGGCATCCTGCACCGGCCTCGGCGGCCTCGATCGCGCGTTTGTAGTGGAAATGGATGTCCGCGACGATCGGAACCGGGCTTTCGCGGCAGATCGTCTTGAGGGCTGCGGTCGCCGCCTCGTCGGGACAGGAGACGCGGACGATATCGGCACCGGCCTCGGCGCATTCGATCACCTGGTTCAGCGTCGCGCGCGCATCGCCCGAATCGGTGTTCGTCATCGTCTGGACCGCGATCGGGGCGTCACCGCCGACGGGCACGTTTCCGACCATGATCTGCCGGGACTTCCGACGATAGATGTTCTTCCAGGGGCGAACGGCGTTCAGCGACATGAGGCGGCTCCGAGACTATGCGCGGGACCAGACCTAAGCCTTGTAGGGCGCCATGCCAACCGGGCAGATCGTCTTAGCGATCGGCCTCTCCGCGCGGCGCGGCGCGCGGCATCCGCGCTTCGATGAGTTCGGCGACGACCCGTTCGAGCGCACGGTCGGATTCGAGATCCGCCGTCCGATAGGTTTCGGTGAGATTGTCGGCGCTAAGCGCCAGATTGCTGGTGATCTGGCCGGCGCTCCCGGCAGGGCCATAGGGAGTGCCGTTGATCGCGAAGTAGAGTGCCCCCGATTCGCCCGTACGCAGCGTCGCGGGCTCCTCGGTCGCGGGGAGAGTGAAGGTGTCGCCCTCCTGCATGATCTGCTCGTAGATGGTCGTCCCGTCGGCAGACCGGACCCGCACCCAGGATGGCCGCACGGCCATGAGCACGACCTCGGGAACGGAATCCGCCACGACCTGCACGCCGGACGGCTGGACCTCGGGAAGGGTCGCGACGTCGGAGGCTGGCTCGGCACGGGCGACCGTGTCGGGGCGTGTTTCCTGCCTCTCGGTCCGGGCGATGGTATCGGGAAGGACCGGGCCCGGACCGCCGAAGGCGCTGAGCTCGGAGGGATCGAGATTGGCGATCGGCCCGTCACGCGCGACCATCACCGGCACGTCGAGCGCCTGAGGCCGATAGATGCGATCGAAATTCTCGGACGTTGCCGACGCGATGGCGTCCCCCTCCTCACCCTCTTCGGGGGCGATGGGGCGCGCGCTGTCGAGCGGATCGATATCGGCGACGACCTGGGGGGCCTGATCGACGGGGACGACCTGAACCTTCTGGATCTCGTTCAGCACGGCATACCCGCCATAGCCAATGAGCCCGATGAGCCCCAGAAGCACGCAAACCGATCCGATGGCGCTCGGCTCGATCCGGGAAAGGAAGCTGTCGCCCTTCGGCACGAGCCCCAGGGGCGAATCGAGGAACGGGTCGCGGGCGTGCTGAGGCGTGGCCGCGTCGCGTCGTTTGGACGAGGCCGCCTCGCTCATCCCGTGGGCGGTCTGGAAATTGCTTTCGATGCAGAAGGCCTTGAAGGCCCAGTCCGGATCCATCTCGAGATAGCGGGCGTATGATCGAACATAGCCCGCGATGAAACCGGGCGTCTCGAAGGCCGACGGATCGGCATTCTCGATCGCGGCGATGTAGGTCGCCTTGATCTTCAGCTCGCGCTGAACGTCCAGAAGGGATTTGCCCAAGGTCGCACGCTCACCGCGCATGACGTCGCCCAGACGGAGGTCGAAGGCGTCAAAGCCCCTGGCCTCGGTCTCCTCAGGGCCCGACTGGCGGAAACGCCTGATCATATCCTGCACCTCTCGCCCGAATTATACGTGGACTAAGCGGCGAAAACACGGGTGTGCAATCCGTGATTCGGAACCTGACCACTATTTTGTCACGACGATAACACAGCGTCGCGACCATCCAACACTGGAAATCCGAATCAAGCGCTAAGATCCGCCCGATTCAGCGCGCATTGCGACCAGAGCGCATCCATCGCCGAAACGAGCGCGTCGATCTCGCGCGGGCCGTGGACGGGCGACGGCGTGAAGCGCAGGCGTTCGGTCCCGCGCGGAACGGTTGGGAAGTTGATCGGCTGGACGTAGATTCCGAAATCCTCGAGCAGCATGTCCGACATCATCTTGCAGTGGACCGGGTTGCCGATATGCACAGGCACGATGTGGCTTCCATGGTCGATGAGCGGCATTCCGAGACCCTTGAGCCGCATCTTGAGCGTCCGGGCACGCGACTGATGAATGTCCCTCAGCGACTGGTCTTCCTTTAGGTGGCGGACCGACGCCGCGGCCCCCGCGGCGGTCGAGGGGGTAAGCGACGTCGTGAAGATGAAGCCCGGCGCATAGGAGCGAACGGCATCGCAGAGCTTGGCGCTTGCCGCGATGTAACCACCCATCACGCCGTATGCCTTGGCGAGCGTGCCGTTGATGACGTCGATCCGCGACGCGAGGCCATCGCGTTCCGTCACGCCCCCGCCGCGAGGGCCGTACATGCCGACGGCATGGACCTCGTCGATATATGTCAGCGCACCGAATTCCTCCGCGAGATCGCAGATCTCGGAGATGACGCCAAAATCGCCATCCATCGAATAGATCGACTCGAACGCGATGAGCTTCGGCGCGGCGGGATCGTCGGCTTCCAGAAGTTCGCGCAGATGCGCCACGTCGTTGTGACGGAAGACCCGCTTGGCCCCGCCGTTTCGGCGCACGCCCTCGATCATGGAGGCATGGTTCAGCGCGTCGGAATAGATGATGAGGCCCGGCAGGATCCTGGGCAGCGTGCTCAGCGTGGCGTCGTTGGCGATATAGGCGGAGGTGAAGAGAAGCGCCGCCTCCTTGCCGTGCAGATCGGCGAGCTCGGCCTCGAGCCGCTTGTGATAGACCGTCGTGCCGGAGATGTTGCGTGTTCCGCCCGATCCGGCACCGACCGCATCGAGCGCGTCGTGCATGGCTTCGAGCACGACCGGATGCTGGCCCATCCCCAGATAATCGTTGCCGCACCAGACCGTCACGGGGCGCGTCGACCCGTCGGACCGCGTCCAGGTCGCATGCGGAAAGTTTCCCCGATCGCGCGCAATGTCGATGAAGGTGCGGTAGCGCCCCTCTTCGTGAAGTTTCGCGAGGGCGGTGTCGATCGAGCTATCGTAGGACAATGGGACCTGCTTCTCTCTTTGTCGGACTTCCTAGATAGACCGAAAAATCGGGCTTTCACAGGGCCCAATTTGCCCACCCCCCGTCGCGTCCCGCTGGACTACGGCCCGATCCCTGATAGGGTCGCGCCGAAATTCCCCAAAGCCGGAGCGCCAAGATGAGCCTCGACGCCGTGCTCGCGAAGATCGACGAGGATCTCGACGCCGCGACGGAACGCCTCATGACTTTCCTGAGGATTCCCTCGATCTCGACCGATCCCGCCTACAAGGGCGATGTCGCCGCGGCGGCCGACTGGCTCGTCCGCGATCTGGAAAGCATCGGCATCGAGGCCCGCGCCCATTCGACGCCGGGACATCCGATGGTCGTCGGGCATGGAGGCGACGGCGACCGCCGTATCCTCTTCTACGGCCACTACGACGTGCAGCCCGTCGATCCGCTGGAGCTCTGGGAGCGCGACCCGTTCGATCCGAGCATCGAAGAGACGCCGTCGGGCACCGTCATCCGTGGGCGCGGGGCGTCCGACGACAAGGGTCAGCTCATGACGTTCGTCGAGGCATGCCGGGCATGGAAAGCTGTCCATGGCACCCTGCCCGGCCGGCTCACCTTTCTTTTCGAGGGAGAGGAGGAATCGGGGTCACCGTCCCTCGTGCCCTTCCTGCAGGAGAACCGCGATCTGCTGGAAGCCGATCTCGGGCTCATCTGCGACACGGCGCTCTACGGGTCCGAGAGGCCCGCGATCACCACGATGCTGCGGGGCCTTCTCGGCGAGGAAATCGTCATTCAGGGGCCGTCGAAGGACCTGCATTCCGGCTCCTTCGGGGGGCCTGCGATCAATCCGATCCGGGTGCTGGCACGCATCCTGTCGAGCCTTCACGACGAAACCGGCCGCGTGACCGTTCCGGGTTTCTACGACGACGTGGAAGAGGTCTCGGACCAGGTGCTGGACCAGTGGAACGCGCTCGGCTTCGACGCGGAAGCCTTCCTGGGCTCGGTCGGCCTGTCGCATCCCGCGGGAGAATCCGATCGGACCGCGCTCGAACAGATCTGGTCGCGCCCCACCTGCGAGATCAACGGCATCAAGGGCGGCTATGCGGGTGCGGGCTTCAAGACCGTCCTGCCGGCCGAGGCGAGCGCCAAGATCAGCTTCCGCCTCGTCGCGGCGCAGGATCCGCAGAAGATTCGCGCGGCGTTCCGCAAGATGGTCGAAGAGGCCCTGCCCGCCGATTGCACGGTCCGCTTTCACGATCACGGGGCGGCACCCGCGAGCCGGATGGACATCTCCGATCCGGCATTCGAGGCCGCGCGCCATGCCCTCAGCGAGGAATGGCCAGAGGAAGCCGCCTATGTCGGCGCGGGCGGCTCGATCCCCGTGGCGGGGCATCTGCAGGAAATCCTCGGCCTCGATTCGATGCTGATCGGTTTCGGCAAGTCAGACGATCAGATCCATTCTCCGAACGAGAAATACGATCTGACGAGCTTTCATCGCGGCATGCGGTCCTGGGCGCGCATCCTCGCGGCAATCGCCTGAGATCGTCCACCGCCGACGGTCACGCGCAAAGTTTCAAGGACGACAATGAAGATCATCATCGACACCGATCCGGGTCAGGACGACGCCGTCGCCATCCTGCTCGCGCTCGCGAGCCCCGAGATCGAGGTTCTGGGCATCACCGCGGTGGCGGGCAACGTGCCGCTCGAACTGACCGCCAAGAACGCGCGCATCGTCTGCGAGCTGGCGGGCCGCAGCGAGATCAAGGTCTATGCGGGATGTGCCGAGCCGCTGATGCGTCCGCTCGTCACCGCCGAGCATGTGCACGGGCGCACCGGGCTCGACGGGCCGTCCCTGCCCGATCCGTCGATGGATCTCCAGCCCGGGCACGCCGTGGACTTCATCATCGAGACGCTCCGCAAGGAGCCGTCGGGGTCGGTCACGCTCTGCCCGCTCGGGCCGCTCACCAACATCGCCATGGCCTTGAAGAAGGCCCCCGACATCGCGGACCGGATCGCGCGCATCGTCCTCATGGGCGGTGGCTACTTCGAGGGCGGCAACATCACGCCCACGGCCGAGTTCAACATCTATGTCGACCCGGAGGCCGCCGACATCGTGTTCCGCTCCGGCGTGCCGATCACGGTCCTGCCGCTCGACGCGACGCACAAGGCGCTCGTCACGAAAGCGCGCAACGACGCATTCCGTTCGATGGGCACGAAGGTCGGCGTCGCGGTGGCGCAGATGACCGACTTCTTCGAGCGGTTCGACCTCGAGAAATACGGCAGCGACGGCGCACCGCTCCACGATCCGACGGTGATCGCATGGTGCATCGACCCGGATCTCTTTTCGGGGCGCGAGATCAATGTCGAGATCGAGACGCGCTCGGACCTCACGCGCGGCATGACCGTCGCCGATTGGTGGGGCGTGACCGACAGGCCCGCGAATGCGCTTTTCATCGGTGATCTCGATGCGGACGGCTTCTTCGATCTTCTGACCGAACGGCTGGGGCGTTACGAGGGATGAGCGCGAAGTTGCGTCTGGCGACGCCCGACGATGCGATGCGGCTCGACCGTCTGGTATCCGCCTGCCACGAAGAACTCAGCGTTCCGATGTCCGAGGAGGATCGTCTGGCCGCGCTGTCGCCGCTCCTTTCGGGGGAGGTCCCGGGGGCTGCCTACCTGATCGGACCTCCTTCGAGCCCGGTCGGCTACATCCTCCTGCGGTTCGGATACGCGCTGCGCGCGGGCGGTCTCGTCGCGCGGATCGACGAACTTTACATCCGCCCCCCCGTCCGAGGCCGAGGCATGGCGTCCGAGGCGATCCATGCCGTCGCGAAACAGCTTCGCACACATGGCCTTCGTGCCGTCGAAGCCGTGCTGCCGGAGGACGTGCCCGAGAAGCTGTTCCGGCGTCTGCTGTTCCGCGAGGATGGAGGGACGGCTCTCAGGCTCGACCTCTGATCGGGCCGCCCGGGTGTTCGCAGGTGCCTTCCGCCCCTAGATGACAGGCGGAAGGAGATTCCGATGACCCTGAGCTTGCCGTTCGACAATTCCTATTCCCGCCTGCCCGAGCGGTTCTTCACGCCGCACCCGCCGACACCCGTGGCGGACCCGACGCTGATCGCGCTGAACGTCGATCTCGCACGGGAGATCGGGCTCGACGCCGACGCCCTTGGAGGCCCTGAAGGGCTCTCTGTGCTGTCGGGCAATGCTGTGCCGGAGGGAAGCTTCCCCCTCGCGCAGGTCTATGCCGGGCACCAGTTCGGCGGCTGGGTGCCCCAGCTCGGCGACGGCCGGGCAGTGCTGTTGGGAGAGATCGCCTCGGACGGGCATCGCCGCGACCTCCAGCTCAAGGGGTCCGGACCCACACCCTATTCCCGGCGGGGCGACGGACGGTCCTGGCTCGGGCCGGTGCTGCGTGAATATCTGGTCAGCGAGGCGATGCACGCGCTCGGCGTGCCGACGACGCGTGCGCTCGCCGCGGTCTCGACCGGCGAGACGGTGCTGCGTGAACGCCCCCTGCCGGGCGCGATCCTTACCCGGGTGGCGCAGTCGCATATCCGGGTGGGCACGTTCCAGTATTTCGCCGCGCGGCGCGATGTCGAGGCGATCCGAGCGCTCGCCGAGCACGTCATCGCGCGCCATTACCCCGAAGCGAACGATCCCTGGGAGCTGCTCGATGCCGTGATCGATGCGCAGACCGACCTGATCGCCCGCTGGATGGGCGTAGGCTTCATTCACGGGGTGATGAACACCGACAACATGAGCGTGGCGGGCGAGACGATCGATTACGGCCCCTGTGCCTTCATGGACGCCTATCACCCCGATCGCGTCTTTTCGTCGATCGACCAGTTCGGCCGCTATGCCTATGCGCGCCAGCCGGATATCGCCGCCTGGAACCTCGCGCAATTCGCGTCGGCCCTGCTGCCGATCCTGGGCCAGGAGAAGCCCGCGATCGAGCGCGCCACCGAGATGATCCACAGCTTTCCCGCCCGGTTCGGAGACAGGTGGCTCGCGATCTTTCGCAGCAAGCTGGGTCTCGCCACCGAGGATCCCGGCGATGCGGACCTGATCGGATCGCTGCTCGACCGGATGGCGTCGGGCAATGCCGATTTCACGCTGACGTTTCGCGGGCTTGCGGATCGAAGCGCGCGGGCCTGCTTTTCGACCCCGGAGGCATTCGACCAATGGGCCGAAGTCTGGGCCGCGCGTGCGGCGCGGGAGAAGACGGACGAGCAGACCCGGATCGACCGCATGGCTTCTGCAAACCCGGCGATCATTCCTCGCAACCACCGGATCGAGGCGGTGATCGCTGCAGCCGTGGGCGGGGATTACGCACCGTTTCACGACATGCACACGGCGCTCGGAACGCCATTCGCGGACAACCCGGATTTCGCGTTGCCGCCGGAACCGAGCGAGATCGTCGAGGCGACCTTTTGCGGAACCTGAAAAGGCGGGCCCGACGGCCCGCCTTCAACAATCAGTCGGTAACGGTCACGTCTTCCATCACGACCACATCGCCCTGCCCGGTCGACGGGATCTGGTCGATGAGTTCCATGCCGGAAGTCACCTCGCCCACCACGGTGTAGTCGCCGTTCAGATGCGGCGCGGGATCGAACATGATGAAGAACTGGCTGTTCGCACTGTCGACCGAATTGCCCGAACGCGCCATTCCGACCACGCCGCGCTCGAACGGAACGTCCGAGAATTCCTGTTCCAGATCGGGCAGGTCCGACCCGCCATACCCGGCGCGCGACAGATCTCCGTCCGCGCGGCCGAACTGAACATCGCCGGTCTGCGCCATGAAGCCGTCGATCACCCGATGGAACACGACGCCGTCATAGGCACCGCGACGGGCGAGCTCGGTGATGCGACCGACATGGTTCGGGGCCACATCCTCGAAAAGGTCGATCGTCACGACCCCGTCGACGCCCCCGCCGAGATCGATTTCGAGGCCCGTGGCGTAAGCCGGTGCCGCGAAGAGAGCCAGCGCGAGGGCAAGCTTATGCATCGGCGGCGACCTTGACGCTTTTCATGCGATCGGGATTCGCGGGCGGCTCGCCGCGTGCGATCTTGTCGACATGCTCCATCCCGGAGATGACGCGGCCGTAGACGGTGTACTGGCCGTTCAGGAAATGGTTGTCGCTGAAATTGATGAAGAACTGCGAATTCGCGGAATTCGGGCTGGAGGACCGGGCGGCCCCGATCGTGCCGCGATCATGCGGCAGCTTGCTGAACTCGGCGGGAAGGTCGGGATGTTCGGACCCGCCCGTGCCGGCGAGCCGGATATTGAAGTCACGCTCGGCATTCCCGTTCGACACGTCACCGGTCTGGGCCATGAAACCTTCGATCACGCGGTGGAAGACGACGTTGTCGTAGGCTCCCGCGCGGGCAAGATCCTTCATGCGCTGCGTGTGCTGCGGTGCCACATCCGGCAGAAGCTCGATCGTCACGGGACCGTCCTTCAGCTCGATGATGATCGTGTTTTCCGGGTCTTTGATCTCGGCCATTCGGCATCTCCCTCGTGGATGGTCGCCGCGGACCCTATGACCTGCGGGCGGCGTTTGAAAGACGAAAGCCGCAAGGCGGCGGTTGCACGCTGCACGGCTACACGCGAAGAACGCGTGACAGGACAAAACGGAGGGCAGCATGGCCTGGAAGGCACTCGACGACATGGATCTAAAGGGCAAGCGGGTCCTGGTGCGCGTGGACATCAACGTGCCGGTCGAAGGCGGCCGGGTGACCGATCCGACCCGGATCAGGCGCATCGTCCCGACCGTCAACGACATCGTGAAAGCCGGTGGCACCCCCATATTGCTGGCGCATTTCGACCGTCCGAAGGGCAAGGTCGTCCCCGGGATGTCGCTGGAGCAAGTGGTGCCAGCCCTGTCGCAGGAACTCGGCCGGGACGTGGTCTTCATCGACGGGGATTACGGATCCCGCGTGTCGGCGCTTGGCGAGGGCGAGGTCGCCCTTCTCGAGAATCTCCGGTTCAATCCCGGCGAAGAGTCGAATGACAAGGGCTTCGCGGAACGTCTTGCGTCCCTTGGCGACGTCTATGTGAACGATGCCTTCTCGGCCGCGCACAGAGCGCATGCGAGCACCGAAGCGCTTGCCCATCTTCTGCCCGCCTGCGCGGGACGATTGATGGCCGAAGAGCTCGGTGCGCTCGAGAAGGCGCTCGGCAATCCCGAGCGGCCGGTCATGGCGATCGTGGGCGGTGCAAAGGTCTCGACCAAGCTCGATCTGCTCGGGAATCTCGTGCGGAAGGTGAACCATCTGGTGATCGGCGGGGGTATGGCGAATACGTTCCTCGCCGCACAGGGCATCGATGTCGGCAAGAGCCTTGCGGAACACGACATGACCGACACCGCGCGCGAAATCCTCGACAAGGCGGACGAGGCTGGATGCGAGATCATCCTGCCCCATGACGTCGTCGTCGCGCGCGAATTCAAGGCGGATGCCGAGAGCGAGGTCGTCGACGCGAAGAAGTGCCCCTCCGACGCGATGATCCTCGATGCCGGACCCGAAAGCGTGGAGCGGATCGGCAAGGCCATGAGCGGATGCAGGACGCTGATCTGGAACGGCCCGCTCGGCGCGTTCGAGATTCAGCCCTTCGACGCGGCGACGAACGCGGCGGCGGCGATCGCGGCCGAGCGGACCCGATCGGGGGAACTGGTATCGGTCGCAGGGGGCGGCGATACGGTGTCGGCGCTCATTAAGGCAGGCGTCGCCGAGGATTTCACCTATATCTCGTCGGCAGGCGGGGCTTTTCTGGAATGGATGGAGGGCAAGACATTGCCCGGTGTCGCAGCACTCGAAAGCTGAAAACAGCGGTGGGGCGGTGGAATTCAGGCCGCCGCCTCACCCACAGCCGCAAGCGCATCGAGAACGAGCGCGCTGTCGGCACCGTCGCGATGTGCGCCTTCCGACAGGATCCGCCGCCAGCGGCGCGCACCCGGAAGCCCGGTGAACAGACCGAGCATGTGCCGCGTGACCTGACCGAGCTTTCCGCCAACGCCGAGATGTGCGTCGATATGCGGAAGCATCGACAGGACGACATCCTCCCGCGTCATGCCGGCATCCGCTTCGCCGAAGACAAGTCGGTCGGCGTCGAGCAGGATGGCGGCAGGGTCGTGATATGCCATCCGGCCGACCATCACGCCGTCGAGACCGCGATCGAGATGGTGCCGAACCTCGTCCAGATTGCCGATGCCGCCGTTGATCGAGATATGCATGTCGGGGAATGCGGCCTTCATGGCATGGACGAGCGGGTAGTCGAGCGGGGGGATATCCCGGTTCTCCTTCGGGCTGAGCCCCTTCAGCCACGCCTTGCGCGCATGGATCGCGACACGTCTGATGCCCCCCTCACGGATCGTCGAGAGAAAATGCGGCAGGATTTCCTCGGGCAGCTGGTCGTCGACTCCGATCCGGCATTTCACCGTCACTTCGCGCGACTGCGCCGCGATCATCGCCGCACAGCATTCGGCGACGAGGTCCGGCTGCTGCATCAGGACCGCACCGAAACACCCCGATTTCACGCGATCGGAGGGGCATCCGACGTTGAGATTGATCTCGGCATAGCCGTGGTCGGCCCCCATCCTGGCAGCGCTGGCGAGTTCCGCCGGGTCGGAGCCGCCGAGCTGCAACGCGACGGGATGCTCAGTCTCGGAAAAGTCGAGCAGATGCCGAGCCCCGCCCCGGACGAGCGCCGGAGCCGTGACCATCTCGGTATAGAGAAGCGCCCGTCGCGACATGACACGATGGAAGGCCCGGCAATGCCGGTCCGTCCAGTCCATCATGGGGGCGACCGAAAGGCGCGCGGCGGCGCGAGGATCTGAATGCGGAGGTGTCATCGGGTCCCGAAAGCTCTGGTGCACGCCAAGCTATCAGCCCGGCATGCATCGCGCAAACGGCACGCTCCGGTCAGCCCTCGTACCCGAGAAGCCGGGGCAACCAGAGCGTGATCGACGGGAAGAAGATCATCAGCAGAAGCGCCGCGACGAGCACCGCGAGGAAGAGCCAGATCTCGCGGATGATCTCGCCCAACGGAATTCGCGTCACGGCGTTGATGACGAAGAGGAGGATGCCGTAGGGCGGCGTGATGAGGCCGATCATGCAGTTGACGATGGCAACGACGCCGAAATGCACGAGGTCGATCCCGAGCTCGCGGCAGGTCGGAATGAAGAGCGGGATGATCACGAGGATGATCGTGGACGCGTCGAGAATGCAGCCGAGAAGCAGGATCAGCAGGTTCACGCTGAGCAGGAAGAGGATCGGCGGGATATCGAGTCCGACGAGCGCATCGGCGACAAGGCTTGGGATGTTCTCGGAGGCGACGATGTAGTTGAGGATCAGGGCACCCCCGATCACGAGGCCGATCGCCGCGGACGACCGCGCGCTTTCCACGAGGATCTCGTAGAACGACCGAATAGACATGGCCCTGTAGAAACCCGCCGCGAGGATGAGCGCATAGAACGCGGCGACCGCCGCGGCTTCGGTCGGCGTCGTGACGCCCCCGTAGATGCCGTAGAGCAGGATGACCGGCATCATCAGTGCCGGAAAGGCGCGCGCGGTGATGCGTGGCAGATCGCTCATGGGAACGGCCGCCTCCAACGCGAAGCCGCGGCGATGTGCGATCCACGCATTGATCGCCATGAGAACGGCCCCCATCAGGAGCCCCGGCAGGATACCCGCCACGAAGAGGTAGCCGATCGAACTGCCCGAGACGAGCGCGTAGAGGACCATCGGAATGGAAGGCGGAATGATCGGGCCGATCGTCGCCGAGGCAGCCGTGATCGCGGCGGCGTAACCGCGCGTGTAGTGGCCCGACTTCGTCATCATCTCGATGATGATGCGTCCGATCCCCGCGGCATCGGCCACCGCCGACCCGGACATGCCGGAAAAGACGAGCGACGTGACGACGTTCACATGACCGAGACCGCCGCGAAAGCGCCCGACGATCGCCACGCAGAAATTGAGGAGCCGATCCGAGATCGATCCCGCATTCATGATATTGGCAGCGACGATGAAGAGCGGAACCGCGAGCAGGATGTAACTCTGGTAGAGGCCGTCCATCAGGACCTTGCCGGCGATGCCGATGCTGCTGCCCGCGGCCCAGAGATAGGCGAAGGCACCGATGATGATCGCATAGGCGATGGGCGCGCCGATGGCCGCGATGACGAGGATCGTCGCGAGGCACAGGAGGAAGGCGAAACTCATATGTCGGTACGTCCTTCCTGAGGCTCGTCCACCCCGTGGCGGAAGGCCGACCAGACCTGCCAGAAGTATCTGCCCGCGACCACGACGAGGAAGAGGATGTAGATCGCATAGATGTCGCGCATCCTGATCCAGCTTCCGAAAAGATCCCCGAGCGTCGCGGTCTGCTTGAGGCGCAGGATAGCGAACCGGTCCCACGTGGGTGCAATGGAAAGGAGAAGTCCGATCGCGATCACGAGGCCGGCGAAGATCGCGAAGCCGCGCCGCACACGCGACGGCACCGCATCGTAGAGAATATCGAAGGTCACGTGGTCGCGGCGGCGTACGACGAAAGCGTTGCCCCAGAAGACGAGCCAGACCCAGAGGGCGAGGCAGAATTCGAGCGTCCAACCGTAATGCGACGCTTGGAGGAAGGGGGCGTAGTCCCCGACCCATCCGAGCCGCGCCAGGTACCGGACCAGCACCTGAAGCACGAAGGTCGCGAACATCAATCCCATCATGGCGGCCGCGACCCCGTTCGCCGCCGCCATGCCGTTTCGCGCAAGATCTCTCATGACAGGTCCTTCGCCGCACCGATCGTCGGGTTGCGGACGATCATTCGCCCGCAACCCGCTTGATCATTCGCCGAGCGCGTTGATCCGGTCCAGAACGCCCTCGGGCCAGTCCTGCGAATACTCGGAATCGGCATAGACCGATTGGACATGTTCGCGGAACGCGGCGATGTCGGGCTCGTAGAGTTCGAGCCCCTGCTCGCGCAGGAACGCCTCGAGCTCTTCCTCCCTCGCGAGTTGCGCCTCTCGCGCCGAGGTCGCCGCATCGGTGGCTGCCATTTGCAGCGTTTCCTGCTGCTCGGGCGCAAGGTCTTCCCAGACAGCCTGCGACAGCGCGATGTAGTTGAGATCGACGAGATGCGACGTCAGGGCAATCTGTTCCGTGACTTCGTAGAACTTCGAATCGACCACCGTCGGGATCGGATTGTCCTGCCCGTCGATCGATCCGGTCTGCAGCGCGGTATAGACCTCCGAGAATGCCATTGGCGTCGGGTTCGCACCGAGCGCGCGCCCGAGGAACTGCCATGCGTCGTTTCCGGGCATCCGGAGCGTCACACCCTGGAGGTCCTCCGGGGTCATGATCTCACGCTCGGACCGTGGGAACCGAAGATTGACGTGGCGCTTGCCGAGATACATCACGGCGAGCAGCTTGACGCCGAGCTCGTCCTCGACCTTCTGCTTGAACGGATCCATCAGCTCGTCGTCGAAGACCCGGACCTGATGGTCTGCATCCTGATGGACGTAGCCGGTCGCGAAAATCGAGAATTCGGGAAAGAACGTCGCCAGTTCCTGCGCCGAGGTGATCGCCATCTCGAGGTCACCGGTCGCGATCGCCTCGAGTTCGGTGCCCTGGGCCATGAGAGAGGCGTTGTAATGCGGCTCGTAGGTCGCGAATTCCGACACGGCAGGCGCAAAGACCTCGTCGAGGGCAACGGTACGCGCATCGCTTTCGGTGGCCGGCGTCGACATGCGCAGCGTGACCTTGTCCTGCGCCAAAGCGGCCATCGGCAACGAGGCGGAGATCATCAATGCACCGGTCACACTCAGCACATTTCTGCGGGTCGTATTCATCATGAAGGCTCCTCCCAGATTTCCTACAGCTTCCGCCCGATCCTGCGATCGTGACACGGCCACCCGATCGGTAACATGTCGGCAACATGTTGGCAACGACGATCCCGTCGAGGTCCTGCGGCCGAAGCCAGGCGAATGCATTCTGAGAGGTTAGTATAGGGATATTCCGGCGTGGCAACGGCTAGAAGGTCGGCTGGCAGACCAATCCATGGGAATGGCGGTTCGGAGCCCGCATGGCTGCTTGTTGGCAGCAGACTTGACGACGGCCTGCTCCCCGCAGTGGCAGCTTCATCTTCCTGTCCTTGCATTTCAGTTACACCGAACGTAAAGCCGAGTAAAAGCGTCAAGCATAGGGGCGCGCAAGCTATCTGCCGTTCGGAGGATCGCCCATGAACCACCTTTCCACCCTCGCCGCGATCGCGGTCATTCTCGTCCCGCACGCCATTGCCGCACAGGAGGTCGAAGCCGTCGCGGGGCTCTCGGTCGAACTCAATACCACCGCGCCCGCACAGAATGGATGCACCGTGTCATTCGTCGTCCGGAATGGATACGACGCCCCGATCGATCAGGCCGTCTTCGAAACGGTCATCTTCGATTCCGAGGGCCAGGTCGATCGCCTCACGCTCTTCGATTTCGGCGACCTTCCGGCCGGGCGGACCCGCGTACGGCAATTCACCCTTTCCGAGATTTCCTGTGACAATATCGGTCAGATTCTCGTCAACGGCGCGAGCACCTGCGAAGCACCCCAGCTTGGCGAAGAAGCCTGCATGGACGGTCTGAATCTGGAAAGCCGGTCGGATGTGGAGCTGATCGGATGAATGCCATGGTTCAGGGCTTTGCGGATGCCGCGGCGCTCGGCGGCCCGGTCGTGCTGCTGCTCATCGTGATATCGGTGGTGACGCTCGCCGTCGTGCTCTACAAGATCTGGCAATTCTGGCAAAGCGGCGTCGGCCGCCATGCAGCACTGCGTCGCGCGGTCGCGGCCTGGGACGAAGGCGATGCCGCCCGCGCGCGCGGCGAGCTTGAAACATCCCGCAGCTATCTTGCGCCCGTGATCGCCATGGCGTTCGACGCGCCCGACGATCGCGCAGTGGATGCGCGCCTCGAAGCGGAAGCGGAAACGCGGTTCGAGCGCCTCGAACGCGGTCTGCGGTTTCTCGACGCGGTGGCACAACTCGCACCCCTTCTGGGATTGTTCGGAACCGTGCTCGGCATGATCGAGGCATTCCAGTCGCTCCAGGAAGCAGGATCGCAAGTCGATCCCTCCATTCTTGCGGGCGGCATCTGGGTCGCGCTGCTCACGACGGCCGCGGGGCTTGCCGTGGCCATGCCGACGGCGCTGATCCTGACCTGGTTCGAAGGCCGGATGGGATCTGAGCGCGTCATCGCCGAGCGTGCGGTCTCGACCGTCCGCGCCCCGTTCGGCCGACATTCCCCCAGTTTTGCGGGCGACGCGTCCTCGGTCCATGCGTAGGGCCGAACGCAGAAGACGCCGCCTGTCCATGACGTCGTTGATCGACGTCATCTTTCTCCTGCTGCTCTTCTTCATGCTCAGTTCGACCTTCTCGCGCTTTGCCGAAGTGGAGCTGTCTTCGGCCAGCGCGGGAGAGGCCGTCTCGTCCACGACGCGACCGCTTTTTCTTCAGCTCTCTCCAAACCGCATCAGTCTGAATGGCACCGTCATGCCACTCGACGGTCTTGCGACGGCGTTGCGCGATCGCACGTCGTCCTCCGCCGAAACTGTCCCCGTCCTCGTTTCGCTCGGCGACGACACGACGGCCCAGCGCCTTGCCGATCTGCTCGTCGTCATGAGCGCCGTCGATGGTGTCGCGCCGACCATCCTCGGTTCGGCCCGATGAGACGGGTACGGCAATCGCAGCAGCGCGAACCGACGATCGCGCTTATCAACATCGTCTTTCTGATGCTGATCTTCTTCATGGTTGCGGGAACGCTGTCGCGGCCACTCGACCCCTCTTTGACGCTGATCGACACGGCCGATCTCGAAGGACGTGCGCCGCCCGACGCGCTCGTCGTTCATGAAGACGGGCGGCTTACCTATCTCGGGGCAGAGCTCGGCTCCGCTGCCGATTTCATCGAGGCGCGAGACGAGACGGACCTCGCCGAGGTTCGCGTGTTGCCGGACAGGGCCCTCGATGCGCGGATGCTGGTCGCGTTGGGACGCGACCTGCGCGCCGCCGGAGCCGAACGCGTTCTGATGGTTACCGAGCGGGTGACCGAATGAACTTCGCCGCCCCCAAGCTACTGGCAGTGGCCACGTCCGTCGTTCTTCACGGTGCGCTTGTCGCGACGTTCCTCGACGCTGCGCAACCCGCCAGAATGGAGGGCGGAGGCAGTACAAGCGAGGCCAGCCTCGGGACGAGCTTCGCCGATATGTCCACGGGCACGATGACTGCCGAGACCGCAACCGCGACGACGGAAACCATGGTTCCGTCCGCCACCCCGGCAGCGCCCCAGGAAACCACGGCTGCCGATCCCGTAACTCCGCCGACCCGACAACCGCTAGATCAGGCGGAGAGGCCTGAGGCTTCGCGAAGTGAACGCGCTGTCCCGACCCAAGAAAAGCCTCTTGCGTCAGAAGTCGTCGATTCGGCAGCATCGTCCGACCCGGACCCGATCGCACCGGACCGCCCGGATGCGACGACCGCCCTTCCGTCCGAAGACACCGCACCCGTCGATCCACAGCGACCGAGTACAGCGGAACCTACCGTTCCGAACCCGGCAGAGATGATCGAACCACACGATGCGACAAGGGCCTCAACTCATGGAAACCCGACCTCGGAAGACCTCGAACCCGGCCGCGTCCTTACCTCCCCTCGCCCATCCGCGCGCAGTGCCGAGTTCGAGGACCGCCATCGCCGTGAAGACCCTGAGCAACCGACCCGCCGTGCCGAGCGAACGCAATCGCCACTGGCCCAGCCGAGCCGGGGCAACAACGAGCGCGTGAACGCGCAAGCCGGGTCATCAACCGGACGCGCGGAAGCACCCCGGTCACAAACTGGCCAAGGTGGCGGAAACAGTCGAGAAGCCGGAAACGCCGCAGCATCGAACTACCAAGGGCTCGTGAACCGTCAGATTTCCAGCATTCCACGCCCAAGGATCGGAGCCCGGGGAAGCGCGTTTATCTCGTTCAGCATATCGAACAGCGGCACCCTGGCTGGCCTCAGCCTCGTGAGAAGTTCGGGATCTGCAGTACTCGATAACGCGGCGCTGCAGATCATCAGGCGAGCGGCTCCTTTTCCACCACCGCCGACCGGCGCACGAACGACCTATCAGATCGCCATCGAAGGACGGTGATCGGAGGAGCCGCCGCCCCTCAGTCGATGACGATGCGACGAAAGGGGCCTGGGCCGACGCTTATCGAATTTTGGGCCACCTCGACGACGAATGGCCGCGTAACGCCATCCGATTTCCGCATCTCCGGGGAATAACTCCAGTGCGGCGCATCGACGGTCTCGGTCCTGATGACATGACCGTCCTTCGAGATCCGCAACGTGTAGCTCTCTCGATCCTCACCGAGTGGCACGTCGATGCCGCTCCAGCTATCTCCGTCGAGCCGGGTTCTCCGAATCCAGGACAGCTCGATACCGCCCTCATTTCGGCTTGCGCGAAGGTGAACGGGCGCGAAGGGCCTAAGCCCTGCGGCCTCGAATTCTCTTCGGTGCAACCGGTAGCTCGGATCGGATATAGGCTTCGATGCAGGGCCGACGCGGTAGAACTTCTCGAGCCCGCGCTCCGTGGCCTTCACACCGATCTGCTTCAGGTTCGCCCCCAGCAGCACTACCCGCGATCCCGCGGGCCAGTTTGGCGGCATGATCGCATCGGTTCCCAACTGCCCGCGAAGCCGATACGCAACCTCGTAGGTCCGCGGACCCACGAGACGCGCATCCCTGAACTGTAGAACCTCCCAGTGATCCGCGTCGGGCAGCCCTATCGCCATTGCGTTTCCGCCGGCATGAAGAGCCGCGTCCGAGATGCTTTCCAGATCGCCGCGCACGAAACGAATGCGAAGCGGTTCGCCACGATCCGGTCGATCCGGCAGGGCCGCTCCCAGCGCAGATTCCGTAACGCCGATGACCGATGGACCGGCAAGCGTCGTATCGAGCCGGTATCCCGCATCTTCGGGTGCAGAGAATATGTTGACCGCTCCCGCCCAGGGCCGCTGGGTCGCAGCGACATAGGGTGCATGCGGAATATCGTCCGGCGTCAGGATCGGAAGATCCATGAAAAGCACTTCGGGAGGAGTCGGGGCAGTATACCTGCGAACCCGAACATGATCTTCGACTGCAAGGCTCGGCTCGTAGATCTCCGGCTCGACCCGCACGGCATCGATCAACTGCCCGTCAGCCTGATCGACATGATCGATGCGAAAGCGCCCCCCCGCGATCTCGACCACATCGCCCGCGCCGATACCGAGCATGGAAGGAGGCAACGCGAAGCGCAACCGGTCGCGCGCGATCCGCGTTTCCGCGAGCCAGCGCTCGGTCGTGGCGCGCGCCTCCCCGCCGGTCATCAGGATCGGAAGCTCCGATTGCGAGACCCCGATTGCGCGGTCTCCGGGAAAGACCGCCTCGGCCGATCGTATCTCGAAGTCGTTGTCCGCCCCGACGTAATTGAGTTTCAGCCGTCCGACACGCTCCGCCTCGGGAGTGCGGATCGACACGACATCGCCATCGAGATCGCCATTCAAGGCCACGAGCGCCTCGTCCAGTCGCGCCGCGACCCGACCGTCGCGCGACTGGAAGAGCAGCCGGCCGTCCCGCTCGATCGCATCGAAGCCGAAACCGAGCATGAGGGGCTGTAACGCCTGTCGCGCATCACCGAGGTCGTTGACCTGATACCCTCTCAGCACCCCGTGCAACCTGCCAAGCTCCAGGGCATCGACACCCGATCTTATGCAGACTTCGCGCACGACCGATGCAAGCGCGCGATTGCTCGACCGTCCCGTGATCCAATGTCCGCGCGCATAGTTCGCCGCATCGTCCCAGATCTCCGGATTTCCGGGAAATTGCGGATACGGCCGGGCATCCCATGCCCAGACATGCGCCCGGGACATGTCGACCATTGGTCCGCCATAGAGGGACGATACCGGATTGACCTCGGGGTTGCGCCAGAACTCATGCATCGCCCGGAGATACTGAAGTTGCATGTAATCGTCGCGGCGCCCGTCAGAGTATCTCGGGAGCGAAGATTCGGAGGATTTCGGGTCCAGGAACTTGTTCGGTTGATTGGTCCCCTTGTCGATCGCCGCGCATCCGAGTTCGGTGAACCAGATCGGCTTGCTCTTCGGGATCCAGGGCGACGCCTCTCCGTCTCTCTTGCCGTTCGTCCGACCGTGATGCGGCCGGGACCACCAGCTCAGCAGATCCTTGTAGCGATAGACCCATGGCTCTCCATACGATCCATCGGTGATCGGCGTTCGTATTTGGTCGCGCGCATGATCCGGGGTGGCATAGAACCAGTCGTAGCCTTCGCCCCCCATGACGTTCTTTTTTAGATAATCGAGATTGTAGATCGATCGGTATTCGGCGTCGGCATGGTCCTCTTCGGCACGCCAGTCCGAAAGGGGCATGTAGTTGTCGATGCCAATGAAATCGATATTCTGATCGGCCCAAAGGGGATCGAGGTGAAAATGAACATCCCCCGATCCGTCCTGCGGGTGATGCCCGAAATACTCGCTCCAATCCGCAGCGTAGCTGATCTTGGTTTCCGAACCGAGGATCGAACGAACATCGGCAGCCAGACGGATCAGTTCGTCCACTGCGGGAAACCCGTGTGTTCCACGGATCGACGTCAGCCCCCGCATCTCCGATCCGATGCAGAAGGCATCGACGCCGCCCGCAAGGCGGCAAATATGGGCATAGTGAAGGATGAAGCGTCGATATCGCCAGGCCGCAGGACCGATATACGAGACCGTCCTGTTGGCCGCGTCTGCTTCGAAATCGCCGACATCCGCGGATCCGAAGAATGCGGAGACCGCTGTCTCTGCATCTTCGCTACCGTCCTCGCTGCCGAGCGTTCCCGGTGCCTGATCGAGAGTGATCCGACCACGCCACGGCAGCGCCGGTTGCTCCTTCCTGCCATAGGGATCTGGTAGCGCATTGCCGTCCAGTTGCTCCATCAAGATAAAGGGATAGAACATCACGGCCTGCCCAGCGGCCTTCAGCGCCTGGATCGCCTCGATGACCGAGGCGTCGGCGGGCGTGCCGCCATAGACGACCGAGCCGTCGCGCCGCGGTACTTCTGACGCCTGCTCGCGTCCGATACCACCCGCCCGCCATGCCATCTCGACCCCGTCATGCACCTTCTGCTCGACCTTCGGTGCGATCGTGCACCGGCCGCACCGGAGGTCGTCCCCGAACCATGACACGATGAGAGAGGTCGATCCGCAGAGCGGCAATTCACCCGTCAGCGCGTCGAGCGAAACGGCAAAGTCCGTCCGCCCGGATGGAGTGTTCACGTTCTGATACGCGCCTTCACCCGGCCCCAGGTCGATCCTCACCGGCGTGGTTGCGAGCGCGTACTCCCCCGTGCCGGGCATCAGGGCCACGGCCCTGACCTGTCGGCTCATATCGGTTAGCTCGGGGCTGTCGTCCTCCTGCCCCGGCCGGATGACCTCGAACGTGAATTGCGGCAGACGATTGCCGTAGGGCGTCAGATCGAGATTCTCGATCACGACATAGGCGAGTCCCCGGTAACCCGGGACATTGCCGACCCCCTCGAATGCCTCGATGACCGGATCGGGATGCTGATCGGCGCGTCCTTCATAGACCCGCAGGTCGAGCGTCGTCCGGTCGGCCTCTCGGCCGTCCGCCCATATCCGACCGACCCGACCGATTACCCCCTCGCAAAGGCCCAGGGCGACGGAGATCGAATAGCTGTAGTGTCGAACCTCGGGTGACGCAGGGGCCCCCTTTCCTCCTCCTCCGGTCGTATCGACATGCTCCTTGAAGGGCGACGCCCATATGACCTGCGCCCCGATCCGCATCCGACCGAAGATGCGGGCGATCGGGTGACCTTCTCCCGCCCCGGTCAACCGCAAGCGGTCCACGCGACCGACATCGACGGGGTCGCTCCCGGTACCCAGCACGGATTGGTCGACAACCCTTCCAAGCGTCGCCCCGACTGCGCGGCCGACCAGTGCCGATCCGACGCCGATGACGCCCCCTCCGAAGGAAGCACCCGCTGCCGCTCCGGCCGCCGCCAGAATGATCGTAGCCATCTAATGCTCCCTCGTCGGAAATTCGTAACGCGCGACGACGCGACGCTTCCACGGCTGCGAAAGCGGAGATTCGATGACACCGTGTCCGCTATAGGCATGGATGAAACTCGGCCCGTCCGCGGTGCTCGCGACGATACCGAGATGCTTGGCGATCCCGGCGTCGCGCATCCGGAAAAGCAGGATCTGACCCGGTATCCATGTCCCCCCGATGGCAGGCCTCAAGAGGCGGTCCGCCTCGCGCCACATGGTTTCGTCGCCTTGCGGTTCGGACCAATCGTGCGTGTAGGGCGGCAAGATCACCGGCTCGGGCCCGACGGCGTCCCGCCAAACGCCCAGAACCAAGCCGAGACAATCGGCACCGGCCCCGCGACAGCTTGCCTGATGCACATACGGAGTGCCGATCCAGGTCCTTGCGGCATCGACGATGAATGCCGTCATCGATCGCCCCTCTCGCCATCACCGCTCCGCGGATAGGCCATCAGGAAATCCTCACCGGGCAGATGGGGGAACCCCTGAAAATTGACGGTGTTCGAGAATTTCTCGCGGCAGCAGGACAGGCTCTTGTCGCACCCTGCCGTCAGACGAACCCGGTCGCCTGTGCGAAGCGATCCCCGAATGCTCTCCCAAAGATCGATCTTTCGGCCGCTGCCGGTCAGGATGTCGTTCTTAATGACGCGCGCATCGCCCGCTGCGCTGCCCGTCAGCACACGCAGCGTTCCGCGTTCAAACCAGCGCGGAGCGTAAGCCGCGAGCCGCTCAAGTTCGACGACGATCCCGCCGCGAAGCCGCTGGATTTCTGCCTCTACAGACAGGTCACGACGCGACAGATCCACCCCGCATGCGGTGTCGCCCAGGATCGCGGCGCATGGTGTCTGGTAGATCCTGCCCTGAGGCTGATTGAGCGCCTCGGTCAGTCCCCGTAATTCGGCCGTGAACGCCCCCCCCGAACGGCGGATCTCTCCCACTTCGCCGACAAAGAGCGGATGGCGTTGCGAAGCGTTACGCCAATTCACCAGCCATGCTTCGATCGTCGCACCATCGAACCGACCGGCGAGAATGTCGACCTCGCTGATCCCCGCACTGCTCAAGATGCCCACCGCTTCCGAATTGTCGACGGCGAGACCTGTCGTCTGCTCGAGGTTGCGGGCCGAAAGTCCCTCATCGGGTCGGAAGGTCGTGCCGTCGAAGGTCAGGGAAAGATCGTGATCGGTGAACCCCAGGACGATCCCGTCAGCGCGCTTGACGCGCCAGCACCTGCAAAGCGTGGTGGTTCCCGAACGCAGATGGTCGAGCAGATCCTTGTCCAACGACATCAGATGCGAACCTCGACAACGGGAATGTCCGGGATCTCACCCGCCTGAAACGTCGCGATCGACGTGGCGATGCGATCGGTATCGAACCTCACCGGGATGTCGAATTCGAACCCCGCGGTGATCTTCGCTCCGGCCTTCGGCGCAGCGTCGAACAGGACCCGACCCGTTTCAAAATCGACTGAATGGCCTTCGCCCACCTCCAGCCGCTCGCCATCGATGCCGATCCTTACGCTTCCCGCGACCGGTTTCTGGATCGGCCTGACATAGGCCGCGTCTCCCTCTCCGTAAGCCTTCGTCAGCTGGAACTCACGCGTCGTTCCATCGGCAATCCCGATCTGCTGATCATCGCTCGCAATCTCGGATCCGGCAGGGCACGATCTGAAGTCCGACCAGTCCTTCCACCTGAACCCATGCAGCTGACCGCGTCGCGCCTCGAAGAACGCGATGACCTTCTCGATATCCTCAAGGGATCTGAGCCCGAGCCCCGCATCGAACCTGCGGCGCGAATGTGCCCATGGCGTATTGCGCTCTTCGAACCCGTTGGCGAGCGTCACGATTTCCGTTCGCCGTTCCGGCCCGCCAATTGCACCGAAGCTCAGATCGGTCGGAAACCTTACATCGTGAAATGACATTGTCGGGGACTCCTTCTCCATCGCCGCGGCAGCAGGCAGCCGCCGCGGCGGGCCGTATGATCGTTCGAAGTTTGCGGGATCCGATCTCTCCGCGCGGTCCGCACGGATCGGGCGCAACGATCAGCGATTGCGCTGACCGCGGGCAAGCGCGCGGCTCATCTGCGACGCGATCTGGCTTTGCGAACGCCGGAAACCTTCCGCATCTGGCGTCGAGATGTTCATCGTCACGTGAACGGGCGCACGCCCGCCCCCCGCGATGCCGAGCCGTCCATCGGCCCCGCGCTTCAGCGGGACGATCGCTTCGGGCCCCGCTTCGCCCATGAGGCCCTGGCCGCCGCGCATGGGAAAGCGCGTCGCCTGGGAAACGACGCCACCCTTCGCGAACGGCATCACCTGTCCCTGGCTGAAGGCACCGCCATCGGCGAACGGCATGACCCTGCCCAGGACGTTTTGCAGTCCCGCCGACAAAAGACCGCTTGCCTGCGACGTCGCCGGCGTAACGGCCGTCTTGAAAGTGGCATCGATCATGCTTCGGGCGACGCCCTTCAAGGCATCGCTCAGCTTGTCCCCGTCGAAGACGAGCCCCTCGAAGCTCTTCTTCAGGCCTTGCGACAGCCCCCGCGACAGCGATCCGACCTCGCGCCCCGTTTCCGCCACGGTGGACCCCATGGCCCTGACTTCGGTGTCGAACGCGTCGAGCACGACACGCGTCGATCCGATCGTCCCCTCTATGGATTGCAGATCGGAATCGAGACCGTCCAAATCGAACTCGTCCATCATATCCGCCTCTCGTCTGGAAATGCTGCCGAGAGCTCGGCGAGCCGTTCCCGCCCGAGCGGCATGGGCCCTGCGTCTAGCCCCATCATCAACCAAAGCTCGGCGGGCGTCAGCGCCCAGAACTCCGCCGGTCGCAGACCTAGGGTACGCATCCCCGCGCGCATCAGCCCCGGCCAGTCGAAGGTCGCCTTCATTGCTCCGGCCTCGCAAAGGCACGCGCAAGCAATCGACCCGCGACCCGCGCGGCCTCGATCGGTCCTCCTGCGATCTCGACACTCAGAAGGTCCTCGACATCGCCCCGCCATCCCCCACCGCGCAAACCCGCAACGACAAGATGGAGGGTATCGCGGCTCGAGAAACGCCCCTGTTCGAACCGCTCGACCAGTGCCAGTAGCGAGCCGTCACCCAGGCGCCCTTCGAGCTCGGCCAACGCGCCGAGGGTCAGTTTCGCGACATGACGTTTGCCGTCGAGGATCAGCTCGACCTCACCTGCATGCGGATTGGCCATCAAAGCGCCCGGAATTCCAGTGCGCCCGCCGACGACAACGAGAGCTCGTACGTGGCCTCTCCGTTGTGGTTGCCGGCATATTCGACCGACGAAACCTGGAATGGCCCTTCCATCACTCCGAAATCGGGAACGATCACCTGGAATTTCGGTGTCGTGCCGGCAAAGAATATCTGGCGCGTCCGCTCGTCGGTGTCGGCATCCTTGAAGATCCCGGACCCCGAGATCGACGCCGATTTGACGCCCGCACCTCCAAGCAATTCGCGCCAGCCGCCTGTGCTTTCGACACTCGTCACATCGACCTGTTCGGCATTGAGAGAGAGCCGCGTCGCCCGAAGCCCGGCGATCGTCTCGAAATTGCCTTGTCCATCCAGATCGAGCTTGATGAGAAGATCCTTGCCGTTCTGTGCTACCATGTCCGTCACTCCTCTATGCCATCGTGTCCGACACCTGCGCCCGAAAGCGCAGGTCAATCTGTCGTTGGTCGCCCTTGCCTGCACGGCGCGCCTGCGCCTTGAGAAACCATAGACCGACCAAAACTCCGCGATCGAGATCGAGCTGCCCGGCCAGCAGCGCGTCCGAAATCATCGCAGCCGCCTGCTTCGCTCGGTGAAAGCCGGGCTGATCCGCGATCACGGAGACGGTGAAGTCGTGCCACGCTCCGAACGCGTCCTTGTCGGATCGGTCGAGAACCGTTTCCTCTCCGAGCGTCACGTAGATCGGGGGAAGGATGCCTGTCGGCACCGCATCGTAGATCGCTTCGTCGACGATGTCTCTCAATGCGGCCGTGTCTGAGAGTCGCCGGTAGATCGCTTTCTGAAGCGAAGCGGCGATCGCATAGGTCATGTCGCCAGTTCCTCCAGTGCATTGCAGTCAAGATATTTCGAACCGTCCCGGCTTTCGGTCACGGCGACGATCTCGAAGACCCGCATCCCGTCGCGAAATCTCTGCCCGACCTTCGGTCGCGACGGGGCACCCTGCGGTGCGGCGCGCACCGTGATGCGAAGCGGCACGCGGCTCATCTCCGCATCCAGCCCCGAGACATCCCTCCCCGACCCTGCCTTGACCTGTCCCCACAGATTGCCAAGCTTCTCCCAGTGCTCGGTATATCCGCCCTGACCGTCCGCGACCCTGTGCGGCGTCTCGAGTGACAGGTTGCGTGCGAGCTTGGGGCCGCTCATCTAGAATCCCCCCAAGAGGCGACGCGGCCGATAAGGGGCGAGCATGCTCTGAACACCGGGCGAGATCGATCCAAGCGCGGTGCGATCCTCGTAGTGAGATGCGGCGAGCATCATCGTAGCGAGGGAGAGGTCCGCCGGAATTTCATCCCAGCCGGTGCCGTATCCAGCGTGAAACCGGATCTCCGCATGACCACCGACCGGGATCTGCGGCAACGCGAAGCCGCGGGCGACAAGTTCAGGCCGGTGGATGTCGCGCTCGATACCGTATCGGTCAGGCTTGATGAGATGGTGTGTCGCGTCGGCGTCCACGATCGTCAGCGCGTCCAACCGGACGACCGGCGCACGGGGAAGGACAGTCCGGCTCAGATCGCTCCAGGCATGCGCGATACAGATGAAGTCGCGCGCCAGAAGGGCCTTGCCGCAGAGCATCTCGACCTGCGCGATGGCGGATCTCAGCGTCCGGATGAGGATGAGGTTCTGCGCGTCGTCGTCCGAGAACCCGGTGCCAAGGTGCAGATGATCACGGAATTGCTCCATGGGCAGATCCGCGTCCGCGATCCTGGTCGGCTCTGTCAGATACATTATGGTGTCTCCCGACGCGGCAATCGGGTCCGATCGTCACGTCTTGCAGTACATCGATTCGGCACGTCTCCGACCGCCCGGGCTCGGCTTCGATCCCGGGCAGCCGTTCGGGTTTGGTGGGCTCAGCTCGTCGCGAACTTCAGCAGCTTGATCGCCGCGAAATCGCTGACGTCGCCTCCCACGCGCTTCGTCGCGTAGAAGAGGACATGAGGCTTCGCGCTGAACGGATCGCGCAGGATCCGAAGATCCGGGCGTTCCGCTACGGTGTAACCGGCGGCGAAATCTCCGAAAGCGATCGAGAGCGAACCGCTGGCGATGTCGGGCATGTCCTCGGCGATGAGAACCGGATAGCCGAGCAGCCTTGCCGGTTCTGCGGCGGCAAGCCCGTCGGACCAGAGGAACCGCCCGTCGCCATCCTTCATCTTGCGCACCATGCCGGCCGTGCGGGAATTCATGACGAATGTCGCGTTGGCCCGGTACTGCGCGCCCAGCGCATAGACGAGATCGACGAGCGCATCCGCATCCTCGAATGCCGCATCCTTGCCGGTGGCGACGTAACCGAGGCTTTGCCAGGCCCAGCTGTCGTTGGGGACCGTTGGGTGGCTCAGGATCCCCCGCGGCTTCTCGTTTCCATCGCCCACGATGAAGGCCGCGGCTTCGGCCCGGGCGAACTTGTCGCCGATCCGGGCGGCAAGCCATCCCTCGATATCGAACGCCGCATCGTCCAGAAGACGTTGCGATGCCTTCGGCAGGGCGGAAAGCTCGTGCAACGGAATGCTGATGCGATCGATCTGCGGCGTACCCGTCTCGTTCACGGAACCCGTTTCCGTCGCCCAGCCAGCCCCGACATCCGTCGTGTCGATCAACACGTCATACGCAGTCGATTCCACATTCACGACATTCGAGATCCGGCGGATCGACGCGGTGTTGCGCAGCACCGTCTGCACCGACGCGCTGGTCTGCGGATCGACAAGGTATCCGCCATCGCCCGCGACCGCGGTATTGAGGCCCTTGCTTTCGATATCGAGCCCGCGCAGCGCATCGTCGTCGCCGCAGCGGATATAGGCCTCGAACGCCTTCTGGTGCGGCGCGCCGGTATCGGCGGCATTCGTGGCGAGTGCCGGCCGGCCTGCGATCCTGGATTTGCGGTCGAGAATGCTCATGCGTTGTTCCTGCTGTTGCATCTTTTCTGAAATGTCCGTCTGGAACCCGCGCAGTTCGCGCACGAAGTCCGTCATCGCGGTCTTCACCTGAAGGATCGGGTCGAATTCCGATTGATCCTCCACTCGGGGTCCAGTGTCGCTTCTGCTCATCTCAAGCTCCTTTCTGCGTAGTCTTGGCCGCGGCTCAGCCACCGGCGAGATCCCTTGCGGCATCCCGAAAGATCGCCGCGATGCACTCCATCGGTCGTGGGTCGAGGACATCCGCCTTGGCCGATGCGAGACGTGCCTCGGCCAGCATCGGAAACGTGACGAGCGAGACTTCCCAGAGTTCGAGCTCCGTCAGGACGCGACGGCCCTTCTCGTCCCTGCTCGCCCGGCGGGTCCTGTAGCCGATCGACAGACCGTCGATCGCGCCCGCCTGGACGAGGGCCTTCGCCTCCCGACCTCGATCGACCTCCTCGATGATCCGCCCCCGCACATAGAGGCCGGTGGCATCCTCCCGGACCTCGTCCCAGACGCCGATCGGCTGCGACGGATCGTGCTGCCAAAGCATCTTCACCCGCGACTTCCGCGCGGCGAGCGCCTGAAGAGACGCGGCATAGGCACCCCTCGCGACCACATCGCCACCCTGGTCGAGTTCACCGAAAAGGGACGCATATCCTTCGATCAGGCTTCCATCCGTCACGGTCAGGTCACTCGTCGAGGAGCAGAACTTTCTCTCCAGATCCATGGCTTCGCTCCCTTTCGTCATTCACTGGCCAGTCCGAGCATCGCCCGCTTCTCGGCATCGGTAAGAAACTCAGCCTCCGCGATCCGTCGCCACTGGGCGTCGCGCTCGAGCGCTAGTGCCGGAATTTGGTCGAGATCGACCCGCAGTTCCGTTTCCTCGTTCGCGAAGATCGACAACCAGTGGCTCATCGCCGCCACGACACGGTTGGCGAGTGGCAGAACGGTGAGCCGATAGAATGCCCGGTTCGCCTCGGCGTAATTCGCGTAGGTCGCATCGCCCGGGATCCCCATCAGCATCGGCGGAACGCCGAAGGCCAAAGCGATCTCGCGCGCGGCCGCCTCCTTCGTCTGCTGGAACTCCATGTCCGAGGGCGAGAATCCCATCGGTTTCCAGTCGAGCCCCCCTTCGAGAAGCATCGGTCTACCGGCATTTCTCGCACCTTGGTGATGGGCTTCCATCTCGCTCACGAGCCGGTCGTACTGCTCGGGTGCGAGAAGCCCGTCACCACCCTGATAGACGATCGCCCCCGATGGCCGCGCCGCATTGTCGAGCAGCGCCTTCGACCATCGCGATGCGGAATTATGGACGTCGAGAGCGGTCGCCGCCGCCTGCATCGGCGACAGACCGTAATGATCGTCCTGGGGATGAAAGCTCTTCACATGGCAGATCGGCGATACGCCGTTCACGACGTCGAACCGGTGCTTTCGCCCCCCGACCGAATAATCATAGGCAACCGGCCAGCCATCGGCCCCCGGAACGATCGAGATCCGATCGGATCTTAGCACGTGGAGTTCAACGGGCAGTCCGCCATCCCCCACCGCCTCGACGAACCCGTTTCCCGACAGGAGGATCTGTCCGAACAGCGCCTCCAGAAGCTCCGCGCGCCCCTGCGCGTTGTTCGGTCTCCGCACGAGGGTCAGCATCGGATGGGTCTCGAAACGACCTTCCTCGCCGTAAAGGACCAGAGGCAGCGCAGCCGCGGCCTCTGCGATCATCTTCACGCAACGAAAGCCGACCGGGTTGCCCTGAAAACCGTTCCGCGTCAGCGATGCGGTATCGCGCGGTGTCCAGGCAACCCTTCCGGAGGCCCCGTAGGCGATCGCCGGCACGTGCAGCGCGCTCGTCGCGCTGGCCTTCGCCTCATTGGGGCCATCCTTCGCCCGCTTCGTGAATCCGAACATCCGCCGCTCCTTCGATCGGTCCGCAAGGCATGACTTCTCCGTTCGCGCGCAGCGCGTTCGTCCAGAAAGTCCGCCGATTTGAATTCTGTCGCCCGGTCCGGCTGAGGGACCGGGCCTTCGGTTGAGACTAGATCCGCCGCATGTTCGGCGCGGCCTTCCGCTTGAGGAGCAGATCGGTCAACGCCCAGACCAGCGCGTCGACTCGATCCGGACTTCCGAACCCATCGAACCCGTGGATCGTCATCTGCGTCATCTGCGCCTCCAGTTCATGCATTCTCGTAAGGTGCTTGACGCGTCCCTGCTCGTAGAGCGCCGCCACCGGTTCCGCACGAACAGCCTTACCCCGTGTGGCGTGAACCCCCCGGTAACTGACCGTACGGTCGAACTGGCGGATGACGGTCTCGACCAGATCGCCACCCTGGTTGACCTCCGCAACGAGACGATCGGCCTCGTACCTCTCGTAGGCCGAAATCGCCGCCTTCGCCCATCCGCTCGGGCTCAGACCTTGCACGCTGCAATCCTCCAGAACCACGGCAAGGCCATCGGACGTCACTCCAACGACGACGATCCCGCAGGTATCGGCGGATCTCCCGCCACTGATCGGCGGGTCGACCGCGACGACGATGCGGTGCAATTCCGGCAGGGCCGTGATCCGGTTTCGATCGAGGATCGCATGCGTCCACAACGCCCCCTCGATATCCTCCAGCAAGCGTCCCTCGAGTTCCTGCTGACCAAGCCGCGTTTGGCCATAGCGCTGGACCGCCTCCTCCAGAAACGACGCGGAAAGATGCGCGCGATTGTCGAAGGTCGTGGCCCGGGTGACGACGGTGCTGCTGGCACCAAGCACCCGCTTCAGCACGTCCACGTTGCGCGGCGTGGTCGTCACGCATTGCTTCGGTGCCTCGCCCAGGCGGAGGCAGAACTGAAGCATGTCCCAGACGGTCGCGCCCTTCTTCCACTTCGCCAGCTCGTCGACCCAGGCCGCGTCGAATTGCGGGCCCCTCAGCGCCTCGGGCTCATGCGCGGAAAAAATCTGCGCCTGCGCACCGTTGGGCCAGACCAGCCGCTTCTTCGTGGGTTGCCAGACCGGCCGTCGGTCGGGCGGAGCGCATGCCATGATCCCGCTATCGCCGAAGATCATGACATCGCGCACCTGATCGAGCGTTTCCCCGACCAGCGCGACCCTGCGTGCCTTTCCCGGCATCGCCGGCTTCGGCCCCTCGACGACCGACCTGATCCACTCCGCGCCGGCGCGCGTCTTTCCTGCGCCCCTGCCACCCAGAATGACCCATGTACGCCAGTTCCCTTCTGGCGGAATCTGGTGATCGAGCGCCCAGAAATCGAAGAGAAAGGGCAGCGCCAGCAACTCCTCGTCACTCAGGTCATGTAGAAACCGCTCCTGACATTCGAGCGTTCCGGATGCGATCAAGTCGGCTCCGGATCTCAGACCGCACCCTGTCATAGTCGATTCCGGTTTCTGAAGCGGGACCCTGCTGCTTGTCCTCGAGGTCATTCAACCGCTTCCTTTCGTCATAGATGATCTGGATCGTCTTCGAGACCATCGACACGATCCGCCGTGTCTCGCTTTCCGAGTATTTTTCCGACGAACGGATCGCCGATTTCATATCGTGAAGATCGACCAGAACATCCTCGTAGTTTTCGACTGCAATTCTGAGCAGATCGCTGATATTCCGATCGCCCTTCGAGCTACGTTCGGTTTCATACCGGCCCTTCATCCACACCCCGCTGCAACTGCCCGTGGAAAAAAGAAAACGGCAAAGGGGAAAACCCTTCACCGTTTCTCGTCATTTTCAGCACTTGCACAGAATTAAGCCGACGGCATTAGCCCGCCGTTACGTCGCCGTTCGGACGCCGCTACCTCAGTTGGAGGTTTCGGCCTCAGACGCCCTTTCGGCTTCGATCGTACGCCACCGCGCGACATTCTCGTTATGCTCGCTCAGGGTTCTGGCGAATGCGTGTCCGCCACTGCCATCGGCGACGAAGAACAGGAAATCGGTCTCATCGGGGTCGAGCGCCGCCTGAATGCTCTCGAAGCCCGGATTGGCGATCGGGGTCGGCGGCAATCCGTCGATCGTATAGGTATTGTAAGCCGTGCTCGCCTGCAGTTCGCTGCGACGCAATCCACGACCCAGCACACCCTCACCGTTCGTGATGCCGTAGATCACCGTCGGGTCCGTCTGAAGACGCATTCCGGAATTCAGCCGATTGACGAACACGCTCGCGACCTGCCGCCGTTCGTCCGGCACACCGGTCTCCTTCTCCACGATCGATGCCATGATGAGCGCCTCTTCGGGCGTATCGTACGGCAGATCCGCATCCCGGCCCTCCCAGGCCTGGGCAAGCCGCAAACTTTGCGCTTCCTGCATCCTGGCAAGGAGATCGACGCGCGACGCGCCCTCCCGGACCTCGTAGCTGTCCGGGGCAAGGACACCTTCCTGCGGTACCGCCGGAATCTCGTCCGCCATGAAATCGGCAGCGTTCAGTGCTGCGACCACCTGCCACGACGTCACGCCCTCCGCGACCGCGATGCGGTAGCGGGTATCGGGCTGCCCGCGAAGCTCGGCATAGATTTCAGGCGTATCCTCTTCGGCAACGGGGTCGAACTGGGCGACGACGTCGAACTGGTTCGTCGTCGGATCGAGTTCGCGCACGCGCAGCTCCTGACCCGTCACGCCTATCCGATAGACGATCTCGGTGCCGCAGGTGGATTGTCCGTCGCCGGTCACGATATCGACGATCTCCCGCATCGAGGCCCCCTCCTCGACGAGGAAGCTCCCGGCTTTGAGAAGATTGGACCTGTCGGTGTAATTCGCACCGATCCGCATGATCTGCGGATGGTCGATGGCCCCCCGCTCCGCCAGGTTCTGCGAGACCCTGCGCATGTTGGATCCGCTCTCGACCTGAACGCAGATCGCTTCCGTCAGCGGTCCCGCCGTTTCGTAGCTCGCCCGCGCCCAGGCGATGACGCCGCCGACCGCCACGAGCCCGACGATCAGCAGGGTCAGCGCGTTCGATGCGACATGCTTCCACATCAACCGTCGACCCGCCGCATGAGAAGTGCGGCATTCGTCCCGCCAAAGCCGAAACTGTTGGACAGGACCACGTCGATCTCGCGCTCCACTTTCTTGAGCGGGGCAAGATCGATCACCGCATCCTCGGGCGGTGTCTCAAGGTTCAGCGTCGGCGGAGCCACCTGATCGCGGATCGCGAGGATCGAGAAGATCGCCTCGATCGCACCCGCCGCACCCAGCAGATGCCCGGTCGCCGACTTGGTCGAGGACATCGTCGCCGTCGTGGCGGCATCGCCCAGCAATCGCTGCACCGCACCCATCTCGATGGTGTCGGCCATCGTGCTCGTCCCGTGGGCATTGACGTAGTCGATGTCACCCACCTCGATCCCGGCCCGCGCCACCGCCGCCCGCATGGCGCGTTCGGCACCTTCGTGATCGCTCGGTGGCGCGGTGATGTGATGCGCGTCGCCCGACAGGCCGTAGCCGATGATCTCGGCGTAGATCGTCGCACCGCGTGCCTTCGCGCGCTCGTAATCCTCGAGGACCACGACACCCGCGCCCTCGCCCATCACGAACCCGTCGCGATCGGCATCCCAGGGGCGGCTCGCCCGTTCGGGGTCGGCCTTGTGCCTGGTCGAAAGCGCCTTGCAGGCATTGAATCCGGCGATTCCGATCTCGGAAATCGGGCTTTCGGTCCCGCCGGCGACCATCACGTCGGCATCCCCCCACTGGATCAGCCTCGCGGCATCGCCGATCGCATGGGCCCCTGTCGAACATGCGGTGACGGGGGCGTGATTCGGCCCCTTGAAGCCATAGCGGATGCTCACCTGACCGCTCACGAGGTTGATGAGCGCGCCCGGTATGAAGAACGGCGACACCCGACGGGGTCCGCGTTCCTTCAGCAACACGGCGGTCTCTGCGATCGATTGCAGACCGCCGATACCCGACCCGATCATCACACCGATGGCGAGCTTCTCTTCATCGGTCGCGTCCGCGAGGCCCGCATCGGCGATCGCCATGTCGGCCGCCGCCATGCCGTAGAGGATGAAATCGTCGACCTTGCGCTGTTCCTTCGGGTCCATGAAGGCATCCGCGTCGAAACTGTCGTTCGATCCGTCACCGCGCGGAACCTCGCAGGCATAATCGGTGGCAAGGTGGGAGGCATCGAACCGGGTGATCGTTCCCGCACCGGACTGCCCCGCGAGAAGCCTCCGCCAGGATGCCTCGACGCCCGATGCAAGGGGGCTGACCATTCCAAGACCGGTAACAACGACGCGCCTCATTCCGGACACCCTCATCTAGTTTCACTCGACTTTCCGCCTGATACACGCCCGGACGATCCGAGAAAAGGGCGGCGGGGAATTGAGGCGGATCGCGGCCCGCAGACCCAAGTGCCCCCCCCCGGAACCCGCGGCGCGGGTCATGTCCGGAACCGCTCGATCGTCGCTCGGCGATCATATCCCTCGGCTTCCGGAAACGAAAAAGCCCGCCGCGTTGCGCGGCGGGCTTTCCCAGAAATCAGGCCTGATCCGAAGATGGATCAGACGGCTTCCTTGATGAACTTCACGGCATCGCCGAACGTCTGGATGGTCTCGGCTGCGTCATCGGGGATCTCGATCCCGAATTCTTCCTCGAACGCCATGACCAGCTCGACGGTATCCAGGCTGTCGGCCCCGAGATCGTCGATGAACGAGGCGTTCTCGGTCACTTTCTCTTCCTCGACGCCCAGATGCTCAACAACGATCTTTCTGACGCGCGTCTCGATATCGCCTTCGCTCATTTCCTGTCCTTCTTTGTCCCGGGATGATCCCGATTCTCCATCAGACCCGTCGGGTCCCTTACGCTCCCGGAATGCACGCATGGCGTACGATCGCGACCGTCGCGACCCCGGAAAATTTGCGCCGCCTATAGCATAACCGATTTCAAAGGCAAACGCCTTAGCTGTCCGTTCGCTCCGGTGCGACGATCACGCTCAGACCATCGTCATGCCGCCGTTCACGTGCAGCGTCGCGCCGGTCACATAGGCCGCCTCTTCGCTCGCCAGATAGAGGACGGCAGCCGCGATCTCGTTGGGCGTGCCCATGCGTCCGGCGGGGATCTGGGAAAGAAGCCCGTCCCGCTGCTTGTCGTTGAGATTCTCGGTCATCGCGGTCTCGATGAAGCCCGGCGACACGCAATTGACGGTGATCCCGCGCGACGCCACCTCCTGCGCCAGCGATTTCGACATGCCGATCATGCCCGCCTTCGCGGCGGCATAATTGGCCTGTCCGGGGTTTCCCGTCTGCCCCACGATCGACGCGATATTGATGATCCGGCCCCACCGCGCCTTCATCATGCCGCGCAGGCTCGCCTGGCTCAGTTGCATGACCGCGGTGAGATTGACGTCGAGCACTTTCGCCCAATCCTCGTCCCCCATCCGCATCATCAGGTTGTCACGGGTAATCCCGGCGTTGTTGACGAGGATATCGACCGCCCCCATCGCCTCTGCCGCGCGCTTGGGAAGCGCCTTGAGAGCCTCGGCATCGCCGAGATCGCAAGGCATGGCGAACGCCCCTTCCCCGAGGTCGCTCGCCAGTTTCTCGAGCGGCTCCTCGCGCGTCCCCGACAGGCAGACCTTCGCGCCCGCCTGGTGCAGGGTCCGGGCGATCTGTCCACCGATACCACCCGACGCACCCGTGACGAGCGCGGCCTTCCCTTCGAGATCAAACATCGTCCAATTTCCTTGTGTGCAAATTCAGCCGATCGTCGCGCGCACGTCGTCGCGCGTTCCGACCTGGCGGGTCGTCACCGACTTGTCGATCCGGCGTATCATTCCGGACAGGGCCTTGCCCGCGCCGACTTCCCATGTCTCGTCGACGCCCGCCGCGACCATCGCCGCGATGCTCTCGCGCCAGCGGACGGCACCGGTGACCTGACGCACGAGAAGCTCGCGGATCTCGCCGGGGTCGCTGACGGGCGCGGCGGTCACGTTGGCCACGATCGGGACGGCCGGCGCATGGATATCGACCTGTGCAAGCGCGTCACGCATCGCGTCCGCGGCAGGTGCCATCAGCGCACAATGGAACGGTGCCGAGACAGGCAGCAGTACCGCACGCTTGGCCCCGGCCTCCTTCGCGATCTCGACCGCACGCTCCACCGCGTCGCGATGCCCCGAGATCACGACCTGACCCGGATCGTTGTCGTTGGCCGCCTCGCATACCCGGTCGCCGGCAGCTTCATCGGCCACGCGCCGTGCCGCTTCGAGATCGAGCCCCAGAAGCGCCGCCATCGCGCCCTCGCCGACGGGCACGGCATCCTGCATGGCCCGCCCCCGCAGCCGCAGAAGTCGCGCCGCATCCGCGATGCCCAGCGCGCCGCTTGCCGCAAGCGCGGAATACTCGCCCAGCGAATGCCCGGCCGCCATCTCAGCGCGATCCCAGCCGAAGCCTTCCGCCTCGAGAGCGCGAAACGCCGCCAGCGACGTCGCCATGAGGGCGGGCTGCGCGTTGGCCGTCAGGGTCAGTTCCTCGGCGGAGCCGTCCCAGATCAGCGCGCTCAGCGCCTCTCCCAGCGCCTCGTCGACCTCTTCGAATACGGCCCGCGCCTCGGGATAGGCTTCCGCCAGGTCACGCCCCATCCCGATGGTCTGTGCGCCTTGCCCGGGAAAAACCAGAGCCAGTGTCATAATCGTCCTCCACTTGAAGCCTTTTGTGGCATAATCTTTCCTCCGTGGCTCCGCAACGTTCGGTGCGATTGCGCACATCTCCCCGCGCATCGCGGTGCTTGTCGTCTTTCCGATGATGGGTAGCCTTCGGTGCAGCCCTTCGTCTCTCGAAAGAATCCGACATGCAATTGCGCAATTCCGGGAATGCCTACGGTACCGTCAGCAAGACGTTCCACTGGCTGACCGCCCTTCTCATCCTCACGGCGATCCCGCTCGGCCTCATCGGCGAGGACCTTCCCCAGGATACCTCCGCCGAAGTCGCGAGGAAGGCGCTCGTCTTCAGCATCCACAAGACGATCGGCGTCACCATCTTCTTCGTGGCGCTCCTCCGGATCCTCTGGGCCCTGACCGAGGCGAAGCCCGATCCGGTTCACGCCGATCGTCGCGCCGAGACCTTTCTCGCCGAGGCCGTCCACTGGTCGCTCTATGCGGCGCTTGTCGTCGTGCCGCTTTCGGGCTGGATCGGACATGCCGCGGCCGAGGGGTTCGCGCCGATCTACTGGCCTTTCGGACAATCGCTGCCGCTCGTTCCGAAATCCACTGCGGTCGAGCATCTCGCCTTCACCACCCACTGGGTCTTCACCAAGGTCCTGATCGGCGCGCTGATCCTCCATGTCGCCGGGGCGGTGAAACACGCCCTTCTCGATCGCGACGGAACAGTCTCGCGCATGTGGTTCGGAGCGGGCGGCCCCGCGCGACCGAGCCATGGCGAACATCCCGGAGCTGCGATCCTGCTCGCCGCCGCAGTCTACGTCTTCGGTGGCGTCGCGGTTCTCGCCCTCTCCTACGAGGGCACCACGCAGTCCACCGGTGCGATCGGAGGAACCGGCGATTGGCAGGTCGAGGACGGCCGGATCGACATCGTCGTGCGCCAGATGGGAGCCGAGATCGAGGGCCGCTTCGCCGACTGGAGCGCTGACATCGCCTTCTCCGAAGATCCCTCAGACGGCCGCTACGGTGAGGTCACCGTCAACGTCGACATCCCGAGCCTGACGCTCGGCTCGGTCACGAGCCAGGCCCTCGGCGAGAACTATTTCGACGCGGAGAACCATCCGACGGCGACATTCGACGCGCTGATCCTGCCCGCCGATGACGGCTATCTCGCGGACGGCACGCTGTCCCTTGCCGGCGAGACTGCCGACGTTTCCTTTCCCTTCACGCTCGATATCGACGGCGACACCGCCCGGATGGAAGGTCAGGTCACGCTCGACCGGCGCGATTTCGCGATCGGCGAAGGCCAGACCAATCCCGACACGCTGGGCTTCGACGTCGTCGTCGACATCGCGCTGACCGCGATCCGCCAATGAAAAATGCGGTGCCCGACAGGGCACCGCATCCAATCCTTCGCGGAATGCCGGATCACTCAGCCGCGGGCGAACCCTCGAGCGAGATCTGGACATCGACCTCGTCGCTGACGAAGGGCGCGAAGGCCCCGAGGTCGAAATCGCTGCGCATCAGCGTCGTCTCGCCGCTGAAGCCCACGACGGAATTGCCCATCGCGTCCTCGCCGGCACCGTTGAACTCGACGTCGAGCGTCACTTCCTGCGTCACGCCGTTCACGGTCAGATCACCGGTGATCTGGCCCTCGTCGTCACCGTCGACCGAGATGGAGGTGCTCTCGAAGGTGATCGTGTCGCCTTCGCTCGCGCCGAAGAAATCGTCGCCCATCAGATGGTTGTAGAGATCGGAATCCGTCTGCATCGACATGACCGGGACCGAGATACTGACCGACGAGTCCTCGGGATTTTCCTGGTCGAACGTGAATTCCCCGTCATAGCCGAAGAAGATGCCCCGCGTCGTCGAGAAGCCTCCATGCGTCCAGGAGAACAGGATTTCGCTGTGGGAGGGGTCGATGTCATAGCGCACGGGCTCCGCATGCGCGGCGACGGTCACGAGGGATGCGGCAAGCGCGGCGGGAATGGCGAACTTCATGAATTGGCTCCTTGGCCTTCTGTTGGACTTGCTCCCCGACTTAGCGACCCCGCCCCCCAACGCAACGCTGCATCCCTCAACAGGACTTGATCGCCCATGAACAGGTCCCGCCGTGTGGGTTGCCTTGCGGGTCGAAGCGGCTTATAGGCACCGGACTTCCGCGATGACCATGATCGGCGCAGGCTCTCGTGACCCGGGACGCGGAAGGTTCACTTCCCGGTTCTATGAAATGCGCCCTGAAACAGAACTGGACGATCCATGCCGCTTTACGAGCATGTTTTCATTTCCCGTCAGGACCTGTCGAACACGCAGGCCGAGGGTCTCATCGAACATTTCGGCACCGTGCTGTCCGACAACGGCGGCAGCCTCGTTGATCAGGAATACTGGGGCGTCAAGACGATGGCCTACAAGATCAACAAGAACCGCAAGGGCCACTACGCCTATCTGCGCACCGATGCCCCCGTGGCCGCGATCCACGAGATGGAGCGCCTGATGCGTCTGCACGACGATGTGATGCGCGTGATGACCATCAAGGTCGACGCCCACGAGGATGGCCCCTCCATCCAGATGCAGAAGCGTGACGATCGCGACGATCGTCGCCCCCGCCGCTGATTCCCAGGAAAGGACGCTGAACCATGGCCGCAAAACCGTTTTTCCGCCGCCGCAAGGTCTGCCCCTTCTCGGGCGACAACGCACCCAAGATCGACTACAAGGACACGCGACTGCTGCAGCGCTACATCTCCGAGCGCGGCAAGATCGTGCCCTCGCGCATCACCGCCGTCTCGTCCAAGAAGCAGCGTGAGCTCGCCCGTGCGATCAAGCGCGCGCGCTTCCTGGCGCTCCTTCCCTACGCCGTGAAATAAGGAGACCCGATCATGGAAGTCATTCTTCTGGAACGTGTCGCGAAGCTCGGGCAGATGGGCGACGTGGTCTCCGTCAAGCAGGGCTACGCGCGCAACTTCCTGCTGCCGCAGAAAAAGGCGCTGTGGGCCTCTAAGGCCAACGTCGCCGCCTTCGAGGATCAGAAGGCCCAGCTCGAGGCCCGCAACCTCGAGACCAAGAAAGAGGCCGAGAATCTCGCCTCCCGTCTCGAAGGGCAGCAATTCGTCGTGATCCGCTCCGCCTCCGACGGCGGTGCGCTCTACGGATCGGTCTCGACGCGCGATGCGGCCGATGCCGCTTCCTCCGAAGGGTTCGACGTCGATCGCAAGCAGGTCTCGCTCTCGGCTCCGATCAAGGAGCTCGGGCTGCACGAGGTTACCGTGACGCTTCACCCCGAGGTCGATGTGATCATCCACCTCAACGTGGCGCGCTCTCACGAGGAAGCCGAGCTTCAATCCCAGGGCAAGTCCATTCAGGAACTCGCCGCCGAGGAAGAAGCCGCAGCCGAATTCGAGATCCAGGAGCTCTTCGACGATATCGGAGCGGCCCAGATGGACGAACTCGAAACCGAGGTCGAACAGCGCAACGATCAGCCTGCCACGCAGGAAAAGTCGACGCTTGACGAAAAGCTCGGTCGCAACGACGACTGATCCTCTCGGATTGTCCGACCGATACGAGCCGCGCCGGGTCATTCCGGCGCGGCTTTTCTTTGGGAGCCCGCCTTCCGACGCATCGACCGAACCGTTGCCACGTAAAACAGCCCCTGCCCGGTTCTGTGAAACCCGGTATCGACCGCGTCGAACCCACACAGCCGACCGCCGAACCAGACAGCATTCTTTCAATACGGCATTCGAATGGGCTTTCGTCCTTCGCTGGAATTCACCGCGATATGCAGAATGGCGTCCTCGACGGGGATCGAACGCAATCGCGCGGGATAACCCCTGATCTTCCAGCGCATCAAAGAATCCGACGCTGCATTCACCGGCCAACCCGGGTAGCGGCAGAGATCGCAGAAGGCGTCTTTCAGATCCCGACCGGCCGCCCCTTCAGGTTCATGGCCTCCTGCGGCATCTCCAAATCGAGAAAACCCGTTCCACAACGAAAAAGGCGCGCCTCGATCCCGAGACGCGCCCTTGTCTGCATTAGTGAACCGGATCAGACCGCTTCGTCTTCCTCGAGCTTCTCGACCGCTTCCTGGAGCTCTTCCTTGCTGATCTCCTTCTCGGTCACCTGCGCCTGACCGAAGACCAGGTCCACGACCTTGTCCTCGAAGAGCGGTGCCTGGATCTGCTGGCGGGCCTGCGGGTTCTGCTGCACGAACTCGAAGAACTGACGCTCCTGACCGGGATATTGACGCGCCTGGTTCATCACCGCCTGCGTCATCTCGGCATCGGTGACCTGAACCTCGTTCTTCCGGCCGATCTCGGCCAGCAGAAGTCCCAGGCGCACGCGGCGCTCGGCAAGTTTCGTCTGCTCGGCATCGGGCTCGATATTGTCGTGGTCGTGGCCCTGCACATCGGGATTCGCCTCGTGCCAGAGCTGGTGCGCGATCTGCTTGGCCTCCGCATCGACGAGCGAGGGCGGCAGGTCGAAGCTGACCTTTTCGTCCAGACGGTCGAGAAGCTGCCGCTTCATCACGGCGCGCGAGGCCTGGTCGTATTCCGCGACCAGCCGCTCGCGGATCTGGGTCTTCAGCGCCTCGAGGTCTTCCGCACCGAACTGCTTGGCAAGCTCGTCATTGACCTCGGCCGCGGCCGGTGCCTTGACCTCCTTGACCTTGCACGCGAAAACCGCCTGCTTTCCGGCCAGGTGCGGGGCCTGATACTCGGCCGGGAAGTCGACGGTCACGTCCTTCTCGTCGCCGGCCTTCACGCCCTTGAGCTGCTCCTCGAAGCCGGGGATGAAGCTGCCGGAGCCCAGCGTCAGCGGATAATCCTCGGCCGCGCCGCCTTCGAAATTCTCGCCCTCGATGCTTCCGACGAAGTCGATCACGACCTGGTCGCCATCCTCGGCCGCGCCGTCCTTCGTCTCGAAGTTCTGCGCGCTCTCGGCCAGCTTCTCAAGCGCATCGTCGACCGCCGCCTCGTCGGGCTTCACGACCAGCTTCTCGAGCGTCAGCGACGAGCCGTCGAAATCCGGGATCTCGGGCAGTTTCTCGTAGGTCAGGTCGACCTCGACGTCATCGCCCTCGGACCAGTTCTTGTTGGTCATCTGCACGTCGGGCTGCATCGCGGGGCGGTCGCCCGTCTCCTCGAAATGCTTCGACATCGCGGCGTCGACGGATTCCTGCATCGCCTCACCGGTCAGCCGGGGGCCGAACTGCTTCTTGAGGAGCGCGAGCGGCACCTTGCCCTTGCGAAAGCCCTTCATCTCGACATCGGGCTGCGCCTCGGCGATCTTCTGATCCACCTTGGCGGCCAGTTCGTCCGCCGTGACGGTGATGTGATAGCCACGCTTGAGGCCTTCGTTCAGGGTCTCGTTGACCTGCATGTCGCCTTTTCCTTCTCGTCCATGGTGCGGGTGAAGGGACTCGAACCCCCACGCCTTGCGGCGCTTGGACCTAAACCAAGTGCGTCTACCAGTTCCGCCACACCCGCAAAGCAAAAGGGGACCGGACATCCCCTGAAAATTTGGCGCTTCCTAGCAAAGCGATTTGCGGGATGCGAGGGGAAAAGCGCCGCCGACCCCCGCAGCCTGCGCGAAATCTACGCGCGCGGTGCCTGCACGTCAGCCTTCGCCCCCCGAAGAGAGCGCCTCGACAGCCTCTTCCGGACGGGACAGCCGCCCTCCGCAGGTGGGCGTCGCGACGCCCGTCGTGCCCGGCGCGCTCAGCGGCCACCCCCGCGCCGACCGGACCGCGAGATAGGCGAAGGCTTGCGCCTCGAGCATGTCGCCGTCGAGGCCGACAGTCTCGATCGGCACCACTTCGCAGTCACACCGCTCCGACAGCGCGGCCATCATGACGGGATTCGATCGCCCCCCGCCCGACACCAGCATCCTTGCAGGCACGGAGGGGCATTGCGCCAGCCCCCTCGCCACGCAGAGCGCCGCGGCCTCCGTCAGCGTCGCCGCCGCGTCCGCATCACCGAGATCCGCGACCCCCTCGAGAAGCCATGCGAAATCGTCACGGTCGAGCGATTTCGGCGGCAGCCGGTCGAACCAGTCATGCGCCGACAGCCGGTCGAGGATGCGGCCGTCGGCCCTGCCCCGCGCGGCAAGCGCACCGCCCTCGTCCATCTCGCGGCCGAGGCGCGCATGCATCAGGTCGTTGATCGGCGCATTTGCCGGCCCCGTGTCGAAGGCGAGGCACGCGCCGGGATCCGACGGGATCTCGACCCCGGGATCGACCCAGGACAGGTTGCCGACACCGCCGAGGTTCAGAAAGGCCAGCGGCTCGTCCGCCTCCATCCAGCGCGCGCAGGCATGGTGGAAGAATGGTGCCAGCGGTGCGCCCTGCCCGCCGCTCTCCACGTCCGCCGTCCGGAAATCCCACACGACCGGACAGTCGAGCATATGCGCCAGCAACCGCCCGTCGCCGATCTGCCGGGTGCCGCGGCCGCCCGGATCATGGGCGACGGTCTGGCCGTGGAACCCGATGAGGTCGGCTCCGACGATCCCGCCCAGAAGCGCGCCATGCGCGGCCACCACGATCGCGGCAGCCTCCTCGGTGCCGTCCCATCGGCCCATCGCCGCCCGGAGCACGCCGCGCTCCTCGTCTGAATACGGGCGATAATCGCTCTGCCCGAAGGCCAGGATCTCGTTGCCGTCCGTCAGCAGCATCGCCGCGTCCACCCCGTCGAGCGAGGTGCCAGACATCGTACCGAGCGACCAGATCGGTCCCGATTTCGAAAGCTCCGGCGACATTGGGTTTTCCTTCTCCGGTCCGGCAGATATAGGGTCCGTCACAACCAGGATGGACCGGATTGCCATGACCTACCAGCCGAAATCTGAGTTCCTCGGCGTGATGATCGAGCGGGGATATCTCGCGGATTGCACCGATTACGAGGGGCTCGATCACGCCCTCTCCTCTGGCACCGTCCCGGCCTATATCGGCTACGACGCGACGGCCCGGTCGCTCCATGTGGGTCACCTGCTCAACATCATGATGCTGCGCTGGCTGCAAAAGACCGGTCACCGCCCGCTGACCCTCATGGGCGGCGGCACGACCAAGGTCGGCGATCCGAGCTTTCGCGCGGACGAGCGGCCGCTGCTGACGGCGGCGCAGATCGGCGAGAACATCGCCGGGATGAAAGGCGTTTTCGCCAAGTACCTCTCCTATGGCGAGGGCGAGACCGACGCCCGGATGCTCGACAATTCCGAATGGCTCGACGGTCTCAACTACCTGGAATTCCTGCGCGACATCGGCCGGCATTTCAGCGTCAACCGGATGCTGTCCTTCGAGAGCGTGAAGTCGCGCCTCGACCGCGAGCAGTCGCTGTCCTTCCTCGAATTCAACTACATGATCCTGCAGGCCTACGATTTCCTCGAATTGCGGCAGCGGCACGGCTGCCTGCTGCAGATGGGCGGCAGCGATCAATGGGGCAACATCGTCAACGGCGTGGATCTGACGCGCCGCGTCGCGGACGAACAGGTCTTCGGCCTGACCTCGCCGCTCCTCACCACGTCCGACGGCCGCAAGATGGGCAAGAGCCAGGGCGGCGCGATCTGGCTCAACTCCGACATGCTCAGCCCCTACGAGTTCTGGCAGTTCTGGCGCAACACGACCGATGCCGATGTCGGCCGCTTCGCCAAGCTCTATACCGAACTGCCGGTCGAGGAATGCGACCGCCTCGGCGCGCTCGGCGGGTCCGAGATCAACGCGGCGAAGATCATCCTTGCCAACGAGGTCACCGCTCTCTGCCACGGCCGCGCCGCCGCCGAGACGGCGGAAGCGACCGCGCGCGAAGTGTTCGAGCGTGGCGGCACCGGTGACGATCTTCCGACGCTCGCGCTCGACCGCTCCGAGATCGCGGGGGGCATCTCGATCGTCCAGCTCATCGTGCGGGCGGGTCTCGCCAAATCCGGCAAGGACGCCAAGCGCCTGATCGCCGAAGGCGGTGCCAAGCTCGACGACGCGCCGCTTGTCGATGCGGGCCTCGTTCTGGACGAATCCGCCCTCGCCCGCCCCGTCAAGCTGAGCGCGGGCCGCAAGCGCCACGCGCTCGTCACGCTCTCGCCCTAGATTCCGAAAGTCCCCGACATGGCCACAATTCTCGACAAGATCAAAGCCTACAAGCTCGAAGAGATCGCTGAGCGCAAGGGAGCACGCGACCAGGCCGAGATCGACGCCGCCGCGCGCGATGCCCCGGCGGTCCGGCCCTTCGCCGATGCACTGGCCTATTCCTCCCGCGAAGGCTACGCCCTCATCGCCGAAATCAAGAAGGCCAGCCCCTCCAAGGGGCTCATCCGCAACGATTTCGACCCCGCGGCCCTCGCGCAGGCCTATGCGGATGGCGGGGCGTGCTGCCTGTCGGTCCTGACCGACAGCCCCAGCTTCCAGGGCCACGAGGATTACCTCGTCGCCGCGCGCGAGGCCTGCGATCTGCCGGTCCTGCGCAAGGATTTCATCTACGATCCCTGGCAGGTCGCCGAGGCACGCAGCCTCGGTGCCGATTGCATTCTCATCATCATGGCCAGCCTCGAGGACGGTCAGGCCGCCGAGATCGAGGCGGCGGCACGGGACTGGAAGATGGATGCCCTGATCGAGGTGCATACCGCAGAGGAGCTCGACCGCGCGCAGCTGCTCCAGTCGCCCCTCATCGGCGTCAACAACCGCGATCTCAACACCTTCGAGACGTCGCTGGACGTCACGCGCGATCTCGCCCGCCGGATCGAGGCCGATCGAGTCATCGTCGCGGAATCCGGCCTCTCCACGCGCGAGGACCTGGCCGATCTCGCCCGGTTCGGCGCGCGTGCCTTCCTCATCGGTGAAAGCCTGATGCGTCAGGACGACGTGGCGCTTGCCACCCGCGACATCCTGTCGGATCCATTGATGCCCGCAGGCCGCTGATGACGTTCAGTCATTTCGATAACGACGGAAACGCCCACATGGTCGATGTCTCCGGCAAGGACGTCACAGCCCGCGAAGCGCGCGCCGTTGGCTGGATCCGCATGTCCCCCGAAACACTGACCGCCATCGTCGAGGGTCGCGCCAGAAAGGGCGATGTTCTCAGCATCGCCCGCCTTGCCGGCATCATGGGGGCCAAGAAGACCTCGGACCTCATCCCGCTCTGCCATCCGCTGCCTATTGCCAAGGTCGCGATCGAGCTCGAGCCGGACGATGACCTGCCCGGCATCCGCATCTCGGCGCTCGTACGGACCAACGGGCAGACCGGCGTGGAGATGGAGGCGCTGACCGCCGTCTCGACCGCCTGCCTCACCGTCTACGACATGGTGAAGGCCCTCCAGAAGGACATGGAGATCGGCGGCATCAGGGTCGTCTTCAAGGATGGCGGCAAGTCCGGTCGGTTCGAGGCTCAGGCTTGATCAGCGTCGCCGAAGCGCTCGACCGGATCTTCGGACTGGTTTCCTTTCTCGGCACCGAGGATATCCCCCTCCGCCATGCATCGGGGCGGATCGCCACCGAAGAGGTCGCCGCCCGACTGAGCCAGCCGCCCTTCGACGCCTCGGCCATGGACGGCTATGCCATCGCAGCCGATACTCCCGTGCTTGGCGAGAGCTTCGAAGTGATCGGCGAAAGCGCGGCGGGACACCGCTATGACGGCTCCGTCGGTCCCGGTCAGGCTGTCCGCATCTTCACCGGAGCTCCCGTTCCACGCGGCGCAGTCAGGGTGATCCTGCAGGAGGAGGTTTCGCGGCGAAACCTCACGATCACCCTCGATGACCTACCCAGGGCCGGCCGTCACATCCGTCCGGCGGGTGGAGATTTCGCGAAAGGCCAGAGCATCGCCTTCGATCAGCCTCTCCGGCCCGTCGATCTCGCGCTTGTCGCGGCGATGGGGCATGGCACGATCCGCGTCGCGCGACGGCCGGAAGTCGCGATCATCGCGACCGGAAACGAACTCGTCGCACCCGGCGATCTGCCCGGCCCTGACCAGATCGTCGCGTCGAACCACCTGGGACTGGCAGCTATGGTCGAGCGATCGGGCGGCATCGCGCGGCTTCTGCCCATCGCAAGCGACAACGAGGCATCGCTTGCCGCGACCTTCGACCTCGCGAGGGGGTGCGATCTGATCGTAACGATCGGCGGTGCGTCGGTGGGCGATCACGATCTCGTCGGAAAGGTCGCCGCCGATAGGGGCATGGAGCGGTCATTCTACAAGGTCGCGATGCGACCGGGCAAACCCCTCATGGCCGGACGGCTCGACGGGATCCCGATGATCGGTCTGCCGGGAAATCCGGTCTCAAGCCTCGTTTGCGGAGAGGTGTTCGTGCGCCCCGCGCTCGAGGTGATGCTGGGGCGTCCCGCGCGACCTGCGCCCCGTGCGCAGGCCCGGCTTGCCCATGACCTTGCCGCCAACGGTCCGCGCGAGCATTACATGCGCGCAACCCTGGACGCGAACGGGATACGCGTCGCCGACAGTCAGGACAGTGCGATGCTGGGCATCCTGACGCGCTCGAACGCGTTGCTGGTGCGGGAGCCGAACGAGGGACCGCATCGCGCCGGAGATATCGTAAATTTCATTGCGATCTGAAAGCGTTGACACCTCCTGCGAACGCACCTAGAACATTCTGTGAACAATAAAGACGATCGCGAAGGAAATCGGGCAGCATGTTGACGCGCAAACAACTGGAATTGTTGACTTTCATTAACAAGCACGTACAGCGCGACGGGGTCCCCCCCTCCTTCGACGAGATGAAGGCGGCGCTCGACCTGCGGTCGAAGTCGGGAATTCACCGGTTGATCACCGCGCTGGAGGAGCGTGGATTCATCCGCCGGCTCGCCCATCGCGCACGTGCCATCGAGATCGTCAAGCTTCCCGAATCGCTCGAAGCCGAGGGGGCCGGACGGCGCGGATTCCAGCCCGAGGTGATCGACGGCGATCGCCCCGATCAGGGGCCGCCACCCGGTGCACGCGACGTGCAGGTATCGGCGGTGGATCTTCCGGTCATGGGGCGTATCGCTGCGGGCGTCCCGATCGAGGCCATTTCCGAAGTATCGCACAACGTCGCCGTTCCGAGCCAGATGCTCTCCGGCACCGGCACCCACTATGCGCTGGAAGTCAAAGGCGATTCGATGATCGATGCAGGCATCAACGACCGCGACATCGTCGTGATCCGCGAGACGAGCGTGGCCGATGACGGCGACATCGTCGTGGCGCTCGTCGATGGGCAGGAGGCGACGTTGAAGCGGATCCGCCGTGCGCGCGGGAGCGTGTCGCTGGAGGCGGCGAACCCGGCCTACGAAACCCGGATCTATCCCGAGGACAAGGTGAAGGTTCAGGGCAGGCTTGTCGGTCTCATCCGAACCTACTGATCCGCGGCGAGGCTGAACCGCGCACCGATCGGCAGATCCGGAAGGCTTTCCGGCCAGCTGGCACCCCCGTTCCAGGGGCGTCGTCCCGATACGATGCGCGCGGAGGTCAGCCGTGCCGCATTTCGATCGACGCGGATCGACAGCGCGCCCGTCCGGCGTAGCGTCGGAGCGTTGAGCATGAGACACGGCCCGCCGGCGAGATCGGCATCGGTCGTCGTCACGACGATATCGGCGCGTCTGCAGAATTCGACGGCGCGCTCGCTCGCCCCGCGTCCCATCACCTGGACGAGTTCGAGACCGCCATGATCGACGATCGCGGTCCCCCCATCGACGTTCATTCGGGCCGCGGCGCTTTCCTGATCGGGCGTATTGCCGTCATTCTCGAGCCAGACACGGGCGGCAAAGCCATCGCCGCGCGCCTTGGTGAGGGCGCGCCCTTCCTCCCGCAGGACGCCCACGAGGCCGCCGGACGGCGCGATCAGGATGTCGGGACGGTCCGCCAACACCCAGATCGTGGCGGCGATGGCCGCCACCCCCGCCCCTGCCCAGCGCCCGCGTCCCCGCCAGAGGATCAGGAACAGCATCCCGAGCGTGAAGACCGGAAGGAAGGCCGGCGGGGCCGAAGGCACGTGCGAGACGGAATGCGGAAGGTCGGCCACCCGATGGGCGACGAACATAATCCAATCGACCGCAGGCTTCATGATCCAGAGCCCGATCCAGGCAAGCCCCAGCGGTGCGAGGCAGGCCGCGAGAAGCGCGGCGGGCATGACCACCGCCCCCATCAGGGGGACGGCGAGCATGTTCGCGAGCAGCCCGTAATGCGAGACCTGGTTGAAATGCGCGGCCCCGTAGGGCGCGGTCGCGGCGCCTGCGATCGCGGACGACATCAGCACCCCCACGATCGGGGCGAGCCAGCGCGACCGCCGAACCGGGCCGCGATCCCGGAACAGGCGGAACACCGCGACGAGGGCCGTGGTCGCGGCGAATGACATCTGGAAACCGGGTTCGGTCACGGCTTCGGGACGAAGCAGCAGGACGATCGTGGCCGAAACCGCCACCGCGCGGAGCGTGACCGCCCTTCGATCGAGACAGATCGCGATCAGCATTACGGCCGCCATGATGAAGGCGCGCTGCGTCGCGACGTTGCCACCCGAAAGCGCGAGATAGAATGCTCCCGCCGCGAGGGCGCCCAGCGCGGCGTATTTCTTGACCGGCCGCGTGAGGGCGAGCCCCGGCACGAGGACCAGCGCCATCCTGAGGGCCGCGAAGGCCACCCCGGTCAGGAGCCCCATGTGAAGGCCGGAAATCGCGAGGAGATGCGCGAGGTTCGAGGCCCTGAGCGCCTCGAGCGTGCCCGCCCCCATGGCGGAACGATCGCCGGTCGTGATTGCGGCCGCGAAGGCACCGGCCTCGCCGGGCAGGATGGAGAGGACATAGGCGGAAATTGCCGTCCGAAGACGGCCGATGGGCCGCGCGCTTCCGCCTTCGGCCACCAGAAGGGCTGGCGTGCGGGCATAGCCGACCGCGCCCAGCCCCTCGAACCAGGCCATCCGCTGGAAATCGAAGCCTCCGGGTTCGACCGGCCCCTGAGGCTGCGACAGATGTGCTGTGACCATGATGCGCTGGCCCGGATGCGGGTCGAGCCAGTCCTGCGCCCCGTGCAGCGAGATGCGGACGCGATGCGGTGTCCTGTCGGCCGAGACGCGCTCGAGCACGACCCGGTCGAGGGTCAGTCGCGGCATGTCGGAGGCCGATCTGTCGATCTCGATCACGCGCCCCTCGACCGCGCCGTAATACCGCCAATCGAGGACCGGCCCCGCGACCTGATGGTTCCTGATCCCCGCAAGCGCGAGCCCCGCCATGACGAGGAACAGCCCCGCGAAGATCGGCCAGCGCCAGGCACCGAGCCCCAATGCGATGAATGCGGCGGCAAGCGCGGATCCGAGAGCGATCCATGCCGTTCGGGAAGGCTCCACCGGAAGCGCGAAATAGAGACCGATGCCGATGCCCAGGCAGACGGGCACCCACAGGACGAGATCGCCCCGCTGCGCGTCGAGAGCGAGCGCCCCGCTCAGGCGGGCGAACGTGCCCGTGGCCACCCTTGTTCTCCCGGCATCGATTGATTACACCGCCGCGAGTTTGCTGCTGAAATGGTTTCCCAATGGTTAACGCGTCCCAGGATCGCGGGCATGTCGTCACACGCTTCGCCCCGTCGCCCACGGGGTTTCTGCATATCGGCGGGGCGCGGACGGCATTGTTCAACTGGCTCTATGCCCGCGGACGTGGCGGGAAGTTCCTCCTCCGGATCGAGGATACCGACAGGGCGCGGTCCTCGAACGAGGCGACGCAGGCGATCTTTGCGGGGCTGCGCTGGCTCGGACTCGACTGGGACGGCGATGCGGTGAGCCAGGCCTCCCGCGCCGAGCGTCATGCCGACGTCGCGCGTGAGATGCTGGAGGCCGGGACCGCCTACAGGTGCTTCTCCTCGCAGGAGGAGATCGAGGCGTACCGGGAGGCCGCGCGGGCCGAGGGGCGCAGCACGCTTTTCCATTCGCCCTGGCGCGATGCCGATCCCTCCGATCATCCCGATGCCCCATACGTCGTTCGCGTGAAGGCTCCGCTCGACGGCGAGACGGTGATCGAGGACGAGGTGCAGGGCCGCGTCGTCATCCGCAACGATCAGCTCGACGACATGATCTGCCTGCGATCGGACGGCAGCCCGACCTACATGCTGGCCGTCGTGGTCGACGATCACGACATGGGCGTGACCCACGTGATCCGCGGGGACGATCACCTGAACAACACGGCGCGCCAGATGCTCGTCTATCGTGCGATGGGGTGGGACGTGCCGATCTGGTCGCATATCCCGCTGATCCACGGCGAGGACGGCAAGAAGCTCAGCAAGCGGCACGGTGCGCTCGGCGTCGAGGAATATGCGGCGATGGGCTATCCGGCGGCGGCGATGCGCAACTACCTCACCCGGCTCGGATGGGCGCATGGCGACGACGAGGTCTTCACGACCGACGAGGCGCGCGAATGGTTCGACCTCGGCGGCATCGGCAAGTCCCCGGCACGGCTCGACTTCAAGAAGCTCGACCATATCTCCGGCCGTCACATGGCGATGCTCGACGAGGACGAGATCATTACGGGATTGCGCGCCTGGCAATCGGCGGCCGGTCTGCCGGAGCTGAGCCAGCCGGGGGAGGATGCGCTGCGCCCTGCCCTGCCGCTCGTCAAATCGGCGGCGAAGACATTTCCGGACCTGGTCGAGAAAGCGCATTTCGCGCTCGTCACCCGTCCTGTCGAGGTGGAACCCAAGGCGCGCAAGGCCCTCGACGAGGCCGGGCTCGAGGTGCTGCGCGAATTGACGCCGCACCTGCAAACTGTTAGCTGGAACCGCGACGCCCTTGAAGCGGTTGCAGCCCAGACCGCCGAGGGAAAAGGAGTCGGGCTTGGCAAGATCGCCGGACCGCTCAGGGCTTCGCTCGCTGGACGCACGGCGACACCGAGCGTTTTTGACATGATGGCAATTCTTGGACGCGACGAGACTTTGGCGCGTCTCGGGGATGCTATGGCACCCGGGATCGAGACCCCGGAAAGCACTGGTTGAGCGCGACGCGCCAAGCGCTTCCCGCCCGGCAAAGCAAGGGAGACAGGCATTGGCCGACGACAACAAGACCGCAAAGCTGACCTTCGGCGAGACCGAGGTGGAACTGCCCATTCTGAGCCCGACGGCAGGTCCCGACGTCATCGACATCCGCAAGCTCTATGCGGAAGCGGGCGTCTTTACCTACGATCCGGGTTTCACCTCGACCGCGTCCTGCGACAGCACGATCACCTTCATCGATGGCAACAAGGGCGAGTTGCTGCACCGCGGCTATCCGATCGACCAGCTGGCCGAAAAATCGCATTTCCTCGAGGTCTGCTATCTCCTGCTCTACGGCGATCTGCCGAACGCGACCCAGCTCGAGGATTTCGAGCATCGCGTGACGCAGCACACGATGCTGCACGAGCAGATGATGAACTTCTTCCGCGGCTTCCGCCGTGACGCGCATCCGATGGCCGTCATGGTCGGCGTCGTCGGCGCGATGTCCGCCTTCTATCACGACAGCACGGATATCCACGATTCCTGGCAGCGCGAGGTCGCGTCGATCCGGCTGATCGCCAAGATGCCGACGATCGCCGCCTGGGCCTACAAGTATTCTGTCGGTCAGCCGTTCGTCTATCCGCGCAACGACCTCGACTATTCGTCGAACTTCCTGCGGATGTGCTTCTCGGTTCCGGCCGAGGATTACGTCGTGAACCCGATCCTGAGCCGTGCGATGGACCGGATCTTCACGCTGCACGCGGATCACGAGCAGAATGCGTCGACCTCGACCGTACGGTTGGCCTCGTCGTCGGGCGCGAACCCCTTCGCCTGCATCGCGGCCGGCATCGCCTGCCTCTGGGGTCCGGCCCATGGCGGCGCGAACCAGGCCTGCCTCGAGATGCTGCGCGAGATCGGAACGCCCGACCAGATCCCGGAATATATCGAGCGCGCCAAGGACAAGAACGATCCTTTCCGCCTGATGGGGTTCGGCCATCGCGTCTACAAGAACCACGACCCGCGGGCGCAGGTGATGAAGCAGTCTGCGGACGAGGTGCTCGACCTGCTTGGGATCGAGAACAATCCGACGCTCCAGACCGCGAAGGAACTCGAACGGATCGCACTCGAGGACGATTATTTCCGCGAGAAGAAGCTGTTCCCGAATGTCGATTTCTATTCGGGCATCATCCTCGACGCGATGGGCTTCCCGCAGTCGATGTTCACGCCGATCTTCGCCGTGGCGCGCACCGTCGGATGGATCTCGCAGTGGAAAGAGCAGATCAGCGATCCGCAGCTCAAGATCGGCCGTCCGCGTCAGCTCTATATGGGCGAGACGGTTCGGGACTATGTCGACGTCGAGAACCGCTGATCCTGCCGGAACAGACCGGGCCCCTTTCGAGGGGCCCTTTTCTTTTGCGGATCAAACCCAGCGGGGCGCACGCCTGGCGAGTTGCGACAGGCCCGATGCGACCTCTTCGGAGATCGCACCTGGCCGCGGCGCATCCCTGAGCGTCGTGAACCAGTGTTCGGGCGGATTGCGGCCGAGGCGGTTGCCCCGGAATTCGAGGCCGCGCAGAACCGCTGCGGCCGCAGGCGGCAGACGGTCCGGGATTTCGCATTCCGCAAGCGTCGCCCAGACGCCCGACCAGAGCCGGCCGACCGACCACGGATTGTAACCCCCGCCGCCGAGGACGAGCAGCCGTGGGGACATGCCGCGAAGCGCGCGGATGACGGCCCAGTGGGCGTTGTTCGACATCGCGAGCCGCGAGAGCGGATCCTCGAGCACGGCGTCGGCCCCGCATTGCACGATCAGTGCGTCGGGCGCGAATGCCTCGATCCTGGGCAGGATCAGCGCGTCGAGGACCGCGTCCATGTCGGTGTCGTTCGCCCCGCGTGGCAGCGGAAGATTCCAGACATTGCCCGCACCGCGATCCTCGATCGCGCCGGTGAAAGGCCACCGCTTCGCTTCGTGGGTCGAGACGATCAGGACCTCGGGATCATCCCCGAACCCGTGGACCACGCCATCGCAGTGATGTGCGTCGATATCGACATAGGCGATCCGCCCGAGTCCGAGACGACGGAACGCGACGATGGCGAGGCAGGGATCGTTGAGATAGCAGAATCCGTTGGCCCGATCGGGCAGTCCATGATGCGTACCACCGCCAGGGTTGTAGATGGTGCCGCCCCTGGCAAGCAGACCTGCCGCCATGATCGACCCGCCCGCGGCCGTCGCGGGGCGGCGGAACACCTCGGGGTAGATCGGGTTGGAGGCGGTGCCCAGCCCGTGGCGGGCCCGTTCCTCGGCCGTGACCTCGCCGTCCCGTTCGGCGCGTTGCAACACCGCGAGATAACCGGGATCGTGCCAGGCCGCGAGGGCCGTCGGTTTCGCGCGGGGCGAGGTCAGGTATCGCTCGGGCGGCAACCATCCCATCGCGCGCGAAAGATCCATCACTGTCGAGACGCGCGGGACGCGCAACGGGTGCAGCGCACCGTAACTCGATCCGCGATAGATCTCGGAGCCGATGAAGCGCGCCGGCGATGCGTTCCCTTCCCGATCGATCACGTGGTTCCTGTCAACGTTAACCTCTAAGTCATTGTCTTTCGATCGAGATGGGTTTCAGATGGTTCCGCCGCCACATGCCATATTCGAAACAACCAACGGTATCCTGTAGCTAACTCATGAACTCGATCCTTCCAGCCGCCCGCCCCCTTCGCCTCATGTCCGCGGGAAAGCGCGATGTCAGGACGCAGTTCGGCGCGCTTTGCTGGCGGATGCGAAACGGCAAGCTGCAGGTCGCCCTGGTGACGACCCGGCGAACGCGCAGGTGGATCGTGCCGAAGGGGTGGCCGATCGAGGGAGCGACGCCCGCCATGGCCGCCGCGACCGAAGCCTTCGAGGAGGCCGGCGTCGAGGGGGCGGTCAGCGAACAATGCCTCGGTATCTTCACCTATACCAAGGAGATGGACGGAGACGATCTGCCCTGCGTGGTCGCGGTCTTTCCGATCAAGGTGAAGAAGGTCCACAAGGTCTGGCCAGAGAAGGCCGAGAGAACGCGCCGCTGGGCCACGCCGAAGAAGGCCGCGCGGCTGGTGCAGGAGCCGGAATTGCAGCAAATGCTGGCGCGGTTCGATCCGAAGATGCTTCTGACCTAAGCGGGAAGCCTTGGCCATGGAAGCGTCCGAACCTACTTAGACGAACGTTGCAAGTTTCGGAATTACGGGAATGATCCGCTTCGCCCTTAAATGCAGTGCCGGCCACGAATTCGAGGCATGGTTCAGATCCGGCGAGGCGTATGACACGCTTCGTGCGAGCGACCGCGTGAACTGTTCGGAATGCGGCGATACCGATGTCGAGAAGGCGCTGATGGCCCCCGGTCTCGGAGCGGGGGGCGAAGTGTCGCTGGGTGCCGGGTCGGAACATCCGATCGCGCGATTGCGGCGCGAGGTGGAGGAAAAGTCCGACTATGTCGGCGCGGACTTCGCGCAACGTGCGCGCGCCATGCACGAGGGCAAGGAAACGAGCCGTCCGATCTATGGCGAGGCCGCCCCGGGAGAGGCACGCGCGCTCCTTCGCGAGGGCGTACCGATCCTGCCCCTTCCGTTTCGTCCCAAGGCCAAGTCGAACTGACCGTCGCGCCTGATACATGGTGCCAGATGGATTGACGCACCCCCTTCCCTGTCGGACGGCACCCGCTAGGTGCGGGACCATGCCGAAGAGAGGAACGTCTGTGCTTCACCTGAAGGACGTCAGCAAATCCTACGAGGGAGCGGACGGTCCGGTTCCGGTCCTGCGCGGTGTCGATCTGACCCTCGGGGCCGGTCGGACGATGGCTCTGACGGGAGAGAGCGGCTCGGGCAAATCGACCCTCCTGCATATCGTCGGAGGGCTCGACAAGGCCGACGGCGGAACGGTCGAGCTTGACGGGACGGATGTCACGACGCTTGACGATCGTGCGCGGGCGCGGCTCAGGCGGGGCAAGATCGGGGTGGTCTTCCAGCAGTTCAACCTCATTCCTTCGCTCGACGTCGCGGCGAACATCGCGTTCCAGGCACGGCTCGCCGGTCGGCCTGATCGCGCGTGGATCGCGGATCTTGTCAGTCGCCTCGGGCTCGAGGCGCATGCGTCCAAATATCCCGAGCAATTGTCCGGCGGTCAGCAGCAGCGCGTCGCGATCGGCAGGACGCTGGCCGCGAAGCCGCGCCTCGTCCTCGCGGACGAGCCGACGGGGAACCTCGACGAGGAAAGCGGCGAACGGGTCCTGTCGCTGATGCTCGACCTCGTGGCGGAAACGGGCGCGTCGCTTCTGGTCGTCACGCATTCCAGCCACCTTGCCGCGCGGATGGAGCGCCGGCTGCATCTGCGGGCGGGGCGTATCGCGGAATGATCGCGGCCGGTCTCCACGCGCTTCTCTCGCATTGGCTTCGTCATCCGTTCCAGCTTTTGACGTTGATGCTTGGACTGGCTGCGGCGACGGCGCTTTGGTCTGGCGTGCAGGCGATCAACGCCGAAGCGCGCACGAGCTACGATGCGGCCGAGCGCACGCTTGCCGGGCCGTCGCGCGACCTCCTCGCCTCGCGCGACGGCGGGCCAATCGACGATTCGGCCTTCGTCACGCTGCGGCGGGCCGGATGGCTGGTCACTCCCGTCATCGAAGGGCCGGTCAAGGCAGGTGGCAGGTCGCTTCGGGTCATAGGTATCGACGTCTTCACCCTGCCTCGGGGTGACATGCCCGAGGCCGCCGTGGAGCGCGGGGGCGATCCGACCTTCCTCTCGCCGCCGGGGGAGCTGCTCGTCTCCGCCGCGACACGTGACACTCTCACCGATGAGGACACATTGCCCCCGCGCGTCGCGGCCGAGGGGATCGGCCCCGGGATCGCCTATGCCGATATCGGAACCGCCCAACGTCTTCTCGGTCGCGAGGGACAGATCGACCGGCTGATCCTGACGGGGGAGCCGAGCCTCGGTGCCCCGACGCTCGAAGCCGTCGCGCCGGATCTCGAACGGCGGAGTGCCGATGCCGGCGGCGGTGATATCGCGCGGCTCACCGCGTCCTTCCACCTCAATCTCACGGCGTTCGGGCTTTTAAGCTTCGTCGTCGGGCTTTTCATCGTTCGCGGCGCGATCGGTCTTGCCTTCGAACAACGTCGCGGCGTCTTTCGTACGCTTCGGGCGCTGGGGATGGATGCGCGAACGCTTCTGGCGCTGCTCGTGGGCGAGCTTCTGATCCTTGCGCTCGTCGCGGGTGCGATGGGCGTGGCTCTGGGCTATGGCGTTGCCACCCTGCTGCTGCCCGATGTGGCCGCCACGCTGCGAGGGCTATACGGTGCCGAGGTGCCCGGAACGCTCTCGATCAGGCCGATCTGGTGGCTCGCGGGGCTCGGCATCGCGGTTCTTGGCACGGCCGTCGCGGCGGCGGGGACGCTCTGGAAGATCGCGCATCTCCCGCTTCTCGCCCCGGCGCAACCGCGGGCTTGGGCGCGTGCATCGGATCGCACGATAAGGACGCAGGCTTTAGCGGCAGCCCTGCTGATCGCCGTTGCGATCGCGCTCGGCTTCACAGGGGGTGGGTTGGTCGCCGGCTTCGCGATGCTGGGCGCACTTTTGGTCGGGGCGGCCCTGCTCCTTCCGCCCATGCTGACCGTGATCCTCGCAGCCTTTGCAGGCGCGTCGCGCGGTGCGATCGCGCAATGGTTCTGGGCCGACACCCGGCAGCAGCTTCCGGGGCTGAGCCTCGCGCTCATGGCCCTGCTTCTGGCGCTCGCGGCGAATATAGGCGTCGGGACCATGGTGAGTTCTTTCCGGACGACCTTTACAGGCTGGCTCGATCAGCGGCTCGCTTCGGAGATCTACGTCACTGCCGAAAGCGACGCACAGGCGGCCGAGATGCGAACCTGGCTCGGCCCGCATGTCGACGCGATCCTGCCCATCCGCGAAGTCGAGGCCGATCTCGCCGGAGCGCCGGGCGAGATCTATGGCGTGGCCGATCATCCGACCTATTCCGAGAACTGGCCCCTTATCGACGCCGCACCCGATGTATGGGGACGCATCGCCGCCGGCGAGGCGATCCTTGTCAACGAGCAGCTCGCCCGGCGGGAAGAGCTTTGGCCCGGCGCGACGCTCGACCTGCCCGGCTGGCCCGACGCGCCGGTCGCGGGCGTCTACAGCGATTACGGCAATCCGCTCGGTCAGGTGATGGTCGGGCTCGGACGGTTCGATGCACTCTATCCCGATGCGCCGAACCGACGCTTCGGCATCCGCGTACCGCAGGGAGAGGCAGGCGCGCTGATCGACGAGATCAACGCGCGCTTCGCCCTCCCTGCCCCCGGTGCGACCGACCAGGCCGAAATCAAGCGTTTCTCGCTCGAGATCTTCGAAAGGACATTCACCGTGACCGCGGCGCTCAACGTGCTCACGCTGTCGGTGGCGGCGCTCGCGATCCTCACGTCGCTTTTGACGATCGCCACGATGCGTCAGCCGCAGCTTGCGCCGGTCTGGGCGCTGGGACTGACGCGCGCGACGCTCGGGCGGCTGGAGCTGGGACGCGCACTGCTTCTGGCGGGACTGACCTTCGTGCTGTCGGTTCCCGTCGGACTGATCCTCGCCTGGGTCCTGCTTGCCGTCATCAACGTCGAGGCGTTCGGCTGGCGGCTGCCCATGCAGGTCTTTCCGTTCGACTGGCTTCGGCTCGGTCTCTGCTCACTTCTGGCGGCCGGGCTCGCGGCGCTCATACCGGCGATCCGTCTTGCGCGGATGCCGCCTACGGAACTGCTCAAGGTGTTTGCCAATGAACGCTAGTCGCCTCACGCGTCGCCGGGTCCTGACGCTGGCCGGGCTCGGCCTCGTTGCGGGGCCGGCCTTCGGCCAGGGGTTTGCGGGGCTGGGTCGGCACGCCGGCGAATTCGCCGTGCCACGTCCCGAAACGCAGCTGAGCTTTCCCGCCGATCACGCGCCGCACCCGGACTTCCGGATCGAATGGTGGTACGTCACCGCAAATCTGAACGGGCCAGACGGCACGCCATATGGCGTGCAATGGACGCTTTTCCGTTCTGCCCTCACCCCCGCGAGCGAGCAAAGCGGCTGGTCGACGACGCAAGCCTGGATGGGGCATGCGGCGCTCACTACGCCAGACCGGCATTTCGCGGCCGAACGCCTCGCCCGCGGAGGTATCGGTCAGGCCGGTGCGGGGATCGAACCGTTCGATGCATGGATCGACGATTGGCGTCTTTCGGGACCAGACCTCGACCACGTGACGATGAAGGCTGCCGGTGAGGATTTCGCCTTCACGCTCGATCTGGCGACCGAGGCGGCTTTCGTTCTGCAGGGGAATAACGGGTTTTCGGTGAAGTCGGCCGCGGGCCAGGCGAGCCACTATTATTCGCAGCCCTTCTACGAAGTTGCGGGGACACTGCGTTTCGAGGGTCGGGAGATTTCCGTCACGGGTCTGGCTTGGCTCGATCGGGAATGGTCGTCTCAACCCCTGTCGGGTGATCAGGAGGGATGGGACTGGTTCTCGCTCCACCTCGAGGGCGGCGACAAGCTGATGGGCTTCAGGCTGCGCGGGAGCCCGGATTTCACGGCTGCGACATATGTCAGCGCGGACGGTACGACGACGGCATTCGAGAACGGCGTTTTTTCGGCCGAACCCATGGGGCAGACCGAGATCGAAGGCCGCGACATCCCCGTCAGGTGGCAAGTGCGGCTGCCGCCACGCGGCATCGACGTCACGGTCGCTGCCTTGAACGCGAATGCGTGGATGCCGCTGACCTTCCCCTACTGGGAGGGACCGGTCACGATCGAAGGCAGCCATTCAGGACAAGGTTATCTGGAGATGACGGGATATGAGTGACGACGTGCCCGCCTGGGCGGACGATCTCGGCGCGTTCCTTTCCCGCGGGTGGGACGCGCTCGAGCGGGCAGCCGATGATCCATCGGCCCCCATGCACCGCGCCGTTCTTGCGACCACGGGGCTCGGGGGCGGCGCGGAAGCTCGGACGCTCGTGCTGAGGCATGCAAGAAGGTCTGATGCGACGCTTGGGGTGCAGGTCGATCGGGCCTCGACCAAGGTGGCGGAAATCGGGGCCAATCCGCTGGCCACGCTGCTTTTCTGGGACGAAGACGCGCAAATGCAGATCCGAGCGCGCATCCGGGCCGAAATCGATACCGACACCGCCGCGATCTGGACCGACCTTTCGGATCGTGCGCGTACGAATTATGGCGGCACGCCACCGACGGGTGCCCCCATTCCCGCCGCGTCGGCTTATGACAAGGTCCCCGATCCTGATCGCCTCGCCCGGATTATGGGCCATGTGCAATCCTTCGATTTCGTCTATCTGGGGCCCGAACATCGTCGCGCGCTCTTCTCGCGCGACAACGGTTTCGCGGGGACGTGGCTCGCGCCCTGACGGACCGACCCGGGCCAAGCCGGGGCAGTGATCGGAGACGCAGATGCGACAGATTTGGCCCGCGACACGGGATCTCGTGCTGGTCGGCGGCGGGCATGCACATGCCCTCGTCCTCAGGAGCTGGGGCATGGATCCGCTGCCAGGTGCGCGGCTGACATTGATCAATCCCGGGCCGACCGCGCCTTATACGGGAATGCTGCCGGGCTTCGTCGCCGGGCATTACGACCGAGATACGCTCGACATCGATCTGATGAAGCTTGCCCAATTCGCAGGCGCGCGGATCGTGCTCGGACATGCCACCGGCATCGATCGGGCGGCGAAAGAGATCGAGGTCGAGGATCAACTTCTCGGTTCGCGTCGAGTGGCCTATGACGTCGCCTCGATCGACATCGGCATCCATTCCGACATGCCCGAGATTACCGGTTTCTCGGAATACGGCGCACCGGCGAAACCGCTCGACCGGTTCGCCAGTCTCTGGGCCGCGCATGTGACCGGACCGGACCGGAACGCGCCGAAGGCGGTCATCGGCGGCGGCCCGGCGGGTGCGGAGCTTGCCATGGCGATGTCCTACGGCACGGATGGTGCACCGGTGACCCTTATCGACCGGGGACGCGCATTCGACGACATGGGTCAGGGGGCTGCGCACGCGCTGCGAGCCGCGCTGGTCCGTCGGAACGTTACGCTGATCGAACAGGCGGAGGTGGCCGAGATCACCGCGCACCACGTAGTGTTGAAAGATGGAGGCGACATTCCCGCTCGGCTCGTGACGGCCGCCACGGGACCTCGACCGCATGCCTGGATCGGCCGGACGGGTCTGTCGCTCAGCGATGGATATATCGATGTCGATGCGGAGCTGCGAAGTTCGGACCCGGCGATCTTCGCCGCCGGCGATTGCGCGCATATGACCTTCGCGCCACGTCCCAAGGCAGGCGTCTTTGCCGTACGGCAGGCCCCCATCCTTCGGGCCAACCTGCGCGCGTCGATGGGGGCCGGCCGGCTGCGCCGCTTTCGGCCGCAGAGCGATTACCTCAAGCTTATCGCACTTGGCGAGAAATCGGCCGTGGCGGACAAGTTCGGCCTGCGATTGTCCGGTCGGGCCATCTGGTGGTGGAAGGATCGGATCGACCGCAGGTTCATGCGCCGGTTGTCCGACCTTCCGGTCATGGAGCCCGATCCCCCACCGCGCCACCATACCGAAGGCCTACGCGCCATGACGCGGCAGATCCCCTGCGGCGGGTGCGCCGCGAAGGTCGGACCCGAGATCCTGAAGACCGCGCTGGGACCGACGCGAGATTTGCAGGAAGGCGTCGAGACCGGGATCGGCGACGACGCGGCGATCCTGCGGACTGGCGGCGTACGTCAGGCCATCACCGTTGACCAGATCGGCGGCATATCGGCAGATCCGCGACTGATGGCCCATATCGCGGCACATCACGCGATCGGCGATTGCCTGGCGATGGGTGCCCGCCCGCAGGCGATCCTTCCGATTCTTACCCTGCCCCGCGCCGCACCGGAGATGGAGGCACGGACCCTTGCCGAGGTGGCCGACGCGGTCGAGGCAGTCGCAACGGCCGCAGGGGCCGCGATCGTCGGCGGGCACACCGCGACCGGAGCGGAGATGGCGATGGGATTTGCCGTGACCGGTTTGCTCGACGGGCCGGCGATCACGCTTGCCGGCGCACGGCCGGGCGACGCGCTGATACTGACGAAGCCGCTCGGCTCGGGCGTGATCCTCGCAGGTGCGATGGCGGGAAGGTGCCGAGGCGTCGATCTCGCGGCCGCACTTCGTCATATGGCAACACCGCAGATCGCGGCGGCGTCGATCCTGTCGCGCGCCCATGCGATGACGGATGTGACGGGATTCGGCCTCGCCGGTCACCTTATGGGCATGCTGCGCGCCGCGCAGGCGGGCGCACGGCTCGACGCGAAACGGATCCCTGCCATGGACGGTGCGATCGCGCTGTTCCAGGGCGGTCAGAGATCCACGCTTCATGCGGCCAACCGTCAGGCGGTCGCCCGGGAAACACTCGGCGAAGGGGCGGTATACGAACTGCTCTTCGATCCGCAGACGGCCGGTGGGCTCTTGGCCGCAATCGCACCCGAAGAAGCGGAAGAAACGCTGGCCCGCCTTGAACGGGCGGGTTATCCCGCCGCGCGGATCGGCACGGTCACGGCAGGTGCAGCGGTGATCGAACTCACCTAAATCGTCGAGAGCTCTGCCATGATCCTGTCCGCGACGCGGTCGAGACCTTCGGTATCGAGATTCTGCGTCTCGACGATGCGGTCGGCTTCGCGGTCCTTGCGGGCATAACGCGGATCGTAATGATGCTCCATCAATTCGAGGGCCAGCCTCTCCGTCTCGCCACGCTTGGCGAGGTCGCGCCACGTGCCGATACGATCATGTCCCTGCAAGGGAACGAGTGACAGGAGAACCCGGTCGAGCCGTTCGGGATCGGCGACGATATCGGCATAGGCGCGCGTTAGGTAGCGGGCGCGCGCCGGGCGCGGTGCCTCGATCCTGATCCGCGGGGCGCTCTGCATGGCACTCCAGAGCGCGGGCGGCACGATCATTCGCCCGACCTTGCTGGACTCCGCCTCCACGAGAACCGGACGGTCGGGATCGAGACGTGTCGTCACCTGTGCGAGATGCGACTCGAACCCCTTCTGCGAAGGCTGCTCTCCCATTGCGCCGAACACCGATCCTCGATGATTGGCAAGGCCCTCGAGGTCGGCGATCTGCCCGCCGCGCGCGGCGATTCTGTGCAGGATCTCGGTCTTGGCGCTGCCCGTATAGCCATCGAGCAGGATCACGCGTGCGGGGAACGGGCTTTCGTAAAGCGTATCGCGGACCAGCCGGCGATACGTGCGATAGCCGCCATCGACGACAGCGACGCGCCAGCCGATCTGCGTCAGGATCGAGGCGAAGGAATTGGACCTCTGCCCCCCGCGCCAGCAATAGACGAGCGGACGCCACCCGCCGTCGTGACCGGCAAGCGCCCCCTCGATATGGGATGCAGCGTTGCGCGCGACCAGCGCCGCACCGATCTTGCGCGCGAGAAACGGGCTCTGCCGCGTGTAGATGGTGCCGACGCGGGCGCGCTCCTCGTCGTCGAGAACGGGCAGGTTGATGGCACCCGGCACGTGGTCTTCGGCGAACTCCGAAGGCGCGCGGACATCGATGATCGTATCGAACCGATCTGCGGCGAAGTCGTCGAGGTTTGAAAAGGTAACGGTCATGCGCCACCCCTAGCGCAATCGCAAGAAGGCGGGAATGGGTGGCGATGGCGCGATCGTGATCGCGAAGTCGCCGGCATGCAGGCTTGCAACCTGCGCGGGACTTGGCGCTCACCTTCGCACGGGATAGCGTCGAACGGAATGAAATTCCGGAGTAAACATAATGGTTAACAGGATGAGGGCCGCATTGCTGGCGACCGCGCTGGTCACGGTGCCTGGCCTGGCGTTGGCCGCGACCTGCGGCAACACCGCGGCTGGATACGAGACCTGGAAGGCCGCGTTCGCCCGTGAGGCGCAAGCCGCAGGCGTCGGTCAACGCGGCCTTCAGGCACTCGCGGCCACGCGCTACGCGCAATCGACGATCAATGCCGATCGCAACCAGCAGAGCTTCAGCTACTCGCTTGAGCGCTTCATGGAGGTGCGCGGGGCTGACACCATAGTCTCGCAAGGGCGTCAAAGGCTCGCGGCCAACCCGGCATTCTACGCCTCGCTCGAACAGCGGTACGGTGTGCCCGCGGGCGTGATCATCGCCATCCACGGGATGGAAACCGGCTTTGGCAACTTCATGGGCGACAGCAACGTCGTTTCGGCGATCTCGACGCTCGCCTATGATTGCCGGCGATCCGATTTCTTCACGCCGCACGCCCTCGCGGCGTTGAAACTCGTCGATCGCGGAGCGCTGTCTCCGGGCACGCAGGGCGCACGTCATGGCGAAGTTGGGCATACCCAGTTCCTGCCGGGAAACGTACTGCGCTATGGCGTCGATGCAGACGGGAATGGTCGCGTGGACCTTACCAACATCACCGATTCCCTCGCCTCTACCGCGAATTTCCTGCGTCAAAAGGGATGGCAACCGGGTGCTGGCTATCAGCAGGGGCAACCAAATTTCCGTGCAATTCAGGAATGGAACGCGGCGAGCGTCTATCAGCAGGCGATCGCGATCATGGCGGCGAGGATCGACGCAGGGTCCTGATCGAGCCCCGAGGTGGCATCCGTCATTCGCCGGGTGCCACCACCCGGCTCGCTGCTTGACCGCATTCGCCGCCTGAAATGCTGTGACGCGACCGGCCTGCTGCCTTGGAGGCATAGAGCGCGCGGTCGGCGTCCACCACCATCTGGTCGAGGTCGGGCGACCGGTAGCAGGTGGAGATTGCGGTGCCGACGCTTGCCGAAATCCGGCAGGAATGCCCCTCGAAGAGAACCGGCCTCTGAAGCTCGGAGATGATCCGGACGGCGATCTCCTCGATCCTGTCGGGATCTGTCATGCCCGGAAGGACAAGGATGAACTCGTCCCCGCCGACCCGTGCCACCGTATCGGATGCACGGGTCGCGCTTCGCAGAGCCGCAGCGACCACCTGAAGCACATGGTCACCGGCGGCGTGCCCATAGCTGTCGTTCACAGACTTGAAATAATCGAGATCGATGTTGCAGAGCGAGAAGGCATCACCGCTCGTCACGAGACGGTTGACGATCCGCTCCAGCGCACGGCGATTGGCGAGACCCGTCAACGTATCTGTGAAAGCCTGCGCCTCCGCGACTGTCTTGGCACCATCGAGTCGCGAAATGAGACGGCGCGTTTCGGCCATCGCGGCAGAGTTCGCCTCCATCAGGTAGAGCATGTCGACGGTCATGTCCGTGGGACTGAAATCGGCGGTGGTCAACGCCGCGCCCCCGAGATCGCGCAGTTCGCTGAGGTCGAGCGCAAGACTGAGAACCCCGCCTTCCCCATCGCCAAGCGCAAGCGCCATGCCGCGAAGGCGGACGGGACGTCCCTCGCGAAACCGCAACTTGACCCTGGGAGGCTCCAGTTTGCGAAGTTCCCATGCGGAGGAAATTCCACGCGGTCGCGTGATCTCGAAACACTCGAGCAGAGGCCGGTCCTTCAGCGTTCGCTCTCCGGCGAGCTTGGCCATGCCGGGTGCCACGTGCCGTACGATCCCGGACGTATCGAAACGCAGATGCATCGGCAGCATCCTGTCGACCGCAGCGCTCTCGAAGGTGACGACAGACCCCGGGCGGTACATCACCGCCCCTCCGTCAACATGAAGCTGTTGCCGGCCGCGAAGCTGGTAGAGAGCAACATGATCTCGACTGCGCTGGCATTCGGACGGTGGGGCAGTTCGACGGTCTGGACGATCGCCAGCGCGCCGTAATCATCGGCCATGGCACGCAGGCAGCCAAGCATCACATGCTCGACCCCGTCGCAGGCATTTTCACAATCGATCACGTAATTCGTCGGATCGACCGCCTCGACGCGCAAGGTCGGGACTTCGAAATCCGGAATGGCGAGGCGCGCACGGTCCGGAAGATCGCCGATCGATTCCAGAAAATCGACGAGATCCGCCCCCCCGAACCGCAAGAGACGCCGGATGCGCCACATATTCGGATGAGAGATCAGGTAGGTTCCGAGGTCTTCGAGGAAATCGGATCGCGACTTGTTAAGACGCGCACATGCCATGTCGATCACGGCATAGGTCAACGTGTCTTCGTACGTTAGCATGGCCTCGAAGCCATCGCCGTCGAGCCCCGCCTGCGTGGCAATCTCGCTCCAGAGCGGCACGCCGTAGACGTCCTGTACGAAGTTCTGAATGGATCTGTTGACCAGACCATGCATCGTCAATCTCCCGTCCTTCGGAGAAAGACCCTAGAACCGTCAGTTTAAAGTATCGTTATCGGCCCCCGGCCTTCGACGAATTCAATGCAATATCGATGTCTCGAATTCAGGTCCAATGAACCTGCTCTCCGCCGGGCAAAGCTGCGCGTGCCGCGCCGGGCGCGCGATAATCCAGATCGCGCTCATTGCAGTATCTCTTGATCCACTCATCATCCATCATTAAAAATTCGAGAATAGCCCCAAGAAATTCACTATCTTTCAACCTTTGCGGGAAATCATCTTTGGAAACTCCGGTGCTTCCCATGAACACGGAGAGAAGATCCTCCTCGGAGGCCAGCCAAGCAAGAACGTCAAGCGCCATGGTTTCGGCATCATCTCGCGAATAGGCAAGGGATCGCTGCATTAGGGCCCTCGAAAAAAGAAAGACTTTGTTAAGCTTAAGAACCGATTATAAGCGCGTACCGTCATGGTGCACGAGACTAGCAAGGGGCTGAATGTCACGCAGGGTCCTCATTGTCGAATCGACCGCTACGAGCAGGAGTGCGCTGAAGGCGATCCTGTCCGGAGCCAGGTACGATACTGCGGCAGTGTCGACCGGACGGGAAGCCCTTGATGCGATACGAGAGCAATTGCCGGATGCCATCCTGCTCGACGCGGGCGTTCCGGACATGGATTGCGTCAAGTTTTGCGCCCGCGTAGCCGCACAGCTGGGCGAGGCGATGCCACCCATCGTTGTCATGCTGGAAAGCGGAGCGATCCGTGCACGCACAGAGGCCATTCGTGGCGGGGCAGCCGCGATCCTGTCACGGCCGGTCGAGCGGTCCTGGCTTCTCACGAATTTGCGTGCATTGCTGCGCAGCCACGAGACACGATCCGAGCTTCGACGCAGGAATGTCACCGCGGCAAATCTTGGCTTTTCGGATGCGGGAACCGGTTTCGGAAAGCCAGCGCGCCTTGCACTCGTTTCGACCGACCAAGATCATGCCGCGAGACTTGCCGCCAGCATCAAGCAGCGATCGCTGCATAGGATCGATATCCTCAATCCTGAGGAGGCGATTGCCGCATCGGACGATCCGGAACGCGCGCCGGAGATATTCCTGCTCTGTCACGATCCCGATCCGGACGAGATGCTGACCCTGATGGCGGAACTGCGCGCGCGACCGAACACCCGCCGGCGTGCGGCGATCCTGGTCGAGTACGACCCCGGCAATCGACCGATCGGTGCGCGCGCGTTGGATCAGGGGGCGAGTGACCTCGTCAGGACCGACGCCAGCGTCGAGGAAATCGCGCTGAGGATCGACCGCCAGTTGCGTCTGAAGCGGCAGGACGACATGCTACGAGCGAGTCTCGATGCTTCGCTGATGATGGCGGTGCACGATTCGCTGACCGAGCTCTTCAATCGCCGTTACGCGATGCGGTATCTCGAGGATCTTTTTTCTCAGATCGAGGATACTGAGCGGAATTACGGCATGCTTTTGATGGATATCGATCACTTCAAGTCGGTGAACGATACATACGGGCATCCGGCAGGCGATGCCGTGCTCAAGCAAGTGGCGAGGCGACTCAGAAACAACCTTCGCGAAGGCGACCTGCTTGCGCGCATCGGCGGCGAGGAATTTCTGGTGGCTTTGCCGGAATGCCTCGACGACGAGGCCTTCATCGCCGCCGATCGACTACGGCAGTCGATCGCCGCCGATCCCTTCATTCTGCCCGATGGCACCGAGCTCCATGTCACCCTGTCCATCGGGGCGATCTGCGGGTCCGCCGAACCGGAAGCGCTGCTCGCGCGCGCGGACGAGGCGCTTTACGCGGCGAAGGAAGCCGGGCGCAATCGCGTCGAGCGGGCACGCCCACTTCTGCGTGAGAAGCCTTCCGACACGCCTGCAGAATTGTCGGCGGCGGACAATCCGACCGTGCCGTCACGCAACGCACGCTACATGAACTGATTTGCGACATCGCGCCGCAAGATAGGCTTGGGCCTGTCGTTCGAAGGCTCCGGATGCTAGTGTCTTGCATCCCAAAGGGAAGCTGCAGATGTTCGATGATACAGCCAATGACGCGGAGACGCATGATCGCGCACTCAAGCCCGCAGTGCTTCGTGGGTTTCGATGCAAATGTCCCAACTGCGGCTCCGGGCCTCTGCTGAGCGGGTACCTCAAGCCCCGACCTGCCTGTACTGTCTGCGGCGAAGATCTGCGATACGCACGTGCGGACGACGCGCCGGCCTATCTCACGATCCTGCTCGTCGGCCATCTCATGGCACCGTTCATGCATTGGGGGTTCGTCCGTTTCCGGCCGGAACCGATCGTCCTCGCCGCGATCTTCATCACGGGATGCGTTGCCCTGTCGCTCTATCTCCTGCCGCGGATCAAGGGGATGGTTATCGGCTTTCAGTGGGCGCGACGCATGCACGGCTTTTGATCGAAGACCGAGCCATCCACGCTGCCGCGACGGTGATCGTGGTGAGAAATGCCGACCGTGATCCCTCGGTCCTTGTCGGTCAGCGTGCAAGCGGCGCAGCATTCATGGCTGACAAGGTCGTATTTCCAGGGGGGAGGATCGACCATGAGGACAGCGGCGACCTCTTGGTGGTCGGGCTTTCTCAACCATGCCGCGAGCGGTTAAACGAAGCCGGCTCACCAACGCCCGAACGGATCGCCGCAGCCGCCATTCGCGAATTGTGGGAAGAAACCGGTCAGATACTCGGTCAGGCCGCCTGCTGGCCCGATCCACCACCCGCATGGGAACGGTTCGCTGCGCGAGGATACCGCCCGGATGCGAGCGGTCTCCGCTTTGTTTTTCGTGCCATTACGCCACCGAAACGTCCAAGACGGTTCGATGCGCGTTTCTTCGTGGTCGATGCCGAACGGCTCGCAACCGATCCCGATGACTTTTCATCCGCAGAGGATGAATTGCGGTTCCTTCAATGGATGCCGATCGCCGAGGCGCGGTCCTTCGACCTTCCGTTCATCACGCAGGTCGCCCTGGCCGAAATTTCGGCGAGACTGCCCGATCTCTCCGCTCCAGATCGTGTTCCGTTCTTCCGCAATGATGTCGCGGACAACCATATAATCGATCTCGCCGAGACCTGACGCGCTTGCCGATCCGAATGTCCGGCGGGTTTCGACCCGGCTTCGGGCACGGACCTCATCTGCATGACCTGCACAGAAGGTGCGCTACGAGACCCTGACCGTCACGATCTATGCTCAGGGAAGAGCCCGTTGCGGCGTCTCGCGCAGACGGGATAGATCATATCCGTTGAAGGCAAGGATCGTCTTGGCGGCCTCCAGACGATCGGGCGGTATGGAGGGATCGCGGTTCAGGATCCATCCTGCGCGGCCGGAAGGCACCCCGACGACTGCCGTCCTGTAGCTCTCGTCGACCCAAAGAACCCAATAGGGCGATGAAAGGAAGGGGACGGTGTCGAACGTCACCTCAAGGCGACCCGGTCCGATCGGACGAGCCTCCCCTTCGATCCTGCGAAGCGCCCCGTCCTGTCCCTGACAGCTATTCTCGACCGACAATGTCCCGTCGGGCTGTACTGCGTAAAGCGCCTGGGTATTCCGGCACCCAGCCTGGAAGGGCACCGGATAGGATGCGACCTCGTACCAGCGGCCGGCGAAACGCGCTGGATCGAACATCGCGATAGACCCCATCGGAATATCGCGGTCGCGATAGCCCGGCGCAGGGAGAAGCGGCGCTTCGGTCGAGCAAGCGCAGAGCGCAAGAAGAGCGGTGATCAGGATCCGAGGCATTGCGTCGCCACCCGTCCAGTACTGGTTACGATCTCATGGCATCCCATGAGTGGTTGGACCGGCGCGCAGGTTCGCGACCGGGCAAGACAGGCGACGCTGCAATCCGATGCCGTGTCGCAAGAGCGCCCGGCATCGTGCGGCGTCGCGAAACAGGTTCTGCCCCCTGCCCCGGCTTTGCGCCATTTGCCGCCCCGGGCTTCGCATGTCGTCTGTTCTGCCGGCGTTCCGAGATGGCTTGCCGGCAGGTCACGCCCCGTATCGTCCCCTGCGATACCGGTACACGAACCGAGTGCAATTACCGACATGATCATCACGGAACGCCAAACGGCCACCTCAATATGGTGCGGGATGGGCGCGGTGCGCTTCGGCGATCTCGTCCAGCACCTCCTGCGAGAGCGTGACCTCTTGGCCTTCGAGGATATGATCCAGTTGTTCGAGGGTCGTCGCCCCGAACATGGGGATCGTATTCACCGGCCGCGAGCGAACCCAGGCGATCGCCATGTGAACCAGATCGAGGCCGTGCTTCCGTGCGATCGCCTGGTAGGCATCGACCGCAGCAAAGGCACGATCGGTCTTGCGACCGCCGAGATTTCCGTTGATCGCCATCCGCGACCCGTCCGGCAATGCGCCGCCCTGATACTTGCCGGTCAGAAGCCCGGCGGCCAGCGGAGAATAGGCAAGAAGCGTGACATCCTCATGATGGCTCATCTCGGCCAAGTCGCTGTCGAACTGTCGACAAAGCAGCGAGTATTCGTTCTGCAGCGTCGCGACGCGCGGACCGCCCGACCGTTCAGCCGCCATCTGCCACTGCATAATGCCCCAGGTGCTGTCGTTCGACAGACCGAACGCACGGATCTTCCCCTCCGCACGAAGATCCTCAAGCGTGCCGATCGTCTCGGTGACGTGGTCGCGCATCGCTGCCGTATCCTGACCGGTCGGGTCGAAGCCCCATATCTGCCGGAAGTGGAACGACCCGCGATTGGGCCAATGGAATTGATAGAGATCGATGTAATCGGTCTTCAGCCGTCGAAGGGATCCCTCGATTGCCGAACGCAAGGTGTCCGGTCGGATCGGCGCACCGTCGCGCGCATTTTCGGTCGGTCCTGAACATTTCGTGGCAAGCACGACGTCCGATCGCCGGCCAGATGCCTCGAACCAATCTCCGATGATCGCCTCAGTATCGCCGATGGTCTCGGCCAGAACGGGGTTTACCGGATACATCTCGGCCGTGTCGAGGAAATCGATCCCGGCATCGAGTGCGCGGTCGATCTGCCGATGACCTTCGGCAGCATCTGTCTGGCGTCCCCAAGTCATCGATCCCAGGCACCATCCGGACACCTCAATCCCGGTCCGCCCCAGCGTTGTGCGATCCATCAGCTTTGTCCTTTCTCTGTCATCGGCCGAAGGGGTGAGCCACTACGTACCGTTTGGCAAGGGCAAAGGACGGCCCTGTTTCCCGCAATATTCGGGTCGCGTGACGGCCACCGCTTAGCGTATTCCACCGGAACAACCGGAGAGTGCCGATGACAGATGTCGAAAGTTCATATTACTGGCGTCTCATGCGTCGTGCCATCGACAGGCTCGACGCGGAGGACGGTCGAAACCTCACACTTGCCGAGATCGCCGAGGAAATGAACCTCGCGCCGGAGCACTTTCAACGTCTCTTCAGCCGCTGGATCGGCGTCAGTCCAAAGCGGTTCCAGCAATTTCTGACGCTGGGCCATGCAAAGAAGCTGCTCGAAACGCGGTTCACCACGCTCGACACTGCGCATGATGTCGGAATTTCGAGCACGGGACGTCTTCACGATCTCTTCGTCAGATGGGAAGCGATGAGTCCTGGCGAATATGCCCGGAAAGGCGCAGGGCTGACGATCCGTCACGGATACGGCACCGGACCATTCGGGCGCATGCTCGGAATGGTGACGGACCGAGGTCTTTGCGGGCTCGCTTTCTGCGAAGAGACCGGGGACGATGCGGCACTCGCGGATCTGGCCGCGCGCTGGCCCGCCGCGACGCATCTCCGCGACGACAAGGCGCTTGCTCCACATCTGTCTTCCGCGATCAGCCCGGGGGCGCGGAATGACCTTCATCTCATTGGCGCACCCTTCCAGATCAAGGTCTGGGAGGCTTTGATGACGATCCCGACAGGACACGTCACGACCTACGGCGAGATCGCCCAGGCCATCGGTCGTCCCAAGGCCGTTCGGGCCGTTGGAAGTGCCGTCGGACGGAATCCGATTTCATGGATCATTCCATGTCACCGTGCAATCCGCGCAACAGGAGGGCTCGGCGGCTACCACTGGGGGATACCCGTCAAGCGCGCTATGCTCGCACACGAGGCTGCAGCGACGGATTTCGATGGGCGAGAGCAGTCCGCTCAGTAAGGTGATCGGCCGGCGCTGGCCGATTGTTATAATCAGCGTGCAAGACCTGATCTCCGCACTATGATACGCACGCAGATGTGCACATCGAATGAGCATATAGTGAGGACCTAATGAACTTCATCAAGACCCCCATCCTGCTTGCCTCTGTCGGGATTCTGAGCCTCGGCGCCTGCGTCGACCAGACCACGGGCGAGCGCAACCGCACGACGACCGGCGCGCTGGTCGGTGCCGGTGTCGGCGCGCTGGCCGGTGCCACGCGCGAGTCGGGCAACGACCGGTTTCGGAACGCCGCCGTGGGTGCCGCGCTCGGCGCGGCGGGCGGTGCAGTCGTCGGCAACATCCTCGATCGGCAAGCGGCCGAATTGCGTGACGATTTCTCCAACGGAGCGATTGACGTTATCAATACCGGATCCGAGCTGATCGTCCGGATGCCTCAGGATATCCTCTTTGCCACCGACAGCGCAGTCGTCGGGTCCGGTCTGCAGGGCGACCTCCGCGTGCTCGCGGCGAACCTCAACCGTTATCCGAACTCGGTGATCGAGGTTCAGGGCCATACCGACAATACTGGAACTGCCGCTTACAATCAGGAACTGTCGCAACGCCGTGCTCAGTCCGTTGCATCGATCCTAACGGCGAATGGTGTGTCGTCGGGCCGCGTACGCGCGATAGGTTACGGAGAAGATCAGCCGATCGCATCCAACTCAAGCGCCGAGTCCCGCGCGCAGAACCGTCGCGTTCAGATTGTGATCCGTCCAACCCAGTAAAATGTAAGGCGAGATGAAGTCACCTTCATCTCGCCTACTTCGATCACCTATGGCAAACTTGCCAAACAACCGTTGGGTCAAACCCGTGCTCTGCGTTCTTTGAAATCCTCGGACTGCTTAACGAGTCCCAGCTCCCGAAAGTCTTAGATAGCTGATCAGTGCAGTTTCGCATCTACGGTTTTGATTGACTGTTCAATCAATGCGTTCTGCCTTGATGGGTCCATCCGTCCTTTCAGGACGTCGTGCGCAGCGGCGATTGCGACAGTGATCGCACGGTCACGCACATCTCTGATCGCTTGCTCCTCGGCCGAGGCAATCTGTTCCTTGGCCGCCTGAACCCGACGCTCCATGGATTTCTGCATTTCCGCTTCGGCCTTCGCGGCGTTCTGCTTTGCGTCTTCACGCGCAGAGGCGACGATCCGATCGGCTTGGTTCTGTACGTCTTTCTGCTTACGCTCGTAGGAGGCGAGAAGCGACTGCGCCTCTTCGCGGAGTTCCCGTGCTTCGGCGAGATCGGAGCGAATGCTGTCGGAGCGCTTGTCCAGCATCGCGAACAAGGTTGTCGGGACGCGCAAATAAAGAAGAACGCCAATGAAGACGAGGAAACCCAGCAAAACCACGAAATCGGTATTGTTGAGAGTTACAAACGGGCCTTCGGCCGCGAAGGCCGGAAGGGGGATCAAAATCGCTGCGGCAAGACTGGCAAAACGCATCATGCTGCTCCCTTGAGGCGCTTGTCGACGGCGCTATCGACCTGGTCGCGGTCGCCTTCGAACCCCATCGCATTGACCACCGCAAGCGCAGTATCTTTTGCAACTTCTTCAACGGAGGCCATCGCGTTGTCACGAATTTCAGTAATACGCTTCTCGGATTCGACCTGCTGAGCCGCAATTTCGGCTTCGGCTTTCTCGGTGGCCCGGTCGAGCTCGGACTGCATCTTTGCCTTGTTCTCTTCCGTGATCCGGTTGGCTTCGGACCGCGCATCAGCCAGCGCCTTATCGTAGGCACGTTCGGCTTCGGTGGCCTTTTGCTTCAGTTCTTCAGCCGCCGCGATATCATTGGTGATCGTTCCCTGACGTTCTGCCAAGACCGACGATATACGCGGCAATGCGACGCGCGATAGCACGAAATAAATCGCGATCAGTGCGACAATCAGCCAGAAAATCTGGTTGGGATACGAGCTGGGATCGAGTTGCGGCATGCCGCTCGCAACTTCCTCGCCAGCGCCGAGCGCGGCTTCACGTGGTTCGGTTGCCATCGACGTTCTCCTGATGACTCGGACGCCGAAGGCGGATTCCACCTCCGGCGTCTAGAAAGTCAGTGGATCTTCAGACGGCGAACATCAGCAGAAGCGCGATCAGGAACGAGAAGATCCCGAGCGCTTCGGCGAACGCGATGCCGATGAAGAGCGTTGCGGTCTGGCCCGCCGCGGCAGAGGGGTTGCGCAGGGCGCCGCTGAGGAAGTTCGCGGCAACGTTGCCGACCCCGAGAGCGGCGATGCCGGTTCCGAGCCCGGCAATCCCGGCCCCGATGAACTGACCCATGTTTGCGATGTCGCCTTCCATGATAGTGCTCCTTGATGAATTGGAAGTTGAGAGGTTCGACCGGCCGATCGGCCCGCCAAATCAGTGATGCGGATGCAAGGCATCCTTGAGGTAGACGCACGTCAGGATCGTAAAGACGTAGGCCTGGATGAATGCCACCAGCACCTCGAGCGCGTAAATCGCAGTGATCGCGAAGATCGGGAGAAACGCGAAGAGCCCGAGCGCACCGGCAAATCCCGCAAACACCTTGAGCACGGCGTGCCCCGCCATGATGTTGCCCGCAAGACGGATCGAATGGCTGACTGGACGAACGAAGTACGAGATCAGTTCGATCAAGGCCAGGATCGGTCGCAGCGCGAGCGGCGCGGACCTGACCCAGAAGAGTTCGAGAAACTTCGGACCGTTCAGAACGAATCCCAGGATCGTGACGCCGAGGAAAACGATCAACGCCAGAACGGCCGTGACGGCGATATGCGCCGTAGGCGCAAAGGACATCGGCAGAAGCGCCAAGCTGTTCGCCATCAGGATAAACATGAACAGGGTCATGATGTAAGGGAAATATCGGATCCCGTCCTTGCCAGTGATATCCTCGACCATCTTGTAGATGAAGCTGTACGAAAGCTCGGCAACGGATTGCGCACGGCTCGGAATGACGGACCTACCCCTGCTTCCGATGACGAGCAAAAGGACAACGCAAACGACGGAAAGAGCCATCCAGAGCGTTGCATTGGTGATGGTGAACATGCCGACCGGACCGTCCGAAAAGAGCGGCTGGACAATGAATTGGTCCATCGGATGAATATTCAGACCACTGCCCGAATGCGCTGCATCCGCAGCGCCTGTCCCGATACCATGCATTCCGGACGCGGTGTTTTCAGCCATTGTCACTCTCGTTTCTGTCGCCAGACACCTTTTGTGAGCCGGCTTCGATCTCTTTGGCGGTCCGCAACATCACGTTCACGCCTGCGGCCAGGCCAAGCAGGACGAAGACGACGAGAAAGAGCGGCATCGTCCCGAATGCATAATCGAGACCGTATCCTATGCCGAAGCCGATCAGCAGACCGGCGGTCAATTCCGTCACCATTCGCCAAGCCATATTGGCCATCGAATAATGTTCGTCGGAACGAGGTTTCGGGCCCTGTGCCTTGCGCGCCGCAGCCAGACGACGCTCAAGCGCTGCCATCCGATCGCGATTGGCATCATCAGCCACAGGATCGTCCTCCTTCAGACGGGCGGAAACTAGGCTGGCTTGGTGGAACTAGTCAAGCCGATGCCTTGACCGACTAAGGACCTGTTTTTATTAATCTTTATTGAAGCGGCCTCCCTGCGGCGGGACATTTGACCGATGCGGCTTATTCAACCATTAAGTTAAGCAATGCTTGACCGAAGTACCGGCCGATGACACTCGAACCGGAATGCAGAATCTCGACCTCATATTCGCGGCCCTGTCCGACCCAACCCGACGGTCGATCATGGCGATGTTGCTGGAGGACGATATGGCCGTGACGGATGTCGCAGCTCCCTTCCCGATTTCACTTGCCGCGGTTTCGAAGCATCTCGGGATTCTGAGCCGCGCCGGTCTGGTCAGTCAGGAGCGGCGCGGCCGTGTGGTCTGGTGCAAGATAGAGCCCTGCAGTCTTCGCGCAGCGAGCGTCTGGATGCAGAGTTTCGGTCAATTCGACCCGGTCAACCTGGAACCGTTCGAGCGCTTCCTCGCACTTGAGGGACTTACGGATGAAAGTCCCGGTATCGTCGATGATTAAAGGACGAAGGACACGATCGCTACGACGATCACGACCAGGCCGACAAGATAGATGATACGGTTCATTTGGCTTCCTTTATAAGGCTTTGCTGACATTTCGGGTGAACCCGCATTCCCGCGATCCGTTCCGGGCCGCAGAAACGAGAAAGGGCATCCCTCGGGATGCCCTTTCGTGTTTCGTCAAATCGATAGCGCTCGATTACTGAGCGGCGACGGTGGTCGCGGTCGATTCGTCGGAATCATCGTCGTCGTCGTTGGCGATCGCAGCGATAGCGGCGAGAGCAAGAAGACCACCACCGATCGCGGCGGCCGTGCCGGCCGTGCCGAGACCACCGAGGCTGCCCGACGAACCCTGCGCGGGGGCCATCGTCACGACGGCGCACTCGGGCGCTTCGGGGGTGACGTTGCAGTCGACCACGGGGGCCAGGCTGCCGGCAAACGCCGCTTGGGTCAGAACGACGGAAGAGATCGCCGTGCCAGCGAGGATGGATTTGATGCTCATAGATGCCCCCTTGGGATTCGTAGGAAAGTTCGACACCGCTACCCCTAATTGCGTCTTGTGAAGGACGCAAGCGTCGGAAAACGCGCTATTGCACCGGCGACACACTAAATTACCTAGAATTATGCGGTCCCGCGCGGGTCGCGTGAAACTTCGGCATGTTTACGCCGACATCAGGCACAAATCAGACCGGCTGAAAGCCAGACCAGTTCGCGGCCTCGGACTTTAGAAAGGTAAGAAAAGCCTGCACTTTCATAGTTCTATGAAGATCGACATGGGTGACAAGCCAGATCGGCACGGACCATTCCGGGCGGGGCTGAGCGACAAGTACGACCCCACTCATTTTCTCCGCCTGAAAGACAGGAAGGAACCCGAGACCGGCACCTGCGACGATCGCATCGCGCATGACGCGGTCTTCGGTGCCACGGAAAACCTGCCGATCGCGCGGGACTGTATCACTCAGCCACCGGTGGAATGGAGCGCGATTCTTCGGATCGTCATGTGCGACGAAAAGATGCCCGGCGAGATCGTCATCGTCAGACGGGAGACCACGACGTTCAACATAGTCGTTGGAAGCGTAGAGCCCGAAAAGTTCGGTCCCGAAGGCTTGGGCAACGTAATCCGGCTCTCGTGGAGCGGGACCGGCACGAATCGCAACGTGCGCCTCACCGTACTCGAGCCGGTAAACCCGTTCATCCGTGAGGAACCGAGTTACGAGGTTCGGATGACGCGCACCGAACCGGGTCAGCGAAGGAGTTACGAATGGCGAGAGCGAACTCAGCGATGTAACGACAAGCTCTCCCTCGATCGCATCGCCCTGCCCCTTGATGCGACTTACGAGCTGCGCGAATTGATCATTGGCACCTTGCGCCACCTTCAGCAGATCAGATCCGGCTTCGGTAGGTGTGTACCCCCTCGCATGCCTTTGAAAAAGCTTTGTTCCAATACTCGTCTCGAGGGAATCGATGTGGCGGATCACGGTCGCGTGGTGAATACCTAGCGCTTCGGCAGCACCCGATACCGTCCCGATCCGTGCCACCTGATATGCCGTTCTGATTTCTTCCCAGTTCGTGATCACGTTACTCCTTCTACTGCGATTTCAGCAGCCGACTGCCATACCGAACCCAAAAGCAACGACCGTACATATCGCAACGGAACCGAGCGCGATGCATCCTGTTCTCATGAAGAAGCCACAATTAGAAGGACACATCCAGATGTCACCTTTGACCCGGAATCTCGCTCTTACCGCTGCGGCGATTTCCATCCCGGCAGTCCTTGCTGCGGTTGCCGGACCGGATCGTGTCCGCCAGCTTCCGGGACAGATGCGCGATCTGTTGAGTGACGACGATACTGTCGAGGGTCAGCTCAAGCGGCTCACGCATAGGCTGAACAGTCTTACGACCGATCTCCATATTCATTCGTCGAATCGGGATACGATGGTTCAAGTGGGTCGGATCGCAGCGATTTTCGGAGCGGTGCTTATCGTGCCAGCGGCGCTTGCTGCCTGGATCGGTCCTGAAAGGATACGAGACAAAGCACGGCAGTACCGAAACGATTTCATGGCCAGCGACGGCGTGGATCGCATGAGGCGGGGATTTGCCGATGACCTCGACGACCTCGAGGATGATATCCAGCAGCAACGCGACGATGCCTATGATGCTGTGACGAGAGCCGCCCGCGACGTGCGCGATTGACTTGACAGATGATGCGGGGGCGCTTAGCCACTCCCGCATCCCGGAAGTGCCAAAACTTCCGGTCCCCCCGGCATGCGGGGGGATCGCCTCCCACCAGCGCGTTGCGCCCGTGGGAGTGTTTTTCGTTTGGCGGTTCGGGTACGAAATTACTGCGCTGTCTGCGCGGGAAAAGCTGTCCGCACCGGTGAGGGGATACGCATGTTCGAGAATCTGTCGGAACGCCTGGGTGGCGTATTCGATCGGCTTACCAAACAGGGTGCGCTGAGCGATGAGGATGTAAAGACCGCCTTGCGCGAGGTTCGTGTGGCGCTTCTCGAAGCCGACGTATCGCTCAGCGTCGCGCGCGACTTCGTCAAAGCAGTTCAGGAAAAGGCCACCGGCACCGCCGTCACGAAATCCGTGACACCCGGCCAGCAGGTCGTGAAGATCGTCAATGACGAACTCGTCCACGTGTTGGGTGGTGACGAGACCGACCACGGCAAACTGCGTATAGACAATGCCCCAGCCCCAATCCTCATGGTGGGACTGCAGGGCTCGGGCAAGACGACGACGACCGCCAAACTCGCGAAGCGGCTCAAGGATCGCGAGAAAAAGCGCGTTCTGATGGCTTCTCTCGATACGAACCGGCCTGCGGCGATGGAGCAGCTTCAGATGCTCGGTCTCCAGGTCGGCGTCGATACGCTGCCGATCGTGAAGGGTGAGACACCCGTTCAGATTGCCAAGCGCGCAAAGCAGCAGGCCACTCTGGGCGGCTACGATGTGTATATGCTCGATACGGCTGGCCGGCTCCATATCGATCAGGAATTGATCGCGCAGGCCGCAGAGGTGCGCGATATTGCCAACCCGCGCGAGACGCTCTTGGTCGTCGACGGCCTGACGGGTCAGGACGCTGTGAATGTCGCCACCGAGTTCGATGACAAGATCGGCGTTTCCGGCGTCGTGCTGACACGAATGGACGGCGATGGTCGCGGCGGTGCCGCTCTCTCGATGCGGGCCGTCACCGGCAAGCCCATCAAGTTCGTAGGCCTCGGCGAAAAGATGGACGCGCTCGAGACGTTCGAGCCCGAACGAATTGCCGGCCGCATTCTCGGTATGGGCGATATTGTTGCCCTCGTCGAAAGAGCGCAGGAAACGATCGAGGCCGAACAGGCCGAGCGCATGATGAAGCGCTTCCAGAAGGGTCAGTTCAACATGAACGACCTGCGCCAGCAACTTGAACAGATGATCAAGATGGGCGGAATGGAAGGCATGATGGGCATGATGCCCGGCATGGGCAAGATGGCGAAGCAGGTGCAGGATGCCGGGATGGACGACAAGGTTCTGACCCGTCAGATCGCGCTCATCCAGTCCATGACCAAGAAGGAACGGGCGAACCCGCAGATCCTTCAGGCGAGTCGCAAGAAGCGCATCGCCGCCGGCTCTGGTCTCGAAGTGTCGGACCTGAACAAACTTCTCAAGATGCATCGGCAGATGGCCGACATGATGAAGAAGATGGGCAAGGGTGGAATGCTCAAGAAGGCGATGGCCGGCATGTTCGGCAAAGGTGGGCCGAGCGAAGAGCAGATGAAAGCCGCACAGGCGCAGATGGGCAAGATGGGCGGACCCGGCGGAATGGGAGGAAATCCCTTCGGGGGTGGCGGACTGCCGCCCGGGCTCAGCGGCTTCGGTACGAAGAAATGAGCATGGCACCCCCCTCATCCGACATAGAGCGTGCGGCAAATTTGCTGAAGGCCCATCGCGCCAGCATCGACCGCCTTGACGCCGTGCTGATTTATACACTCGGAGAGCGTTTCAAGCACACCCAGGATGTCGGGCGGCTGAAAGCACTGCACGACTTGCCGCCAAGCGATCCGGATCGAGAGTCGCAACAGATCGAACGGCTCGAGACATTGGCGAGGGAAGCCGATCTCGACCCTGACTTCGCCAAGAAATTCCTGACCTTCATCATTGCGGAGGTCATCCAACACCACAAGAAAATCTCAGGAGATCACTGACATGGCCATGAAAATTCGTCTCTCGCGTGGCGGTTCCAAGAAACGCCCGCATTATTCCATCGTCGCAGCGGATTCCCGCTACGCTCGTGACGGCCGGTTCGTCGAGAAGCTTGGAACGTACAATCCGCTTCTGCCGAAGGACAGCGAAGATCGCGTCAAGATGAATGCCGAGCGGATCCAGTTCTGGCTTGAGCAAGGCGCGCAGCCGACTGACCGGATCCAGCGTTTCCTCGAAGCAGCTGGCCTTCGTGACAAGAAAGAGCGGAACAACCCGCAGCGCGCCGAGCCCGGCAAGAAGGCGCAGCAGCGCGCCGAGGAGCGGGCCGCAAAATCCGCAGCGGCGGCCGAGGCGGCGAATGCGCCTGCCGAAGAAACAGCCGAATAATACGAATGGGCGCAATCCGGAAAGTCCGTTCCAGAGCCGTCCCGCTCGGCCATGACCCCTTTCATGGTTGAGCGGGTCTGCGTAGGAGCAATCGCCGGTGCTTTCGGCGTTCGCGGCGAGGTGCGCCTCAAGAGTTTTTGTGCCGAACCGGAAGCGATTGCCGATTACGCGCCTCTCACCACAGAAGACGGAATGAGAAGCTTCGACCTGACGCTCGACAGGGCAATCAAGAATGGCTTCGCGGCACGTCTTTCGGGTGTATCGACGCGCGAAGAGGCGGACGCTCTCAGAGGCGTCCGCCTCTTCGTTTCACGGGATCGTCTTCCGGAAATCGACAGCGACGAATTCTATCACGCCGACCTCATCAATCTCGAGGTGGTGGATACGGGCGGAGTTCTGCTCGGGAGAGTGAAGGCCGTACTCAACCACGGCGCGAGCGATCTTCTGGAGGTTGCGCTTGCCAATCGGTCAGAAAGCGTTCTCTTGCCATTCACGCAGGCAATCGTCCCGAACGTGGACCTTGCAACGAGACGCCTCGTGGCCGACCCGCCCGATGGATTATTTCCGGATGAGTGACGCTCCGGGCAGGTCGCACGGTAGACTCAGGATCACGGCATCACGCAAGCCGACCGAACTCCTGCAAGACATTCCAGATCTTCAAGGGGCTTGGGAGGCCAGGATCATTACCCTGTTCCCGGAAGCCTTTCCCGGTGTCCTCGGCACATCGCTGATGGGCCGTGCGCTGAAGGATGGGATCTGGCGGTGCGAAACCATCGACCTGCGTGATTTCGGTGAGGGCCGTCATCGTAATGTGGACGATACACCTGCCGGCGGCGGTGCGGGCATGGTCTTACGTGCCGATGTGGTCGATCGCGCACTCAGGCACGCACAAAACGGTGCCCCGGTCGACAGGGAGGCTTGGCCGGTCGTCTATCTTTCCCCGCGCGGGAAACCTTTTGATCAGGCGACCGCAGTTCGCTGGTCCCGCGCACAAGGTGTCACACTCCTTTGCGGACGCTTTGAGGGGGTGGACCAACGAGTTCTCGACGCGCATCAAATCGAGGAGGTGTCGCTCGGTGATTTCGTGATGAGCGGAGGTGAGATCGCGGCTCAGGCCATGATCGACGCCACCGTCCGGCTTCTGCCTGGCGTGCTGGGCAACGCGGCAAGCACCGTTGAAGAGAGCTTTTCGAATGGATTGCTCGAAGCCCCACAATTCACACGTCCTGCCATCTGGAACGAACGTGAAATCCCCGATGTTCTGACCTCAGGCGATCACGGAAAGATCGCGCGTTGGCGTCAGCACAATTCAGAGGAACTGACACGGGCCCGCCGCCCAGATCTCTGGACTGCATACGAAGCGCGGAAAGGCTCTGGGGGCACTTGATCGCGCTGTCGCATCTGAATATACGACAAAGGTCTGGCGACCTCGAGTCGACCGGACCGTTGTTCTTTAAGCGTGATCTTCACTCGCGATCTGGATAGGAACGACGTCCATACCAAAAGGCGTCCTGAAACCTCCGAAGGGGTAATACCCACCGAAGACCGGAGCTCTGAGGCAGCAGAAATCTTCGCGGAGAGCACCGCGGGCAACATGAAGGAGCGCGTCAGATGAACCTGATCGCACAATTGGAAGCCGAGCAAGTCGCCGAACTTGCTAAGGACATTCCCGATTTCAAAGCTGGCGATACGATCCGCGTCGGCTACAAGGTGACCGAAGGCACGCGGACCCGCGTTCAGAATTACGAGGGTGTGTGCATCAGCCGCAAGAACGGTGCCGGCATTGCCGGCAGCTTCACCGTGCGCAAGATCAGCTTCGGCGAAGGTGTCGAGCGGGTCTTTCCGCTCCACTCGACGAACATCGACAGCATTACGGTCGTGCGCCGCGGTAAGGTGCGCCGCTCGAAGCTGTATTATCTGCGCTCGCGCCGCGGCAAATCTGCACGTATCGCGGAGCAGTCGAACTACCGCGCACCTCGCAAAGGCGCACCGCACGCCCATATCCCTTCAAACGAAGCCGGTGCCGTGCAGAACAAATCAAAGGATCCCCGTGATCCGAAGCAGATCGACAAGTAAGGGCCCGGCATCATGCGTAAAGATACTCATCCCGACTATCACGTCATCGAGGTCAAGATGACCAACGGTGATGTCGTTCAAATGAAGTCGACTTGGGGCGGCGAAGGTGACCAGCTTGCCCTCGACATCGATCCCAGTGTGCATCCTGCTTGGACGGGCGGCTCGACCCGCCTGATGGATACCGGTGGCCGCGTCTCGAAGTTCAAGAAGAAGTACGAAGGCCTCGGTTTCTGATCTGCAACGATCAGTTCGACTGTTCAAACGCCGCCCCCACGAGGGCGGCGTTTTTGTTTCGTATGGCGATGATGCAGCACTCAGGCTTTGATCTTTCCGCGCCTTTTACTGGTCGTGGCTGGCTCATATAGTCCTCGCAATCCAGAAAAGACGCGAGGGCGAAGGCGCATGGCGCATATCATCGTAGTGGGCAACGAAAAAGGCGGATCCGGCAAATCGACCACTTCGATGCACGTCGCGACAGCGCTGGTTCGAATGGGCCACAAGGTCGGGGCGCTGGATCTTGATCTCCGCCAACAAAGTTTCGGCCGCTACATCGAAAACAGGCTTTCCTTCGTTGAAAGGTCAAAGGTCCAGCTCGCCTCCCCCGACTTTCGTCAGTTACCGAAAGTCGACGAAGCGTTACTTTCTCCAGACGACAACGCTGACGATGCTCGACTATCGGCGGCCGTCGCAACGCTGGAAAAACAATCTGACTTTATTCTAATCGACTGCCCGGGCTCCCACACACGTCTTAGTCAAATGGCCCATTCCCTTGCCGATACGCTCATCACCCCTCTGAACGATTCATTCGTAGATTTCGACTTGCTTGCACGGATCGATGGCGACACCAACAAGGTTCTGGGGCCGTCGGTCTATTCGGAAATGGTATGGAGCGCGCGGCAGATGCGCGCCAAGGCTCAACTGCGTCCGATAGATTGGATCGTCGTACGAAACCGGCTCGGAACGCAACAGATGCGTAACAAGAAAAAAGTGGGCGACGCATTGAACGGACTTGCTAATCGAATAGGATTCCGCGTGGCTCCCGGATTTTCGGAGCGGGTCATCTTTCGAGAGCTCTTTCCCCGAGGCCTTACGCTTCTGGATCTCAAGGATATCGGATCAGGAGGTTTGAACCTTTCGAACGTCGCCGCACGTCAGGAGGTTCGAGACCTCTTGCGGGCGCTGCACCTTCCGGACGTCTCGGTAACGATATAAAAAAGGCCGCTTGAAAGCGGCCTTTTTGTTAGAAGTTCGGTTGTTTCGGGTCCAGTCCAATATGATCGCCCATTGCCATCATGTCGGAGAGCAGCTTCGCTGCATCGTCTACCGGCCCTGGCTCGTTCTCGAAATTGCCTTTTGCTTCGTTATGCTTTCGCGCGGCTTCCTCGATCATCCGATCGAGCTTGTCCTGCGTCATCTCCTCGCGCGAATGGCTTTCTTCAGCCAGAACCGAGATGCCCTCAACGCCGATCTCGGCAAATCCACCGGTTACAACGAACTCTACCGTTCCGTCGGGGCCTTCGGCATGAAGAACACCAGGGCGAAGAGTGGTGATGAGCGGAGTATGGTTCGCCATCGCCGTGAGATCACCGTCCGTCGCAGGAATGCGAACTGCACTCACCTGCATCGAAGCAACGCGTCGCTCAGGGCTGACAAGTTCGAATTTCACAGTATCGGCCATGTCTCTTCCTTCTTAGGGTGGGCCGGATCCAGTCCGGCCCTCCTCATGGAAATCAGGCGTCTGCCGCCATCTTCTCGGCTTTGGCCTTCACGTCCTCGATACCGCCGACCATGTAGAAGGCCCCTTCCGGCAGATGATCGTATTCGCCGGCAACCACTGCCTTGAAAGAGGAAATAGTCTCTTCAAGCGGTACCTGGACGCCATCCGCTCCAGTGAAGACCTTCGCAACGTCAAAAGGCTGAGAAAGGAAGCGTTGGATTTTCCGGGCACGCGCCACGGTGAGCTTGTCCTCTTCGGACAACTCGTCCATGCCGAGAATCGCAATGATATCCTGCAGCGATTTGTAGCGCTGAAGAATTCCCTGCACCTCGCGTGCGACGTTGTAATGCTCTTCTCCGACCACACCGGGATCAAGGATGCGGCTTGAGGAGTCGAGGGGATCGACCGCGGGATAGATCCCAAGCTCCGAGATCGATCGCGACAGTACGGTCGTCGCGTCGAGATGAGCAAAAGTCGTTGCGGGCGCGGGGTCAGTCAGGTCGTCCGCAGGAACGTAAACGGCCTGAATCGACGTGATCGAACCGGAGCGCGTCGACGTGATCCGCTCCTGCATCTGGCCCATGTCGGTCGCAAGAGTTGGCTGATACCCAACGGCGGAAGGAATACGGCCAAGAAGCGCGGAAACCTCGGAGCCCGCCTGCGTGAAGCGGAAGATGTTGTCGACGAAGAAGAGAACATCTGTCCCGGACTCATCGCGGAACTGCTCGGCGAGCGTCAGGCCCGAGAGGGCAACCCGCATCCGCGCTCCCGGCGGCTCGTTCATCTGACCGTATACGAGCGCCACTTGGCTTTCCGACAGGTTGTCAGGCTTGATGACGTTCGACTCGATCATCTCGTGATAAAGGTCGTTGCCCTCACGCGTCCGTTCGCCCACGCCGGCGAAGACGGAATAACCCGAATGCACCTTTGCGATGTTGTTGATGAGCTCCATGATGAGAACGGTCTTGCCGACACCTGCACCACCGAAGAGCCCGATCTTGCCACCCTTCGAATATGGGGCGAGCAGGTCGATAACCTTGATCCCGGTGACCAAGATATCCGAACTTGTGGACTGGACGGCGAAATCGGGTGCCGGCTGGTGAATCGCACGCCGCTCCTCGGCTTCGATCGGCGCACCTTCGTCGATCGGCTCCCCGATGACGTTCAGGATGCGGCCGAGCGTTCCTCGGCCCACCGGCATCATGATCGGGCCGCCGGTATCGGTAACCTCCTGCCCGCGGACAAGCCCTTCGCTGGCATCCATTGCGATCGTGCGGACCGTGTTCTCGCCAAGATGCTGCGCAACTTCCAAGACAAGGCGCTTGCCATTGTTGTCGAGTTCGAGCGCGTTGAGGATTTCGGGCAGGTGGTCGTCGAACTGAACATCGACGACGGCACCGATGACCTGGGTCACTTTGCCTTTGGCATTTGCCATTTGTTGTTACTCCGGTTCGTCTTAGAGCGCTTCGGCGCCCGAAATGATTTCGATCAGCTCGTTCGTGATCACGGCCTGACGCGTGCGGTTGTACTCGCGGTTCAGATCCTCGACCATTTCCTCGGCGTTGCGCGTCGCATTGTCCATCGCGCTCATCCGAGCCCCCTGTTCGGAGGCCGCGTTCTCAAGCAGCGCAGCGAAGATTTGCGTCGCGACACCCCTGGGAAGGAGATCTGCGAGGATTGCCTCTTCGTCGGGCTCGTAATCGTAGAGCGTGTTGTCAGAGACAGCGTCTTCCTCTTGTTCGCCGAAACTCGCGGGAACGATCTGCTGTTCACGCGGATGCTGGGTCACGACGTTCTCGAACTCACCGTAGTAGATGAAGGCGCGGTCAAATTCGCCTTTGTCGAAACGCTCGAGAACGTTCCGCGCGATGTCCTGCGCATCACCGTAGCCGACACGTTTGACGTCCGAATGGTCGATATGGTCGATCATGACGTCGGAATAGGTCCGGCGCAGTACGTCGCGACCTTTCTTTCCGACGGTGAGGATCTTGATCGTCTTGCCCTCTTCGCGCGACTTGCGGATCCGCTGAACGGCTTTCTTGACGATGTTCGTGTTGAACCCGCCGCAGAGACCCTTTTCCGAGGTCATCACGACGAGCAGATGCACATCGTCCTTGCCGGTCCCCTTCAGCAGCAGCGGCGCGGTCTCGCTGTCGCCGACAGACGCAGCGAGCTGCCCCATGACTGCATCGAACCGCTCGGCGTAGGGACGCGCATTCTCGGCCGCTTCCTGCGCGCGGCGCAGCTTTGCGGCTGCGACCATCTGCATGGCCTTGGTGATCTTGCGCGTCGACTTAACCGACGAGATCCGGGTCTTCAGATCCTTCAGGCTAGGCATATCGCTCTCCCTTCGGGCGTTCAGGCAAAGTCGGCGGCGTATTCGTCCAACGCGGACTTCAACCTATTTTCGGCATCGCCCTTTATCTTGGGGTCGTCGTTCGTGATCCAGTCGAGCAAATCCGAATGCTTGCCCCGCAGATGCTGGAGAAGTCCCTGCTCGAATGCACCGACCTTCCCGACCGGGACATCGTCGAGGTATCCCTTCGTGCCTGCGAAGATCACGCAGACGATTTCGGCATTGGTCAGCGGGGAGTATTGCGGCTGCTTCATCAGTTCGGTCAGACGCTTGCCGCGGTTCAGCTGGCGCTGCGTCGCCGCATCGAGATCCGAGCCGAACTGGGCGAATGCCGCCATCTCACGATACTGAGCAAGCTCAAGCTTGACCGGTCCCGCTACGGATTTCATCGCATTGGTCTGCGCCGAAGATCCGACACGGCTCACCGAAAGGCCAGTGTTCACGGCCGGACGGATACCCTGGTAGAACAGATCCGTCTCGAGGAAGATCTGACCGTCGGTGATCGAGATCACGTTCGTCGGAATGAACGCCGACACGTCGCCGCCTTGCGTTTCGATAATCGGCAGCGCGGTAAGCGATCCCGAACCGTAATCGTCGTTGAGCTTGGACGACCGCTCAAGCAGACGGGAATGAAGGTAGAAGACGTCACCCGGATAGGCCTCGCGCCCGGGTGGACGACGCAGCAGAAGCGACATCTGACGATAGGCCACGGCCTGCTTCGAAAGATCGTCGTAGACGATCAGGGCGTGACGGCCGTTGTCGCGGTAGTATTCCGCCATGGCCGTCGCAGCGTAGGGGGCGAGGAACTGCATCGGCGCAGGATCCGAAGCCGTCGCCGCCACGACGATGGAGTATTCGATTGCACCCGTCTCCTCGAGCTTCTTCACGAGCTGAGCAACGGTCGACCGTTTCTGACCGATGGCAACATAGACGCAGTAGAGCTTCTTGCTCTCGTCGTCGCCGGCGGCGTCATTGTAGGTCTTCTGATTGAGGATCGCATCAAGCGCCACAGCGGTCTTGCCGGTCTGGCGGTCGCCGATGATGAGCTCACGCTGGCCACGGCCAATCGGAATCATCGCATCGATCGACTTCAAGCCGGTCGGCATCGGCTCGTGCACGGATTTGCGCGGGATGATGCCGGGTGCCTTTACATCGGCCACACGCCGCTCGGTCGCTTCGATCGGGCCTTTTCCGTCGATCGGATTTCCGAGGCCGTCTACCACGCGTCCGAGAAGCGCATCCCCGGCCGGAACGTCGACGATCGAGTTGGTCCGCTTGACCGTGTCACCTTCCTTGATGTCGCGGTCGGATCCGAAGATCACCACGCCGACATTGTCGCTTTCGAGGTTCAGCGCCATGCCCTGGATGCCGCCCGGAAACTCGACCATTTCGCCGGCCTGCACGTTATCGAGGCCGTAAACACGTGCGATACCATCGCCAACGCTGAGGACGCGACCGATCTCGGCGACCTCCGCTTCCTGACCGAAGTTCTTGATCTGCTCCTTCAGGATCGCAGAAATCTCGGAAGCTTGGATGCCCATTATCCGACCTCTTTCATGTTGTGCTGGAGTGCGGCCAGCTTCGAACGGATCGACGTGTCGATCATCTTCGAGCCGACCTTGACGACGAGACCACCGATCAGGCTCTCATCGACACTGAGATTGATATTCACGTCGCGACCGACCGAAGCCTTGAGCGTCTCTGCCAGCTTGGCACGCTGTTCATCCGACAGCTCCGCCGCCGCGGTCACGTCCGCAGTGACCTCGCCATTCTCACGCGCGATGAGCTCACGGAGTTCCGTGATGAGACCGCGCAAAACGAAAAGCCTCCGCTTCGAGCCCATGAGCCGAAGGGTGTTCACCGTGATGGAATGCAGCTCCATACGCTCGGCAACCGCACCGATCGCCGCCTGCTGCTCGCTTCTGGTGTAGATCGGCGAATGTATGAGGTCCCGAAAATCCTCGCTGCCATCCAGGGCGGCAGCCAGAGTGTCGGTATCCCGCCGGATCGCCGGCAGGGCATTCTCCTCTCGCGCAAGCTCGAAGATCGCGGTCGCATAGCGTGCTGCGATGCCTGATGAGATCGAAGCCGGTTCGGACACGTCCACCCTTTCGATGTTCGGCAAACCCCGTCCGGCGGGCCGGGCGGGGCGTGGTTGGTTCCAAGTACCGACTGCGCGGTCGGCACGTTTCAAAATCAGGCTTGCTCTAGCAGAGGCACATGCCCCCCGCAACCGCCTTTGCCAGCATCCTGCAGGCTCCGTCGACGCTTGCGGCCCCCCTCTCGGCGAACACGAAAACTACGTTCAGCCTATGGGTGAAACGTGCTCCAACCCTTCAAGATGTCGGCTTTGGGACCGGCTGCCCGAGTCCGTCGAGAATTCGCGAGGGGCGTCTCGTGCGGACGCCAAGTCCCCCTGCTCTTGCGGGGATCTGCTTGCTCGCCTCGACCATCAGTACGCCTCCCGCGAAACGGCCCGTGATGCTCGTGCCCGTCCGCTCGAGCAATCCACCCATTCTCATCCAGAGTCGCTGCTCGCTAGGTGGTTGAAAGAGGGCGACTGCGTGGGATCGAGGGACGAAGTCGGATTCCTGAAGCTGGGTTTCCAGTTGGCCAAGGGAGTACGGACGGCCGAAACCGAATGGAGTGTTCTCGTTGCTCGACCAAAGGCCGGCACGGTTCGGCACGATGAAGAGGGCACGCCCCCCTGGCCCAAGAACCCGATAGCATTCCGAAAGCACTGCGACGGCGTTCTCGGAGGTTTCCAGCCCGTGAAGCAGTATGAGTTTATCGACAGAGCCCGTCTGAACCGGCCAGAGCGTCTCCTCACTCAGAACCGCGACGTTCGGTCGCCCCGCGGGCCAGGGCATCACACCCTGCTGGGCCGGCATGAGCGCGATGACACGCCGCGCCTCTTCCAGATAAGGCCGTAGCATCGGCACGGCGAAACCGAAACCGAGCACTGTTTCCGTCCGGGCCGAAGGCCATATGATCCGAACCTGATCCCGGACAGCCTTCTGAGCGGCGCGCCCGAGCGCCGTACGGTAATAGAATCCACGCAGATCGCGCACATCGAGATGCATTGCCGGGCCTTCTTTGCGCGTTACCCTTCGAAAGATAAGCGACACCCAAGTGGAGCACAGCGCAATGGCCCTGACGATCACGACGATTCCATGTCTCAGTGACAATTATGCCTTTCTGATCGGCGACGGCACCCGCACGGCGCTCGTCGATGTGCCGGAAGCTGAGCCAATTCTGGAAGCTCTCGACCGGAACAGCTGGTCCTTGGATGAGGTATGGCTCACACACCATCATTCCGATCATGTCGATGGCTTGGACAAGGTACGGGAACGGTTTCCCGATCTCCGGGTGACGGGTGCCCGATCGGACCGTGATCGCCTTCCGAACCTCGATCGCGATGTGGCGGACGGAGAGCAGTTCGATTTCGCCGGTAACGAGGTCCGCGTGCTCGACGTGCCGGGGCATACGGTAGGCCATATTGCATTCTACATTCCCGATTCCGGCGCCGCTTTCACGGCCGATACGCTGATGGCATTCGGATGCGGTCGTGTGTTTGAGGGCAGCATGGCCCAGATGTGGAAAAGCCTCTGCCGCCTGCGTGCGCTGCCCGAAGACACCCTTATCTATTCCGGCCACGAATATACCGAAAAGAACGCCAATTTTGCGCTCACGATCGAGCCGGACAATCTCGCGCTTCGGAAGCGAGCCGAGGACATCGCCGAGCGTCGAGCGCGCGGAGAAGCCACCGTGCCTTCTACATTGAGAGAGGAAATTGCGACAAATCCGTTCCTCAGAGCCGACTTGGAAAGCGTCAAGGAGGCCATATCTATGCAGAGAAGCGACGATGTGGAGGTCTTTGCAGAGATACGGTCGCGACGCGACGATTTCTGATCCGCCACATTCTTCGACATGCACCGCCGTGCGGTGGGTCACGAATAAATTGTGATGCCGACGACGAAGAAAATCCTTGAAGGTGTGCCGGGAACTGCCGACCTTCGAGTTATGAGGCCACGGTGGTGATGCTGGCCCGATCAGCGCCCGCCCGACGAAAAAGGAGCACCCCCTCGTGCCATCATTCTCCAATACGCTCGAGCAAGCGATCCATTCTGCACTGGCTCTGGCAAACACCCGTCGTCACGAGCTCGCAACGTTGGAACACCTCCTCCTTGCGCTCACCGATGAGCCCGACGCGGCGAAGGTGATGTCGGCATGCAAGGTCGATCTGGAGGAGCTTCGCCAAACGCTTGCCGATTTCATCGACGACGATCTTTCGACCCTCGTGACCGAGATCGAGGGCTCGGAAGCCGTGCCGACAGCGGCATTCCAGCGGGTCATCCAGCGTGCCGCCATTCACGTCCAATCCTCAGGACGAACCGAGGTCACCGGCGCGAACGTTCTTGTCGCGATCTTCGCCGAGCGTGAGTCGAACGCCGCCTATTTCCTGCAGGAGCAGGACATGACGCGTTACGACGCAGTCAATTTCATCGCTCACGGCGTGGCCAAGGACACCGCGCAGTCCGAACAAAGGCCGGTTTCCGGATCGCCCGAAGGCGAGGAGGAAGCCTCCATGCAGGTCGAGGAGGGTGACGCGAAGGAGTCCGCCCTTGGCAAGTATTGCGTCGATCTGAACGCGAAATCGTCGAAGGGGGACATCGATCCGCTTATCGGTCGCGAGCATGAGGTCGAACGCTGCATCCAGGTGCTCTGCCGGCGGCGCAAGAACAACCCGCTTCTTGTGGGCGATCCGGGTGTAGGCAAGACCGCAATCGCAGAAGGCTTGGCCAAGAAGATCGTCGAGGGGCAGACCCCCGAAGTACTTTCGAAGACCACAATCTATTCACTCGACATGGGTGCTCTTCTGGCCGGGACTCGGTATCGTGGTGATTTCGAAGAGCGTCTGAAAGCCGTGATGACCGAGATGGAGGAACATGACGACGCAGTTCTCTTCATCGACGAGATCCACACCGTGATCGGTGCGGGTGCTACGTCCGGCGGGGCGATGGATGCCTCGAACCTGCTGAAGCCTGCGCTCCAGGGCGGCAAGCTTCGCTGCATGGGATCGACGACGTACAAGGAGTTCCGGCAGCACTTCGAGAAGGATCGTGCGCTCAGCCGCCGATTCCAGAAAATCGATGTAAACGAACCTTCCGTCGACGACAGCGTCAAGATCCTTACTGGCCTCAAGCCATATTTCGAGACGCATCACGAGATCAAGTACACGAACGACGCGATCAAGACGGCGGTCGAACTTTCGGCGCGTTACATCAACGATCGCAAGCTGCCGGATAAGGCGATTGACGTGATCGACGAGGCCGGGGCCGCGCAACATCTCGTGGCGACGTCCAAGCGCCGCAAGACGATCGGCACGAAGGAGATCGAAGCCGTCGTCGCCAAGATCGCCCGCATCCCACCGAAGAACGTCAGCAAGGATGATGCCGCTGTCCTGAAAGATCTCGAGGGCACGTTGAAGCGGGTCGTCTTCGGACAGGATGCCGCCATCACCGCGCTGAGCTCTGCAATCAAGTTGAGCCGTGCAGGGCTCCGCGAGCCTGAGAAGCCCATCGGCAACTACCTGTTCGCAGGCCCCACCGGCGTCGGCAAGACGGAGGTGGCCAAACAATTGGCCTCGACCCTGGGTGTCGAACTTCTGCGCTTCGACATGTCGGAATACATGGAGAAGCATGCGGTTTCGCGGCTGATCGGGGCTCCGCCGGGATACGTGGGTTTTGATCAGGGCGGCATGCTAACGGACGGCGTGGATCAGCATCCGCACTGCGTGCTTCTGCTCGACGAAATCGAGAAAGCGCATCCGGACGTATTCAACATCCTGCTGCAAGTGATGGACCACGGAAAGCTTACCGACCACAACGGTCGCTCGGTCGATTTCCGGAATGTCATACTTATCATGACTTCGAATGCAGGTGCCGCCGAGATGTCAAAGAACGCGATGGGTTTCGGTAGAGACCGTCGTGAGGGCGAGGATACGGCTGCGATCGAGCGGACCTTTACGCCCGAATTCCGCAACCGGCTCGATGCGGTCATCAGCTTCGGGGCGCTGCCGAAGGAGGTCATTCTTCGCGTGGTGGAGAAGTTCGTTCTTCAACTCGAAGCACAACTCATGGATCGCAATGTAACGATCGAATTGACGGATGATGCGGCTGCATGGCTGGGTGATCGCGGCTACGACGAGAAGATGGGTGCGCGTCCGCTGGGCCGCGTAATCCAGGAGCACATCAAGAAGCCGCTCGCCGAGGAACTTCTTTTCGGCAAGCTCGCGAAGGGCGGCGTCGTGCAGGTAGGTGTCAAGGACGGCCAGATCGACCTCCGGTTCAACCCACCCGAAACTCGGCGCCTGAGCTCCAAGAAGCCGCCACTTCTGACCGCGGAATAATAAAGATGCGATGCGGCCCGGTCGTCTTGGCCGCATACGCTCTTTCGTTCCCTGCTTGGGCTGAGCCACCGAAATTCGCGCCGCCCCTCGACTGCGATCTGGGGGCGGCGTGCTTCATTCAGCAATATGTCGATGCCGATCCCGGTCCGGGAGTCACGGATTTTACCTGCGGCCCCCTGAGCTACGATGGTCACAAGGGGACGGATTTCGCTCTCCCATCGCTCGCCATCATGAACGACGGCGTAAACGTTGTTGCCGCCGCCTCCGGAACAGTTCGAGCTGTTCGACCCGACATACCGGACAGTTCCGCTGATGTCGGTGGAGCCTCGACTGCCGGTCGGGAATGCGGGAACGGTGTGATCATCGACCACGCCGATGGCTGGTCGACGCAGTATTGTCACCTGCGCGAGATGTCGATCACAGTGGCCCCCGACGACCGCGTCACGACCGGCGACGTGCTTGGACAAGTCGGGCTAAGTGGCCGGACGTCCTTTCCTCATCTCCACCTGACATTGCGGCGCGACGGAGAAGTCGTCGATCCGTTTAATCCGGAAGGCGCGAGATGCGGGCAAAGCGTTGATGAAACCCTTTGGAACGAACCGATCCCATATCGACCGGGGGGGATCATCGAAGCAGGCTTCGCCGACGCAATTCCGCGTTACGACGACATCAAGGCGGGAACAGTGTCACACGATGTCCTGTCCACCGACGCCGATGCAGCAGTGTTCTGGATTTACGCCTTTGGCGGACGCTCTGGCGACGAGTTGTCTTTCGAGATTGAAGGCCCGGACGGGCCGATCCTGACGCACACGCTGTCACTCGATGAACATCATGCGCAGTTCTTTCGTGCAATTGGACAGCGTCGGCCGCGCGGCGGATGGCCAGAGGGGGTCATCGAAGCAACAGCGACCTTCAGCCGTGACGGGAAACGGATCGGCGATGCGTATCGAACAATCCGCATCGACTAAGCTCCGAGCGCTCTAACCTCTTGTCATTGTCGGTCAGAAGGACACATCGCCGCCAACCCCCATCTGCATTAGCCTGACATAGCAAATGGGGGGACGATCATGTCGAACAGGCTGAGTACGGCAGTCGCAGGCGCACTTCTCCTGACCGCCTGTGGAGGAGGTCCGGCCCTGCCGCCTGCACCCGAGACAGTAGGCCCTGATCCGGCCCTCCCGGTTCCGCACATATCGCCCATCCCCCGCGTCAACATCGCCCCGGCGACTGGCTGGCCCGAGGGGACCAGACCTTTGGCGGCCGATACCCTCAATGTGCAGCCCTTTGCGACGGGCCTCGACCACCCCCGCTGGGTTCATGTCCTGCCCAACGGCGATGTGCTCATCGCCGAAAGCAACAAGCAGCCTCGGCCTCCGCAAGGCATACGGGATATCGTCGCGCAGAAGATCATGGGCATCGCCGGTGCGGGGGTTCCGAGTGCTAACCGAATAACCCTGCTGCGGGACGGCGATGGCGACGGCGTCGCCGAACTACGAAGCGTGTTTCTGGATGATCTCACGTCACCCTTCGGCATGGCGCTTATCGGTTCCGATTTTTATGTCGCGACTACCGATGCGCTTCTCCGCTTTCCTTACGAAACCGGGACAACCCGGATCGACCTGCCCGGCGAGCATATCGTCGCACTGCCGGCCAACGCCCCTAACATGCACTGGACGAAGGGGCTGATTGCTGGTGCCGATGGACAATTGTTCGTTTCCGTTGGTTCGAACAGTGATCATGGCGAGGCCGGCATGGATGCAGAGCGAAATCGCGCGGCGATCTGGATCGTCGATCCTGCCGAGAAGAGCGCAAGGATCTACGCGTCCGGGCTTCGCAATCCCGTTGGCCTCGATTTCGAACCAACAACCGGGGAACTTTGGACCGTAGTCAACGAACGTGACGAACTCGGGGACGATCTGGTACCCGACTACCTTACCTCGGTTCGTCCCGGCGGTTTTTACGGATGGCCATACGTCTATTACGGCGATCGTCTCGATCCGCGCGTAACCGGGTCCGCACCTGACATGGTTGCGCAGTCCCTCACGCCGGATTACGCGCTCGGTGCGCATGTGGCTCCACTCGGCCTTACCTTCTCCGATGGCGCACGCCTGGGGCCGGCATTCGCCAAAGGCGCATTCATTGGCCAGCACGGATCCTGGAACCGACGACCGGCCAGCGGCTATTCGGTCGTCTACGTTCCCTTTGAAAGCGGACGGCCTAACGGTCGACCGATCGAGATCCTGTCGAATTTCAGGACTGCCGACGGTAAGGCACGGGGCCGCCCAGTCGGGGTTGCGATTGCGAAAGATGGTGCGCTTCTCGTGGCAGACGATGTCGGCAACACGATCTGGCGCGTCACGATACGTGATCGAAGCAAGCCATCCCTCTCGCTCGACACGACCAACCGCTAATCGTCGAGATGGACGTAAACCCGGCGGTTCTGGCCGCCTTTTTTCTCGATCTTGCCAATTCGAATGGGACCGACCTCGCTTGTATGTCCGACATGAGTGCCACCGCAGGGCTGCAGGTCGATCGTTCCGTCGGCAGCCCCGATCCGGACCAGACGGATCTTCCCTGATCCACGCGGCGGTTGCACCCTCAGCGTTTTGACCAGCCCGGGATTGGCGTCAAGCTCTGCCTCGTCGATCCATTCCATCGTCACACTTTCATCCGTATCGATCAGCGTTCGAAGCGCCGCGGCGATCGCCTCCTTGTCCTGCGGCGGCTCGGGCATGTCGAAGTCGAGACGACCCTTGCCTTCAGAGATTGCGCCACCCGTGACCGGCAGAGGGATAACCACTGAGAGGAGGTGCAGCGCGGTATGCACGCGCATGTGCGACCACCGGCGATCCCAATCGATCCTCTGCACAACATCGATCCCGACCTCCGGGCATTCGCCATCGGCGAGCCGCAGGATCGAGCCCCGCGCATCGCGCTCGCAAACCTCCACGCGCGCTTCGCATCCGGACCAGGCGATCGTGCCAGTATCGCCCGGCTGCCCCCCTCCGGTCGCATAGAACAACGTCGGCTCGACCCGAACCCATCCGTCGCCGGTCTCGATTACTCGGCCCTCGGCCTCCCGCAGGGTCGGGTGTTCCAGATGCAGATCCGTCGTCAAGAAGCAGCCTCCTTCGGATGCAGGGCTTCGGGGTTGCGTAGCCAGAGATCGCGCTGCGCGAAGGGGATTTCGATCCCCTCTTCCTTGAACCGCTTGGCGATGCCGTGGAGCATGTCGCTCTGGACGTTCAGAACGAAATTCACGTCCCGCAGGATCGCGCGGATCTCGAATTCCAGAGAATCCGCACCGAATGCCCTGAAAAGTACGGCAGGTGGAGGATTGAGCACGACCATCGGATGCGCCTCGGCGACTTCGCGCAGGACCTCCGTGACCCATTCGGTGTCAGTCCCGTAGGCCACGCCCACGGGCACAATGACACGACCCGTATTGTTGCCTCGTGTCCAGTTCGTGACCGTTCCCGAGACGAGATCGGCATTCGGAACGATGACATCCGTCCGATCGAACGTCTCGATCCGCGTCGAGCGGACCGAGATGTTGCGGACATACCCCATCTGATCGCCGACCTGGATCCAGTCGCCTTCCGAGATCGGACGTTCGATCAGGAGGATGATGCCGGAGACGAAATTCGACACGACGTTCTGCAGGCCGAAGCCGATCCCGACCGACAGGGCACCGGCAACGATGGCCAAAGACGAGAGGTCGATACCAGCGCTGGTGATCGCGATGATCGCGGCTAGGAAAATCCCGACATAACCAACGCCCGCGACGATCGCGTTCCGCCCCCCCACGTCAAGCCGTGTTTTCGGCAGGACAGTGTTGCGCAAGGTACCCTGCATGAAGCGCGTGAGGCCGTAACCAATCGCGAAGATCAGCAGGAAAGTTAGGAAATCGGCCGGCGAGATCCGTGTCTCGCCAACCGAGAAGCCCGCCCGGAACCGAGACCAGATCTCGGTCAGGTCGGCGACCCGCGCCCCCCAGATGAGGGCATAGAGCGGCAGCGACAAAATCACGATGCCGAAGCCGATGAGAAGCGGCGCGAGCGCCTCGCTCTCCCCCTCGGGCGTACCGGTGATAAGGGCGTAGAGGTCGGAAACCAGCTTCTGCAAAAGGCCGAGGCACGCCGTCAAAGCAAGCGTCATCGCAGCAGGGATGAGCAGCGATTGTGTCGCGTTGCTGTAGCCGATGGAGGCAAGGGCGATGCCCGCGATTCCGGCGAATATCGACAGCCTGCCGATCAGCCGCGTGAACGATCCGCCAATATTTCTCGACTGACCGGGAAGCTCGGCATTGCCCAGCCCCATCAGGACGCGCCCCGCCCGGAACAGGAGGATTCCAAGGATCAGGCGTGGGATGTAGCGTACGACATCAACGGCGATATCCGACCGCTCGGTCAGGTGTGCAAAAGCTTCGATCAGGAAGAGAACGGCGAGCGTATATCCCAGGAGAGACGTGGCCCGCCTTAACCCGCGGAGGAGCGGGCCATCCTCCTGCCAGAATGTCGGAGCGAGAGCTTCGGTCTTGAACAGCACATTGATGAGCCATTTCGCCACGAAGATCGGCGCGACGATCAGCGGGCTCGCGTTCAAAACGTCCTGCGGCGGTCCGTTGAGCAGGTTCGTCAGATCCGTGGCCCTGGCAAACAGGAACATACCCAACATCGGGAAAGCAATCTGCCCGAGCGACAGGAGGAAAAACAGGACCCCCCGCCCACGCGGGGTCTGACTGACCACCCAACGGGCGAATATCCGGATCCACCAGCGACTGCGGAAGACCAGCATGAGTCCGATCGTCGCCAGTGGGATGGCGATCGGCAATGCACCGATCGCCCGGCCACGCGCACGTGGATCCTGCCAGCGCAAGCGCACTGGGTCGGCCAATTGCGACCAGGACTGCGCCAGAAAGTCGATCCCGGGCCCCCAATGAGCGGGATTGAGCGGCGAGGCCTCCCGCGCGAGGAACTGCTCGGCATATTGCTCGCGGATCGTGCTGTCGATCTGCGCGATGAGCGCATCCGAAAGCGTATAGGCCTCTTCGGCCGCGACGACCGGCGCGCGCAGCTCGGAGAGCTGCTCGTTCAGCGTAGCGCGTCGTTGCGCGACCTCCGGTGCCTCGGGATCCTCTCCCTCGGCAGGTGGCGCACCCAGCGAGTCGATCTGGCTTTGCACAGTCGAGATGCGCGCCGAGTTGATGTTCTGGGCGGCAAGAAACTTGGAACGCCGTTCGGCCAGTTCGACCCGCAGCGCTTCCAGATCGGAGATGTTGCCTTCGTTATTCAGCCGCTCCTGAGCATCTTCGGCGAAGCTGGACCACGCATCGAAATCGGGGGGCTCGGGCGTCTGTGCCGCTGCCGGCAGTGCCAGCAGAAGCACGACGGCGATCGCCCTGAAAAGGGGTCCCATCAGGTCTCGGCGAAAACCGACGGAAGCATGCGCGCGGAACCAAGCCGAAGCCAATCGGGCACCGGAAGCCCCTTGCCTTCAAGAAATTCGGGATTGAACAGTTTGGACTGATACCGCGTCCCGTAATCGCAAAGGATCGTCACGATCGTATGGCCGGGCCCGAGTTCACGTGCGAGCCGCATCGCCCCCGCAACGTTGACGCCAGTCGATCCGCCCATGCAGAGGCCTTCGTGCTGCAACAGGTCGAAGACGACCGGAAGTGCCTCGGCATCGGGAATGCGCCACGCGAAATCGGGCTTGAACCCTTCGAGGTTCCCCGTCACGCGGCCCTGACCGATCCCTTCGGAAATACTGTCACCAGGATTCTCCTTGCCAGTATAGATCTTCAGAAGGCCCGCGCCTTCGGGATCGGCCAGACCGATCTTCACCCCTTTGGGCTGCAGGTATTCCGCGACACCAGCGACCGTCCCCCCTGTGCCGGCCGCACAGATGAACCCATCGACCTTGCCGCCCGTCTGCTCCCAGATCTCGGGCGCGGTGCCTTCGATATGGGCTTGCCGGTTGGCAGTATTGTCGAACTGGTTTGCCCAGATCGCGCCATGCGGTTCCGATTTCGCAAGCCGTTCGGCTAGACGGCCGGAATACTTTACGTAATTGTTTTCGTTCTTGTAGGGAACGGCCGGCACTTCCACGAGATCTGCGCCGGCGAGACGCAGCATGTCCTTCTTTTCCTGACTCTGCGTTTCGGGAATGACGATGACGGACTTGAACCCCATCGACGCGCCGACGAGGCTGAGACCAATCCCGGTATTGCCGGCCGTACCCTCTACGATCGTGCCGCCGGGCTCTAGAACGCCGCGCTTCACCGCGTCGCGAATGATGAAAAGCGCAGCACGGTCCTTGACGCTCTGCCCGGGATTCATGAATTCCGCCTTGCCGAGAATCTCGCATCCCGTGGCCTCCGACGGGCCGTTCAATCGGATGAGGGGCGTGTTACCGACCGCCGAGGCGAGATCGCTGTGAATGGTCATGGCTCGGGCCTACTCCGGGAGGATGTTCGTTTGCTGCCGTGATTATGCGCAGAGCGCGCTGCAATCAAGCGAAGCGGCCTCGCGCCCGTTCACGCTCTAGCCATAACGCGCTCAGCATGGTCGGCCCTGTATCGATCTCCCCGGTTTCCACCAATTCCATGAGGCGGTCGAACGGGATGACATGCGCCCGGATATCCTCCCCTTCTGCATCGAGACCGCCGAGGCCCTCCGCCTCGTCGGGCAGATCGGCAATTCCGATATGGCAGAAGAGGTATTCGGTCACCGCCCCGGGGCTCGGGTAATTGCCGCCGATGAGATGCAGTGCGCGCAATTCGAGCCCGGCTTCCTCGATCGCCTCGCGTCGCGCGGCCTCTTCCGGTGTTTCTCCGGGGTCGATCCGACCTGCGATGGGTTCGAGAACCCAGGGACGTGGATCCCCGCGCAGGAACGGGGCTGCGCGGAACTGCTCGATCAGCATTACGGTTTCGCGAACGGGATCGTAGGGCAGAACTGTTACCGCATCGCCCATGACGAAGCCCGCACGCTTCAGGCGCTCGCTCTTCCCACCGTCGAAGCGCGGATGGCTTACGATCACCTCCTCGACAGCGAAATAATCGACATAGGGCCGCGTTTCCGCGATGACCTCGACACGGTCACGGTGAGTTGCCGAACGCAACGTCACGGGTGCGTCATGCGTCTCGCCGCGCAGTCGCGCGGCCGCGCGCATCAGAATGGTCGGCATGCGCGCGCGCAGGGTGGTACCGTCGATCTCGCCCAGATAGGCCATGGCCTCGTCCGCTGCGCGGCGCGTTACTTTTCCGTATCTGGTGGACCATTCGCCAAAATCCCACGGACCAACACCTGTTGTGCCCGAAATACGAAAGAGGGTTGCCTCCCGCTGCTCCGTCCCGATCCTCACGTCGCAAGTTTCGGGCGAACCACCGCATCCCGTCGCATAGTAGGCGAGGCGCGCGGCCTGCTTGGCATTCGGATAGAGCATCAGACCAGAGACTGTCGCACCGGCCTGCGCTATCAGGATTGCATCTCCATTCGCCTCGAGACGTAGCGCATGATTGGTCAGGACAGCAGGTTGTCCGGCAAGTGGCGCGCCCACGACCTGCTCACGCAGATTGTCGTCGAGCAAAGGCCCATAGATAAAGAATCCGCTCATCGTTGCTCCGATCGCTGAATGCACTGGACCACAAGGCCGATCGCGATCGATCCCGCCCCGAGCACGAGCAGCGCAGGCCCCGGCCAAGTCAGCATCGCAAAGTCGATCATGGTAGAGATCATGTCCTCTATTCCCTCGACGGGGCCCTCGTACCTCAGCCGCATGGCCCTTCTCAGCATTTCATGGCCCGCCCAGACGAACAGGGCGCTGAAGAGGATTGCAATCCCCGTGCTCAGACCGACCGCCATGCTTTCGATTAAGCCACCTGCGGGCCGGCCGGAGATCCGCCAGCCCAGAACCACACCGATCACGGCATTGATCTCGGCCATCGCGCCCGGACGCATATGTTCGGGAAAATTGAGCACGACGAGCCGACTGACGGTCCAGGATAGTGCAGCGAAGGCTACTGCGGCCACCAGCTTTGATAACGTGGGGTACATCAGGCGGGCTTTTGCACGGTGATCTGCGTCACGTCGCAATTCCCGCTTCGAAAGCTGGCGGCGCACGCTGTCAAATAGAAGTTCCACATCCTGTGGAACCGCTCGTCGAACCCCATCGCGGCGGCATCCTCCCAACGTTCGTTGAAACGCTCGTACCACCTTCTGAGAGTTTTGCTGTAGCTTTGGCCGAACTCGATCGACCGTGCGATCTCGAGCCCCGCGCGCCCGATCTCCCCACGAAGCACGGTCGGGCTCGGCAACATGCCACCGGGAAAGATGTATTTCTGTATGAAATCCGGTCCGCGCCGATAGACGTCCCAGCGCCGATCGTCGACGGTGATGATCTGCAATGTCGCAAACCGACCCGGTCGCAAGCGCTCGTGTATCGCATTGAAATAGACCGGCCAGTATCTTTGACCCACCGCCTCGAACATTTCGATAGACGCGATACCGTCGAAAGTCCCCTGCTCGTCGCGATAGTCGCGCATTCGGATCTCGACCTTGTCGCTCAGCCCGGCACGGGCGACGCGTTCGATCGCGTAGTCGTACTGCTCTCGGCTGATCGTAAGCCCGGTGACACGCAACCCCCGCTCCCGTGCCGCGTATTCGGCGAACCCGCCCCAGCCGCACCCGATCTCGAGCACATGATCGCCCGGTGCCACCCCCATCTGATCGACCATAGATGCGTATTTCTGGGTCTGTGCGACTTCGAGACTCTCCCGTCCGGTTTCGAACATGGCCGAGGAATAAGTCATCGTCTCGTCGAGCCAGAGCCCGTAGAATGCGTTTCCCAGATCGTAATGATGGCTGATGTTTCGCCGGGCCTGACCCTTCGAATTCGATTGCAGGCGAAAACGCATTCGCTCATAGGCCCGCACGATGCGTCGGCCTGGAAAGCCGTCATAGATTGCGTCGTTTCCGTTCGCGATGAGGTCCATGAAGGCTTGGAGGTCGGGCGTCGACCACCACCCGTCGAGATAGGCATCGCAGAACCCCAGATCCCCCTCGCGGATGAGCCTCCCGAAGAGGGCGGAATTGTGGATTTCGATCTCAGCTATGGGTCCGGATCGGGCACCTTCAACTCGGAACCTGCGCCCGTCGGGCAGCACGAAGTCGAGCCTGCCGTGATCGAGCGTTCGGGCCATGGCGAAGGCCCGCGAGAAATACCGTGGCAGGTTCCCCTGCCCCTCGATCGTCGTCGATGCGTGCATCCCTGTGCTTCACCGTGGCGGTATCGGCCGATACCGCCACGGTGAGCCATCGAAGATCGCGCCGCAAGTCGTGAAGGGAAGACGTCAGTAGAGGCTCATCAACCTGTCGGGCTTCATGGATTTGAGGACGACGACATCGGATCCGCTCTCCACCCGCTCGTAGAGATCGATCACGTCCTGATCGAGCATTCGGACACATCCGGATGAAACCGCCCGACCGAGGTATTGCGGCTCGCAAGCTCCATGGATGCGATAAAGCGTATCGATACCATTCTGGAAGAGATAGAGCGCCCGGGCACCCAGCGGGTTGCCGGGTCCGCCATCCATGCCTCCATTGGCAATGGAATAGGGCTCGTATTGCGGCTGCCGCGCGACCATCTCGTCCGGCGGCGTCCAGCGCGGCCATTTGCGCTTGAACTGCATGCGGGCGTTTCCCGCCCAGCCGAACCCCTCGGCCCCCACGCTGACCCCGTAGCGCAACGCACGTCCATCGGCCTCGTTGAGGTAGAGGAACGCGGCATCGGGATCGACCACGACCGTCCCGGGGCCATACTGCGCGTAAGGCGAGGTCACATGCTGACGGAAGAGCTTCGGATCGACCACGCCGGGCGGAATTGCCGGGACGGGAAACGGCTCGTCGTACAGCGCACCGTAAGCGGGCGGGACCGGAGCAGGCGGAGCGATTTCCGGCACCACGTTGCGACTGACGGGGTCGGGGGCGCGACCGCAGGCAACGAGCCCCGCAGATGCTCCGACTGCCAGAAAGTGGCGGCGTGATATCATTGCACTTTTCCCTGCTTCCGTCCGTCAATCGTGCCGGGTGACCGACACGGTCATCGTAGTTTCAGCGTCGTGGGTCATAGTCCAGCACCGCCGGTATGGCACACGCGGAAGTGAAGCTCAGAAATCACGGTTGTTGTAGGTTTCGAGCGCCCGTTCGCGCCCTTCCTTGTGGCCGACGATAGGCTCCGGGTAGTCATCATCCGGCGACATGGGCCAGTTTCGCGGTATTGCCTTGAAGTAGCTCAGTGCATCCGCGTGCGGATTGTCGTGACCCTCGGCGATCCAACGATCCGCATAGGCGCGATCTCCATCGAACTTGTCGAGCTGCGTGATCGGATTGAAGATCCGGAAGTAGGGGGTGGCATCCGGACCCGATCCCGCCGCCCATTGCCAGCCCATCGAGTTGTTCGCCGGGTCCCAGTCGACCAGACAATCCTCGAACCATTCCTTGCCGATGCGCCAGTGGCACATGAGATGCTTGGTCAGATAGCTTGCGACGATCATCCGGGCGCGATTATGCATCCGGCCAGTCACGAACATCTCGCGCATCGCAGCATCGACGAACCGGATGCCGGTGCGGCCCTGCTTCCACGCCTTGACCTCTGCCAGACGCTCATCCTCGTTCCACGGGAACGCGTTCCAATCCTCGCGCCAATTGTCGGTCAACAGCCTCGGCGTATGATAGAGGAGATGATAGGCGAAGTCGCGCCAGGCGAGTTCCGAAAGCCATGTCTCTGCCCCCGCTTTGCCGTCCTCCTTCGCGCGCAGTCCTGCATGCCAACAGGCGCGGGGGGAGATCTCACCGTAGGTCAGATTCTCACTCAAGAGCGACGTCCCCTGACGAGCGGGAATGTCGCGGGCATCCTCGTAACCCTCGACGCCGTCACGCATGAACGTGCCGAGCCGTGTTTGTGCCGCATCCTCGCCCACCGTCACGAAATTCCGGACGATCGCCTCGCCTCGATCCATCGCGGCGCCCATCTTCCAGGCATCGATATCATCGCTGTCGGGCCAGTTCCGCGGAGCCTCGAGACGGGAGGGTGCACTGAGGGGCAACGCGACCTCGCGATCCTTCACGGAACGCCAATAGGGCGTGTAGACCTTGTAGTAGTCGCCCTGCTTGGTCTCGACCGTCCACGGCTCGAAAAGGACGTGCCCGGGTAGGCTTCCCGCTTCGTGTCCCTGTCCCGTCAACGCTGATTTGACCGCCTCGTCACGGCGGATCGAGGGGGGGTCATAGGCACGGGTCCACCAGATCGTCGTTGCCCCCGTTTCCTCGACCAGTCTCTGCAGGACATTTTCGGCCGTGCCCCGACGCAAGATCAGGCGTGAACCGACGTCCTTCAACCGCTTGGCGAAGCTCTCGACCGCGAGGCCGAGCCGCCATTTCGGTGCGGCACCGTGGGTCTCGACGACTTCGTCGTGGATCCAGACCGGGATTATAGGCCGACCGGTCGACACCGCCTTGTCGAGTGCAGGGTGATCGCTCAGCCGCAGATCTCGGCGGAACCACAGGATGATGGGGCTGTCGTCCGGCATGGGCGCGATCCTCGCTTTTGTGTCCCGGCAAAGCTAGCCCGCCGGTGTACCGATCAACCCGCCGTTCTTGCAGAGCCCACCCAAGAAAAAGGGGGCACCGGTTTCCCGATGCCCCCTGTTCAATGTGTGACGCGAAGCGTCAGCTCGAACGCGGCTCAGATCTCAGGCCTTTGTAGATCGCATAGCAAAGGAACAGCAGCACGAAGGTGAAGAAGATGCCGGTGGCATTCACCATGGCCTGCAATGCCGTCAGGCCACCACCGATAAGCAACGCGATCGCGACGATTCCTTCGGTCAGGCACCAGAAGATACGCTGCGCCGTCGGTGCTTCGGTCTTGCCGCCCGCGGTGATCGTGTCAATGACGAGCGATCCGGAATCCGACGACGTGATGAAGAAGACTAGCACCAGAATAATGGCAAGCGTCGAGGCGATCGAAGTGAACGGAAGCTCACCCAGCATCGAGAAAAGCGCGATCGCATCGTTGTAGCCGTCGATCACGTTATCCTTCACGCCCGAGGTGTCGGGGTGACTGACAACCTGTTCGATCGCGGTACCGCCGAATACAGCCATCCAGAAGACCGAAACGAGACTCGGGATCAGGATGACGCAGGTGATGAACTCGCGCACGGACCGTCCGCGGCTTACACGCGCAATGAACATTCCGACGAAGGGTGACCAACTGATCCACCACGCCCAGTAGAACGAGGTCCAGCCTTCGCGGTAGCTGTCGTCGGTCCGACCGAACGGGTTGGAGAGCGGCACGATGTCCGTCACGTAGGTGCTGAGCCCACCCCAGAAATCGCGCAGGATCACGAGCGAGGGTCCGGCGACGAAGACGAACAGGACGAGCAGGAACGCGAAGAACATGTTGATGTTCGACAGGACGCGCACACCGCCATCGACGCCCCGGATGACCGAGATCAGTGCGATCAGCGTCACGCCCATAATGATGATCACCTGCGTGTTGATCGTCTGCGGAATACCGTAGACGTATTCGAGCCCCGCACTTGCCTGTTGCGCCCCGAGTCCCAGCGACGTCGCAAGCCCGAACAGCGTCGCAAACACCGCGATGATGTCGATCGCGTGCCCCGGCCAACCCCAGACCCTGTCGCCCAGAAGCGGATAGAAACACGACCGGATCGAAAGCGGCAGCTGCTTGTTGTAGGTGAAGAGCGCCAGCGCCAGTGCCACCACTGCATAGATCGACCACGGGTGTAGCGCCCAGTGATAGATTGTTGCGGCAAGTCCATGATCGCGTGCTTCGCGGATCAGTGCTTCGTTCAGTTCGCCATTCTCACCGAACGGACCTTGAAGACCGAGCGGGTTGGAAACCTGCATGTGATAGACCGGCTCCAGCACGCCGAAGAACATGAGCCCGATGCCCATGCCGGCCGCAAACAGCATCGCGAACCAGGAAAGATACGTGAAATCCGGTACGGCATCCGCTCCGCCGAGCCGCACGCGCCCAAGAGGCGTGAAGATCAGGATCAGGCAGAAGAGAACGAAGATGTTGCCCGCAAGCAGGAAGAACCAATCGAAAGTCGTCGTGACAAAATTGAAAAGCCAATTGAACGCAGCGCTTGCCTGATCCTGGAAGATCAGCGTCAGCAGCACGAACCCGATGATCGTCAGCGCCGAGACACCGAAAACCGGATTGTGAACGTCGAACTTGAGTGGTCCAATCCCGCCTTGGACGTTGTCTTGTCCGACATCGTAGTCGGTATTGATGACATTAACCTCTCCATCCGGCGCGGGGATGTCGAGGTTGGCGGATTCGTCGGTCATGTTGCGTTTCCCCCTCCTTTGGTTGTTTCTACGATACGACCAAAAGCACACAGATCCACTGCATGTGGATCGTGAAGCACTGCGCCCTCAGCCGTTTTGCGATGACGGACCCTAACATGTCCGACCGAATGATCCACCTGAACGACCGACAAAAGTCCCAGTTTCTTCGATTTACACCCAGAGAAAGCGGCTCTCGCGCAATATCGGCAGACTTTCATCGTCAGAAATGTGCTGTCTGGGGAGCATTCTTGCTTGCCCATTCTCCATCGACCGAGCTCACCGGTCAGCCTTCTTCCCAGATAACATATCCCTCGCTGCACTGACTCCCCGGCGAGAAACTTGAAGCCGCAACGCCCAAACCGCTTGAAATTGTCAGCGAAGCACGCCAAATCTTGAGCTGTGTCTTCGGACACTATGGACATAAACGCGCTCGTAATAAGCGGTTCGGACCCGGGGGCGGTACCCGGCGGCTCCACCAAACATCCCATCGTTGGGGATCATGGGGCCGAAATAGGATCGACGGACGTCTAAAGGGGTTGCTTTGTCTCGGTGAGGTACCACCGTTATCGGTCCGGAAAAGTACAATTGCCAACGACAATCGTGCTCCGGTCGCTGTCGCAGCCTAAGCTGTGACAAGACCGAAATCTAAGCCCTTGCGCCTAGCAGCGTAAGGCGGGGTTCGCAGGCACCTGGCAACAGAAGCCTGCATCTTCCCTTCCATCTCGCAGTTATTCGACCGCCTCTGAATCGTAAACGTTTCGGTAATCATGACACGTTAAGCAATCCCCGGTTGCATTCGATGGGGATGATATGTGCCATTCGAGTATCCTGCGGGACTTCTATACGACGATCTGGGAGCAGGGCAGGATCGATGAGCTCGACCGCTTCTTTACGGAGGACATCCGCGCCGACGGGTGGTTTCCGGGCATGCCCGTGGGCTCTGCGGATTTCGCCGTCCTGGTTCTGACGATCCGTTCGATGGTGACCGATATCAGGTTCACCATCGAAAGGACTGTAACTCAGGACGACTGGATCTCCGCCTATATCCGGGTCGATTGCTTCTGCGGGAGACGAGGTGTGGAGCTGCGGATAACCGGACAGCTCATGGCTCGCTTCGAGGGGAATCGAATGGCCGAAGCGTATAACCACATGGACATGATCACATATTTCGTCCAACTCGGATTGCTGCCGGACGACATCACCTTCCGGATGCTGAACGGATGCGAAGCCGCTTAGGCCATTCCGCTCTGTCTACGCAATGAACTAGAACGCAATTCCGGCCCTTTCATTCGGAACCGAATCCCGTATGGTCGGATGAGATGAAAGGGGTGCGCCATGACGACGAGTATCGATTACGGAAACCTGATGCACGCGGCGATGCGCGGCCTCATCCGTCGCGTACTCGAAGACGTCGCACAGCGCGGATTGCCCGGAGAGCATCACTTCTTCATCACGTTCGATACCATGCATCCCGATGTCGAGATCGCCGACTGGTTGTCCGATCGCTATCCCGGCGAGATGACGGTAGTGATGCAGCACTGGTTCGACGGCCTTGATGTCGGTGAAGACGGTTTTGCGGTAACGCTCAATTTCGGTGAACGTCCCGAGCCGCTTTACATCCCCTACGACGCAATCCGTACATTCGTGGATCCGTCGGTAGAGTTCGGCCTTCGCTTCGAAACTCAGGAGAACGAGCGCGCCGATGACGTCAGCGCCGCCGACATGGTCGAAATCGACGATGAGGATGATTCTGCCGCCGGAAAGAAGGGTGAAGGTGAGGTCGTCAGCCTCGACGCTTTCCGCAAGTAGCGCCCTTCGGTCTCGCACGGGATTGTCCGCAGACCCCGATGCGCGCTATGCCTCGCAGCGAACCATCGCCCGAGGAAGACAAGATGACCGAGACCCGCACCGAAACCGACAGCTTCGGACCGCTCGAAGTCCCCGCGGACAAGTACTGGGGCGCGCAGACACAGCGCTCGCTCATGAATTTTCCCATCGGTTGGGAACGGCAGCCGATTGCAATCGTCCGCGCGCTTGGCGTCATCAAGCAGGCTTGCGCCGTGGCGAACAAGGCCGGGGGCAAGCTGGACGATCGGTTGGCTGACGCCATCGTCGAAGCCGCCTCCGAAGTCGTCGCAGGCAAGTGGGACGATCACTTCCCACTCGTCGTCTGGCAGACCGGGTCCGGCACGCAATCGAACATGAATGCCAACGAGGTCATTGCCAATCGTGCGATCGAGATCCTCGGGGGTCAGATCGGATCCAAGGATCCTGTCCATCCGAACGACCACTGCAATATGGGTCAGTCGTCGAACGACACCTTCCCGACCGCGATGCACATCGCAGCTGCGACCACCGTCCGCGACGTCCTTCTTCCGGGTCTCGAAAAGCTGCACGCGGCACTCGATGCCAAATCGAAAGACTGGGCCGATATCATCAAGATCGGCCGTACGCACACGATGGATGCGACCCCCCTGACCCTCGGTCAGGAATTCTCGGGCTATGCTCATCAGATTGCCACTGGAATTGAACGGGTAAAGGGCGTTCTGCCGCGCCTTTATCAACTCGCACAAGGCGGAACTGCGGTCGGAACCGGCCTGAACTCGCCCAAGGGTTGGGGCGAGGATGTCGCGGGCCATATGGCCGAGATCACCGGACTGCCCTTCGTCACGGCACCCAATAAATTCGAAGCGCTTGCCGCGCATGACACACTTGTCGAGCTTTCGGGCGTCCTGAAGACACTTGCGGCCTCGATCTATAAGATCGCAAGCGATATCCGCCTGCTCGGATCTGGTCCGCGTTGCGGCCTTGGCGAGTTGATGCTGCCCGAAAACGAACCCGGCAGCTCAATCATGCCCGGAAAGGTGAACCCGACCCAGGTCGAGGCCATCACGCAGGTGTGCGCCCATGTCATGGGCAACGATGCAGCCGTTGGCTTTGCCGGTTCGCAAGGACAATTCGAACTCAATGTGATGAAGCCGATGATGGCCTACAATGTGCTTCAGAGCTTGCAGCTTCTGGGCGATGCTTGCGTGGCTTTCACCGACAATTGCGTTGCAGGGATCGAGGCCGACGAGGATCGGATCGGCACATTGATGCACCAGTCGCTGATGCTCGTCACCGCCCTTGCGCCCGAAATCGGCTACGACAACGCGACCAAGGTCGCCAAGACGGCCCACAAGAACCGCACGACCTTGCGCGAAGAGGCGATCAATCTCGGTTTCGTCGATGCCGAGACCTTTGATCGCGTCGTGCGCCCCGAAGACATGATCGGCCCGAAATGAACGATCGACCGATCAATCTGAACCGCGCGCGCAAGGAGCGTGATCGGGAACGCGAAAAGACGCGTGCGGACGAGAACGCGATCATTCACGGTCGAACCAAATCCGAGCGCATGGCCGAAGCCATGCGCTCGGAGAAAGCACGCGCCCATCTCGATGCGCATCGCTTTTCGGACGAGGATTGAGCGGCCCTCCGCGAAAGCACTCCCTGTCACTCAGGGGGCATCGCACCTCTGTTTCGCTTGAGGACGAGTTCTGGCTGGCTTTCCGCGATATCGCGACGGCAGACGGCCGTCCGATCAACGATCTCGCAGCCGAGATCGATGCCGCGCGTGACCCGCGTACGGGTCTCGCGTCGGCTATCCGCGTGTTCGTACTGAACCGCCTGCGACGGGATGTAGGGTGAAGGTGTTTCCAGCGCGAAGCATTCGAGATGTTTGAAATGGATTTCGACGACGATGTCGACGCCAGGGGCCTGCTCTGCCCCCTCCCCGTCCTGAAGCTGCGAAAGCGCCTCTCTGGCCTTGGCCAAGGAACCATTCTGCGTCTTCTGGCAGACGATCCCGCCGCTGCAGTCGATGTTCCACACTTCTGTGCCGAAGCAGGACACGAACTTCTCGGTCAATCCGAAACGGATGATGTCCAGATCTATTACGTGAGAAAGAGATAACGACACGAAATGCGCCGGCCAATGGGCCGGCGCATGTATTGGGATATCAGCCGCGCAGTGACCACCAACCGCGTTTCTTCGGCTTCGGATCATCCTCGGCCGCATCATCCCGAACGTCATTGGCAGGAACAGGCGGCGCTACAGGCGCTTTCTCCGTGATACGCTCGGAGACATCCTCGGAGACCGGCTGCGGGGCTGCCGGCTCTGCGCTTTCCGGCTTCCGCTCAGTCGACGCGTCCGACTCTCGCCGTTCGGCGGCCGGACCAGGAGCTTCCGCCACTTCAACGGCGACAGGCTCCTCTACGTTCGGCTCAGACTTGGCCGAGGTCTCGTCGCTGGACTTACGACTGCGGGACCGGCTGCGCTTGCGCTTCGGTTTCTCGCCGTCCTTAGGCTGTTCCACCGCCTCGGCCACCGGCTCGTTGCCCGCCTCTTCCGAGCCCGCATCCCCAGAGTTGTCGGTCGATCGATCCTGATCCTCCGCCCCCGGCTGATCGCCGTTCTCACCACCGTTCTTCCGACGACGACGACGACGACGACGCTTCTTGGGCTTCTCGTCACCCTCAGCGGCGGGCTGTTGCGTCACTTCGGCCTCCGCAGTGGGAGCTTCCGGCGCTTCGGTCTCGTCGATCTCGGCAGGGACCTCCTCGTCGAGATCTTCCATCATGGCGGCGGAGGACACGATCGCGGCCGTTTGCTCGACCACGCGGGTCACCTGAGTCTTGAATTTTTCGACCTTGTAATCGGGGCTGACAAGGGTCGCATCCCCTTCGATCCGCACCACCATCCCGTAGCGCGCCTCGATCTGGGCGACGTGGTCACGCTTGTGGTTCATGAGGTAATTGGCGATCTGCACGGGAGCGGTCACGCAAACCTCCTTGGTGCGCTTGCGCGTTCCTTCTTCCTCGAGTTGACGCAGAATGGCGAGCGAGACGTTCTCGTCGGACCGCAGGAGGCCCGTGCCATGGCAATGCGGACATGGCTGGGTCGTTGCCTCGATCATGCCGGGACGCAGCCGCTGGCGGGACATTTCGAGCAGGCCGAACCCAGAGATCTTGCCGACCTGAATCCTCGCGCGATCGGTCTTGAGCTTGTCCTTGAACTGCTTCTCGACATTCGCATTGTGCTTGCGATCTTCCATGTCGATGAAGTCGATCACGATGAGACCCGCCAGATCCCTCAGGCGCAGCTGGCGCGCGACTTCCTCGGCTGCCTCCATGTTGGTCTTGAAGGCGGTCTCCTCGATCGAGCCTTCTTTCGTCGCACGGCCGGAGTTCACGTCGATCGCGACAAGCGCCTCGGTGACGCCAATCACGATGTAACCCCCCGATGGGAGCTGCACGGTCGGATTGTACATGCCGCCGAGATAACTCTCCACTTGGTGGCGCGCGAAAAGCGGCATCTGATCGTGGTAATTTTTGACGTTCTTCGCGTGGGACGGCATGATCATCTTCATGAAGTCCTTGGCCACGCGATAACCAGCATCGCCCTCGACAAGCACCTCGTCGATATCGCGATTATAGAGGTCGCGGATCGAGCGCTTGATGAGGTTGCCTTCCTCGTAGATCGGAGCTGGCGCGATCGATCTCAGCGTCAGCGCGCGGATCTCTTCCCACATGCGCTGAAGGTATTCGTAGTCGCGCTTGATCTCGGTCTTGGTGCGCTTTGCCCCAGCCGTCCGGACGATGAGCCCGGCACCGCGCGGCACCTCGATCGAGTTTGCAATCTCCTTGAGCTTCTTGCGGTCGGCCGCATTGGTAATCTTGCGGCTGATCCCGCCGCCACGCGCCGTGTTGGGCATGAGCACGCAATAGCGACCTGCGAGCGACAGATAGGTCGTCAGCGCCGCTCCCTTGTTGCCTCGCTCTTCCTTGACGACCTGCACCAGAAGGATCTGGCGAACCTTGATGACTTCTTGGATCTTGTACTTCTTCGCGCGTGGCTTCCGGCGCGGGCGAACCTCATCGACGACGTCGTCGTCCGCAACGGACTCGATCGAGGAATCCCGCTCGGATGCGTCGTCTGCCGCGTCATAGGGCTTCTCGTCCTCATCGCCATGACGCGATTCATCGTCATCTTCCTCGCCCTGCACAAGATCGACGACATCCATGCCGGGGATCCCTTCGACCACGGCCATCGTGCGCGCTGCCGCATCGATATCTGCCTCGCTGGCCGCGATGTCGTCGGACACGGCCTCCGCGTCGGTTGACGACGCTTCGGTCGAGGTCTTGGCATCGTCGGAGACAGTTTCGGCGGCCTTCGACCGGTTCCGCGAGCGCGAACGCTTTCGCGGTTGCTCCTCTTCCTCGCGCTCAGCTTCGGCCTCGGCAGCCTCTTCGGCAAGCAGCGCCTCGCGATCCGCGATCGGGATTTGATAATAATCGGGGTGGATTTCCGAGAAAGCCAAAAAGCCGTGGCGGTTGCCGCCGTAATCGACGAAGGCTGCCTGGAGCGAGGGTTCGACCCGCGTCACCTTGGCGAGGTAGATGTTCCCCGCAAGCTGACGCCGGTTCTCGGATTCGAAGTCGAATTCCTCGACCTTGTTTCCATCAACGACGACCACGCGAGTCTCCTCCGCGTGGGTGGCGTCGATAAGCATCTTCTTTGCCATATATCCAATTTCCGCAATCCTGGCGGTGCGGCGCAGCCAATTGGCGGCGCGGTCGATCCGGCGAATTGTCTTATTGCGGCGACGGCGCTCGGTCGTCCGACGCTGCACGCGCAGCCGAGGCTGTCCAACGTTTGCAGGTCTGTCAACGGCATGCGGCGCATCGCATTTCATCTCCGACAGGCAGGCCGCGCCCGACTGTCTCTAAGGGTCCGGACAGGCATAGCCTTTGCCGGATTTGGAAGGGGCCTCGGCCCCGATCTGCATGACCGGCACATCCCTGAGGTGCGGCCGACCAGCGAAATCAAGCAGCCGAAGCTCTATCCTTTCGGATCCTCACCCCGGCTCCGCCCAGCATAGAGGAGTTTGCGATCCCATTACAATCGGATTATGTCTTCGGTATGACGCAACCTTGGATTGATTCCGAGGCCTGCGTTCGTCAGCCGCCGAGATAGTCCGACCTGCTCAAGCCGTATTTTGCCATCTTCTCGTTCAGTGTACGACGTGGAAGGCAAAGCTCGTCCATGACAGCAACGATGGAGCCGCGATGACGTCGCATCGTATTGTCGATCAGCATCCTTTCGAACGCCTCGACATATTCCTTGAGCGGCTTGCCCTCTGTCGTCATGCCGGGTTCGTCCGTTTCTTCGTCGGCCATCAGAAGCGACGAGATCTTGCCCGACCCTCGGCGGTTCTGCATCACCGCGCGTTCGGCCACGTTGGTGAGCTGCCGGATATTGCCGGGCCACGGTGCCTGGAGAAGCTGCGCGGCCTCCTGCGCACTGATTTCGGGCGCGTCGCAGCCATATTCCTCTGCCGCCTGCTCCGAGAACCGTGCAAAAAGGGTCAAGATATCCTCACCCCGCGCCCTCAATGGTGGCAGAGTGATCTTCATCGCGGCAAGGCGGTAATAGAGGTCCGGCCGAAGTACGTCCTCGACGGTGCGCCCCTGGGCCGAGAGGTTCGAGATGGCAATAATGCGCGTTTCGGCAGGCGTACCCTGCTCGTTCATCCAGGTCAGCAGCCGCGCCTGAAGAGCACCCGGCAGCGCGTCGATATCCTCGAGGACGAGCGTCCCCCCACGGGCCTGCTCGAGCAGCGGTATATCCTCACCGCCTGCACCAAAAAGCCGTCCCGACAACGTTTCCTCATCCTGACCGGCGCAGGAGAAAAGCACGAACTTGCGACCCGTTTTGGCACCCACGGCGTGCAGCGCGTGGGCGACAAGCGTCTTTCCGGTGCCCGTTTCGCCATCGATGAGGACATGACCATCCGCCTGGCCGAGATCGAGAATATCCTCCCGCAGGCGTTCCATGACAGGCGAGGACCCGACCAGCTTTCGCATGATGCCCGTGCCGTCGCTGAGTTCGCGGCGAAGCGCACGGTTGTCGAGCGTCAGCCGCCGGCGCGAGATCGCGCGCTTCACGAGATCGGTCATCCGCTCGGGGTTAAAGGGTTTCTCCAAAAAATCGAACGCACCGACACGCATTGCCTCGACCGCCATCGGCACGTCGCCGTGCCCGGTGATCATGATGACCGGCAACGCGGAATCAGCTGCCATGAGCCGCTTGAGAAACGCCATTCCGTCCATACCCGGCATCTTGATGTCGCTGACCACCACGCCGGCATAGTCAGTCGGCAACGTCTTCAGCGCCTCTTCGGCCGAGCCAAAGGTTTCGGTTTCATAACCCGACAGGGCCAGCCACTGGCTGATCGACTGCCGCATGTCGTGTTCGTCATCAACGATCGCGATCTTCATCTGTGCTGCCATCCACTCTTCCCCCTCATTCCGCAGCCTCCTGCATATCGCTTCGGATCGGCAGGGACATCTCGAAAACGGCACCGCCGTCACGGGCGTTCCGCGCGGTCAGCCGTCCGCCTAGATCCGCAACGATGCCTGACGAGATTGCGAGCCCAAGCCCTGTGCCGTCGCCCGCAGCCTTCGTCGTGTAGAACGGCTCGAAGAGGGATTCGAGATCCTTGATGCCCGTGCCGTTGTCACGGACGGTCAGCACTGCGTTATCACCCGCCGACAGGATCAGTTCGATCCGGGGATCCGGCGTGTCCTTCGTCGCGTCGATCGCGTTCCTGAGAAGGTTGACGATGACCTGCTCGACCCGGATGCGGTCGGCCACCACTGGAACCGGAGCACCCGGAACGGAGCGCGAAATCGCCACGTCACGCGCCTTGAGCTGCGGTTCCATCATGGCAAGCGCAGCACTCAGCGAATTGCGCAGGTCGAGCGTTTCGAACGCATCGCCCCCCTTGCGCGCATAGCTTTTGAGCTGACGGGTGATCGCACCCATCCGTTCGATCAGGTCGTCGATCCGGTGGAACGAAGCCAACGCCTCGTCGGGACGCTTGCGCTGGACGAGAAGCCGGGCACCCGCAAGGTAGGTCTTCATCGCCGCGAGCGGCTGGTTCAGTTCATGGCTGACCGAAGCCGACATCTCTCCCAGAACAGCAAGCTTCGATGTTTGTGCGACGGTCTGCTCGGCCACTTCTAGGTTCTTTTCGGCCTTTTCACGCTCGGCAATTTCCCGCTGCAAGGCCACATTGAGGGCGCGAAGATCCGCCGACTCCCGCTGGAAAAAATTCGACCTGCTCGCTGCACGACGGCTGGCCCAGAACGACCCGGCCGCAATCAGCAACGCGAATCCCATGATCTCCAGCGCGAGCACTCCGTTCACGCGCTCCCGCACGGAAGCCGAAGTCGTGAAACTGGTCATACGCCAGCCTTGGAACGGGATCCGGGTAGATTGCCGCATCACCGCCTCGCCTGCGACATAGGCGTCAGCCGGAAGCGCAGTCCAGTCGTTGGTGGCTTGGATCGCCCGCTCGATCGCACCTGTGGCCGAACGACGGGCAAGAGCCTCGTCCTCGCTCAGGCCGCGCCATCTCGATTCAGTGGCGAGAATGATCTGACCCTCGCTGTTCGTCACCAGTACGGCGTCCGAGAACCCCGCCCAGCTGCTTTCGAACTGACGCAAATCGACACCCACGACGATGACACCCGTCAGCGCGCCGCCGACCTCGATCCGGCGGGAATACGAAAATGCGAAGGCCCCGCTTTCGCGCTGAACAAGCGAAAAGACCGTCCCGTCATTTCGCAAGGCATCTACGAAATACGGCTCTTGCCTGTGGTTCGACCCCAACCGCTCCCGGTCGGTGGCGGCCACGGCGCGTCCGTCACGGTCAAGCAGCATCAGGGATTGCGCGCCGATCTCGTCGAGATACGAAATCAGCCGTTGTGTCGTCTGGGAATATTCCTGGGACGTCAGCGCGCCGATCAACGCCGGGTCGCGGCTCAGCAGAAGCGGTACGACACTCGCGCGCTGAAGGGCACTCATCAGGTTGCCGGAATACAGGGCGAGACGCACCTCGGCCCGGTTACGTGTGCTTTCGGTGAAACGCTCGGTTAGCAGGGTGTTCGTCACCCAGACGACGCTCAGCGCCACGATCACGGCGAAAGCCGCGGCGACACGCCAGGGCCATCGCCGCGGAGGCGACGGATCGGGGATGATCGGCGGCTTCATGCGCAGAGGCTAAGCGCGGCAGGCCCTTCCGACAAGTTCATGCATCCGCAAAGCTCTGACAAAGCGCATCGAACAAGATGCGGCCGTCGGTGCCACCAAGGGCGGGATCAGCCGCGCGTTCGGGATGCGGCATCATGCCGAGTATGCGCCCGTTCTCGCTGAGCACGCCGGCAATGTCGTTCTGCGATCCATTCGGATTTGCAGCATAGGCGAACGCAATGCGGCCGTCCCGCTCGAGTCGGTCGAGCGTGTCGCGGTCGGCCACATAATTGCCGTCGTGATGGGCGATCGGAATGTCGATGATCTGCCGCTCGCGATAGCCTCGCGTGAAATCGCTTTCGTGATTGCGCACGACGAGCGGCACAGTCCGACAGATGTATTTGAGCTGCCGGTTACGCATCAGCGCGCCCGGCAGCAGACCGGTCTCGGTAAGGATCTGAAAGCCGTTACAGATGCCTAGGACATAACCACCCGCCGCCCCGTGAGCCACGACGGCGTCGACGACAGGAGACCGTGCCGCGATCGCCCCGCAACGCAGGTAATCCCCGAAGGAGAAGCCTCCCGGAAGGCAGACGAGATCGACCCCGGAGGGCAGTTCGCGATCCTTGTGCCAGACCATCTCGACAGATGCGCCCGCCTGCCGCAGTGCCACCGCAAGATCGCGGTCGCAGTTCGACCCGGGAAAGACAATGACGGCTGCCTTCATGGCGAAGCTCTCCTCAAGCGAAACCCGAGACCATCGCCTCGGCATCTGCCCAGTTGGTCAAGCGATGAGAGACCTGATCGCCACGATTGTGCGGAGCGTCAAAGCAGATGCCAGTACCGCCGAAGCCCGTGAAATGGCGCGGTGAATCGTCGATGAGAAGGTCGGCGGCGATTACGCTCTTGTCGCCGCAGAGCACGATGTTCATCGGCGAAATATCAGGAAAGTGCCGTGCGAGCCAAGCGATCTTGTGCGGGCAGGATGCAGGATATTCCATCGCGGCAGTCGCGACGAAAATTTCGTGGTCCTGCGCCAATGCGGCGATTCCCTCTTGCGCACCCTGCACAACGGCCAGATCCGCGAAGAAGAGCCCCCGCTGCATCTCGCTTTCGACCTGGGCCGCATCTTCGCTGCCCGCGAGATCCGAAAGATGCCGCCCCGCGATCTCCTCCTCGCTCCACGTGTAACCGCGTGCGGCGAAAAGCGCGAGCTTCGCGGCATGAGTGTCGGCCATGACCTCATCCATATCGATGGCAATCCGCATTTCAAAGGATCTCCACGCGATAGCTCTCGATGACGGTATTGGCGAGAAGGCGCTCGCACATCTCATCGATGCGGGCGGTATCTGTCCCATCCTCAAGATCGAGTTCGATGACCTTGCCCTGCCGCACACCGCGCGCCTCGGTGAAACCGAGCGCGCCCAGCGCATGGCGTACGGCCTCGCCCTGTGGATCGAGAACGCCGTCTTTCAGCATGACGTGCACACGTGCCTTCATCGCGCGGCCCCCTGCTTCATCTGTCAAAAAATACTCAAATCCCGCGGCCGAACGACCGCAGGCCGTCAGTTGATCAAGGTGGGCTTCGTCGCGTGAGTGACGTTCGAGGGCAGAACGCCCAGCCGCCGCGCCACCTCCGTATAAGCATCGGCAAGATTTCCGAGGTCGCGACGGAAGACATCCTTGTCTAGCTTCTGTCCCGTCTCGAGATCCCAGAGCCTGCACGAATCGGGGCTGATCTCGTCGGCGATGACGAGACGCTGGAAATCACCGTCCCAGATACGCCCGATCTCGATCTTGAAATCAACGAGCTTGATGCCGACGCCGAGCATGATGCCCGACATGAAATCGTTCACCCGAAGCGCGAGCGAAATCATGTCGTCGAGATCCTGCTGCGAGGCCCAGCCAAAAGCCAGGATATGCTCCTCGCTCACCAGCGGATCCCCGAGCTTGTCATCCTTGAGACAGAATTCCACGATCGGCCGCGGCAGCGCCGTCCCTTCGGCAAGTCCAAGGCGCGTCGACATGGAGCCGGCGGCGAAGTTGCGCACGATGACCTCGAGCGGGATGATCTCGACCTGTCGGATCAGTTGCTCGCGCATGTTGATCCGCTTGATGAAGTGCGTGGGCACTCCGATCTGGGCAAGGCCCTTCATGAAGAACTCGCTCAGGCGGTTGTTCAGCACGCCCTTGCCGTCGATCGTTGCCTTCTTCTCGGCATTGAAGGCCGTGGCGTCGTCCTTGAAATACTGGACGAACGTACCGGGCTCGGGACCCTCGTAGAGGATCTTGGCCTTGCCTTCGTAGATTTTCTTGCGCCGTGCCATGATGTCTCCTGACGGGCGCGACCGCGCGCGCCTTCTCGTCCCGCCTATAGGCGAAAGCCCTGCCCTTGCCAAGAAGGCCCTCTTGGCGGGCCGGACCCCACGCCACATATCAGTAACGAACCAGCAAGGAGAATCTCGCGATATGAGCGACATGAAAGACAGGCGCGACGCCTTCGAAAGCAAGTACGCCCATGATGCGGAAATGCAGTTCCGTGCAGAGGCGCGGCGCAACCGCCTTCTCGGAGTCTGGGCTGCCGAGAAGCTCGGCAAGAACGGAGCCGAAGCCGAGGCCTACGCGAAAGAGGTCGTAAAGGCCGATTTCGAAGAGGCAGGTGAGGAAGACGTCTACCGCAAGGTGAAGGGCGATCTGGACGACAAGGTCTCGGAGGCGGAACTGCGCGAGAAGATGGACGCGCTCATGATTCAGGCCAAGGCCGAACTCGCCGACATGGCCTGACGCCGGCGCGCGATGGCGCATGATGATCATGAAACATCCGCATTTGCGCGCATGATAGAGACGTGGCAGACCCCGCGCGACCGAAGGAGACCCAAAGAGATGCCCCAAGACGCACTGACGAAGATGCTCGAGGCCCGAGAATGGATTCTAGCCGACGGCGCGACCGGGACCAATCTCTTCAATATGGGGCTGCAATCCGGCGATGCGCCGGAGCTCTGGAATGTCGATCATCCCGAGCGGATCCGCGATCTCTACCGCGGTCCGGTGGAGGCAGGAAGCGACCTGTTTCTTACCAACACGTTCGGCGGCAATGCCTCGCGGTTGAAACTGCACGACGCGCAGGATCGCGTCCGCGAACTCAATCGCGCAGGTGCGGAGATCGCACGCGAGGTCGCGGATGCGCAGTCGCGTCCGGTCGTCGTAGCGGGCAGCGTCGGACCCACCGGTGACATCTTCGTCCCGATGGGAACACTGACCCACGAAGTTGCGGTCGAGATGTTTCACGAACAGGCCGAGGGGCTGAAGGAGGGCGGGGCTGATATTCTCTGGGTCGAGACGGTCTCGTCACCGGAAGAGTACCGTGCGGCCTCGGAAGGGGCGGCGCTTGCGGACATGCCATGGTGCGGCACGATGAGCTTCGACACGGCCGGCCGCACGATGATGGGTGTGACGAGCGCGGACATGGTCACGCTCGTCGGCAAGATGAAGGAGCACCCTCCGGTGGCCTTCGGAGCGAATTGCGGTGTCGGGGCCTCCGACCTGCTGCGCACAGTTCTGGGTTTTGCCGCGCAATCGCCCGACCGGCCGATCATCGCGAAGGGCAATGCGGGTATCCCTAAATACGTGGATGGTCACATTCACTATAACGGCACGCCCGAACTCATGGCCGATTACGCCGTGATGGCGCGGGATGCCGGCGCGCGTATCATCGGCGGTTGTTGCGGCACAACTTCCGAACATCTGCGCCATATGCGCGAGGCGCTCGAGACTAAGGCAAAGGGGCCCGCCCCAGACCTTGCCGAGATCGAAGCGAAGATGGGCGGATTTTCCTCTCCCAGCGATGGCACCGGTGACGTTGCAGGTCCGGTACGTCAACGCCGGGGGCGCAGGCGCGGTTGACGCGTCAGGAGATGCGGAAGGACGCGGTGAAGGGCAAATGGTCCGAAACGCGATCTCGAAACGCCTCCCGGCCCATCTCCATCGTCCAGTGCATCGGAAAGAGACGGAGCGTTCCACGGATATAACGCGTGGAATATGTCCGGCTGATCGCGAAACCGTCCAGAAGGTTGGCCCGCCCGAGATCGAGAATATGAGAGAACCTGTCCTGCAGATCCCAGCTCGATACGAAATCCATCACGTCGTCGCCGCCGAGATGATGGAAATTGCTGACGTCCTGCCCGGGGATCATGTTGAAGTCGCCCATCATCAGAATAGCTCGGCGGGACTGACCCTCCGCAGTGCGATAGGCTTCGACATAAGCGCCGATCGCGCGGCATTGCGTGTCGCGCAGCGCCTGTTCGGCCGCGCCGCGACCGGATTTGAGATGCAATCCCAGCACATGAGCCGAAAAGCCCCCGATACGTGTATCAAACGCAAGGGCGCGGCGCCCCTTCTCGTACTTTCCCTCGGTGCCAGGGATCAGCCTTGCATTCTCGACGGTCACGCCCGATTTGGCCAGAATTCCGATATGCAGCCCATGGGGCTGCGCCACGAAGACGGGGAGGTAATCGACCCCCTGCTCTGCGAGGCCTTTGGCGAGCGCATCGAGATGGCTTTCGCCATAGAGTTCGACGAGCACGACCATCTCAGCATCGAGGAACGCGAGCCCCGCCACCTGCCGAGCAAGGCGGTCGGGCGAGACGTACTGGTACCCGGCGAGATTCCAGACCGCGACGCGGGCCACGCTGTGGGCAAAGCTGACCATGTCGTTGCCTATCATAAAGCACACCGCGCGGCACCGAATATCTGCTCAGAACAGCGAGGGCTGGCGTTCCGTACCGAGCGGCACCTCGAAGAGGTCGCATCTGAGCGGATCCAGATGTTCATCGAGGCCGAGACGCCGGACGGCGAGGTCGAAGCGCTTGGCCAGAAGCGCGGCATAGACCCCTTCCCCGCGCATCCTCAATCCCCATTCCGCGGAATACGTTTTGCCGCCATGCATCTCGCGCAGGCGGGCGAGCACCTTTTCCTTTCGGTGCGGTGCGTGCCGTTCGAGCCATTCCTCGAAAAGTCCCGCGACCTCGTAGGGCAAACGAAGCATGACCCAAGACGCGGCGACCGCCCCTGCATCGCGCGCGGCCTCGAGGATACGTTCGAGTTCGGAGTCAGTCAGGCCCGGGATCATCGGCGACGCCATGACCCGGACCTGGATGCCCGCTCGGGCAAGACGCTCGATCGTCTTCAATCGACGCACCGGAGATGGGACTCGGGGCTCGAGGTTGCGCGCGAGCTGCGCGTCGAGCGTCGTCACCGAGATGCCGACGCGTACGAGTTCTCTCTCCGCCAGTTCCGACAAGATATCGATATCACGCTCGACCAACGATCCCTTGGTCGCGATGGTCAGCGGATGTCGGTGGGCCTGCAACACCTCCAGGATGCCGCGCATGATGCGCCGTTCGCGCTCAATCGGTTGGTAGGGATCGGTGTTCGTCCCAAGGGCGATCGGCGCGACTTTGTACCCCTTTTGGCCAAGCTCCCGCGCAAGGATGCGTGGCGCGTCGGGCCGTGCGACGAGCTTCGTCTCGAAGTCGAGTCCCGGAGAAAGTCCCAGAAAACCATGGGTCGGCCGCGCGAAACAGTAGATGCAGCCATGCTCGCAACCGCGATATGGATTTATCGAACGGTCGAAGCCGATATCCGGCGAGGTGTTTCGCGTGATGACGCTGCGCGGAACGTCCTCCCGCACCTCGGTCCTGAGAAGCGGCAGATCCGCATCGGGCGACCAACCGTCATCCTCGGCCACGCGGACAAGCGTATCGAACCGCGTTTCCGGGTTCGAGGCGGCGGCACGGGCGCGGCTGCGATGTCTGGGCGGGGCGGGTCGGTCCATACCCGAAGAATAGAACGAATTGAGAACATTTGCCAAGTCCGCCATCGGCACCATCTCGGTGGGAAGTCGCGGACGAAATCCGGCGCGCGGAACCCGCGCGCCCAAGAAGGAGTGCAAGTCCATGTCCGATGATCAGGACGACATCATCCTGTCGGAGCTCGATGACGACGAGCTCGTCCAGCAGATGCAGGACGACCTTTACGACGGCATGAAGGAAGAGATCGAGGAATCCGTGAACATCCTGCTCGAACGCGGGTGGCAGCCATACGATATCCTGACAAAGGCGCTCGTCTCCGGCATGACGATCGTCGGCAACGATTTCCGCGACGGCATCCTCTTCGTGCCGGAAGTTCTTCTCGCTGCGGGGGCGATGAAGGGCGGAATGGGGATCTTGAAGCCTCTTCTGACCGAGACCGGCGCGCCCAAGATGGGCAAGATGGTGATCGGCACCGTGAAGGGCGATATCCACGATATCGGCAAGAACCTCGTCGGAATGATGATGGAAGGAGCGGGCTTCGAGATCGTCGATCTGGGCATCAACAATCCCGCCGAAGATTACATCGAGGCGCTGAAGCGCGAGAAGGCAGAGATCCTCGGCATGTCTGCGCTACTGACGACCACGATGCCATACATGAAAGTGGTCATAGACTTGCTCAAAGAGCAGGGGATCCGCGACGATTACATCGTGCTGGTGGGCGGGGCACCTCTCAATGAGGAATTCGGCCGTGCGATCGGTGCCGATGCCTATTGCCGAGACGCGGCCGTCGCGGTGGAAACTGCAAAGGCGCAGGTGGCACGTCGACACAACAAGGTCGGGGGCGAGGCGGCCACTTGATGCCGCCCTTCCCCGCGCCGACATGATGGATACCCTTAAGGAGACGGGACATGCCCCTCGACAAGTTCGTTATGATTCTCGTCATCGTGATTATCGGGGGCGGCATTACTGTTGCGATCGCTGCGGCAGTTCAGGCTAACATCGCGCCTCCGGTCCGTCTTGCCGCGTTGATCCCGGGGGTCCTCGCGACGTATATTGTGCTGCATTTCATGGCTCGACGTGCTGCCAATCGCGACGACGACCGCCAAGGCCGGACACCGCGCTGATGCCGGTCGTTAGGATCGATACCGCACCGTGCCGGGTAATCGACAAGACGCTTGGCCCGTCACTTGGTTCGACCGTAAGGGCTAGGCACGTATCCAGCGACATTGCCGCACCCCTTTGCAACGTCGCAATTGGAAAGATCAGGCAATACGCGGAGCATTCGGCCGACGTGCAAAGGCGAACATTCGACCGGATGGTCACAGGTACAAGGCGACGCGGTGCAAATGCGATCGTGTATGCCCGGTTCGAAACGTCGCAAATTTCTTTGAAGGTAGAAGAAGGCTACGGCAGGCCGGTCAGGTCGAACTGATCCGATGTCTCTGCCCTCCTCCGACATACTGACCCATGAGGGGGCAGCGCCCGATGGCAACGGACGGGTGCTGATCCTTGCCTGCGGTGCCCTTGCGCGCGAGATCGCGGCGCTCATACGATTGAACGACTGGCACCACATGGATCTCGCATGCCTGCCCGCGATCCTGCACAATCACCCGGATCGCATTCCAGGTGCCGTCGGCGAGGCTGTGGAGCACCACCGTGCGACTTATGACCGGATCTTCGTGGCCTACGGTGATTGCGGAACCGCCGGCACGCTAGCAGGTACCTGCGACGACCTCGGGGTCGAGATGATCCCCGCCCCGCATTGCTATGCCTTCTTCGAGGGGACCGAGACATTCCAATCGCGCAGCGCGCACGAGTTCACTGCCTTTTACCTCACCGATTTCCTGGCCCGCCAGTTCGACGCCTTCGTGATCCGCCCGCTGGGCCTCGACCGTCATCCTGAACTGCGCGACGCCTATTTCGGCCATTATACCAAACTCGTCTATCTGGCGCAGACCGAAGATCCGGACCTGACCGATCACGCACGGGAGGCAGCTTTCCGCCTCGGCCTCGACTTCGAGAGACGGCTTACGGGTTACGGCGATCTTGGCCCGGCTCTCGCCCGTCAGGCGTAACGCTCAGCCGGCATGTGCCGTGACGGCGCGGATCCGTTCGACCATCGCACGCAATCCGTTCGATCGCTGCGACGACAGATGGTCGTCCAGTCCCAAACGGTGCAAAGCTCCTTCGGCATCCACGGCCGGGACCTCGCCCACCGGCCGCCCCGCATAAAGCGCATGCAAGACGGCGATCAGACCTTTCACGATCATCGCATCGCTGTCCCCACCAAAATCGAAGCGCCCGTTCTCGATCCGCGGTACCAGCCAGACCTGGCTCGCGCAGCCCTCGACCTTCGTCGCCGGGCTTTTCGACGCGTCGTCGAGCGGTGGGAAATCCCGTCCCATCTCGATCACGTGGCGATACCGATCCTCCCAATCGTCGAGGAAGTCGAAGGTCTCGGCAATCTCGTCGAACTCGGCTTGGGCCATGATCGTCTCCTTCGGGGGGCGCGGTCGGGTTTGACCTAGGCAATCGGCCGGAGCCGCGCAAGACAGGCCGGACTTTTCAAGCGGGTCGCCTTGGGATAGGGCCTGACGGGAACGCATGCGGCGAAGCGGACCGGTCGGGAGCGCGATATGGGCAGGAAGATTGTGATGGCGGCGCTTCTGGTCGTAGCGACCGCCGCATGCGAGCGGGAAGCCGATCGGCAGAGGCTCGCAACCGAACCGCAAGCCGTTGCGATCGATCCGCGGCCGCTCATCGCCGAGATCGTCTCGGTCGCGGCCGAGCCTGCTCCGAGCGGCGTCATCCTCCGTGCCACGGGCCGTGCGCCAGTGCAGGGCTACTACCAGGGCGCACTGCTGCCGGTGCCGAGCGCGCCTGGATCGCTTACCTTCCAGTTCCGTGCCGCACAGCCGACCGAGGCCGGAAGGGTATCGACCCCTCGCTCTCGCGAAGTGACTGTCGCCCTTGCCCTCGATACCGAGGAACTCGCCGGAATTTCCGAGTTGAGGGTCAGCGGCGCGACGAACGCGCTCGCCGTACGGCGCTGAGCGGACCCGCTCAGAGCTCGAAGACCACCACGTCGTTGCCCTGCGCCTTCAGACCGACGCGTCCTTCGCACATCCGGATCGCATCGCGTCCGAAGACCTTCTTGCGCCACCCCGAAAGGGCCTGAACCTCGCGCCCGCCGGCCGCGATCGTGTCGAGATCGGCCGAGGTCGCGATCAGCTTCTGCGCGACGCCTGCCGTTTCCGCCTTGGCCTTCAGAAGCACGCGCAGCAGATCGGCAAGCGCGGGGTTCACCTGCAGCTTGTCGCGAACGTTGTCCGTCTCGGGAAAATCCTTAGGATCCACCTCGAGCCCCGCTTGCACGGCAGCGAGAATTCCGTCGGCGATCTCGCCTTTGCGGGCTTCGCGCAGGAGAAGCCTCGACCGCGCGAGATCCTTCTCTGATGACGGTTTGGTCGATGCAAGTTCGATCAGCGCGTCGTCCTTGTAAACACGGCTGCGCGGCACGTTACGGGCTTGCGCATATTCCTCGCGGAACGCGGCGAGCTCTCTCAGAATGGCCATGAACCGGCCCGACTGCGTGCGCGTCTTGACCCGTCGCCAAGCGTCACGGGGCGCAATGCGATAGGTTTCAGGATCGGTAAGAACCGACAGCTCCTCCTCGACCCATTCGGTGCGGCCGGATCGCGCAAGCTCGGCCGAAAGATGTTCATAGATATCACGAAGATGAGTCACGTCCGCCAAGGCGTAGGATTTCTGCGCATCCGTCAGGGGACGCCGCGACCAGTCGGTAAAGCGGCTGGACTTGTCGATGTTGCCCTTGGCGATCTTGCGGACCAGCGTCTCGTAACCAACCTGTTCGCCAAAGCCGCAGACCATTGCGGCGACCTGCGTATCGAACAGGGGTGCAGGGATCACGCCACCCTCGATGCAAAAGATTTCAAGATCCTGACGGGCGGCATGGAAGACCTTCACGACGCTTTCGTCGCGGAAGAGGTCGTAGATCGGATCGAGAGAGAGGCCCTCCACGAGTGGATCGACCAGAACCGCGTCTTCCTCGTCATTTCCCGGGATCGCAAGCTGGATCAGGCAGAGCTTGGAGTAGTAGGTCCGCTCGCGCAGGAATTCGGTATCGACGGTGACGTAGGGGGCAGTGGCAGCGCGGGCGCAGAAATTTGCAAGCGCTTCGGTCGTGGTGATCGTCATCATGTGGCTTGCGTCATCCTTCCGTTGAGGGGATCGCCCCTGAATCCCGGCGGTGATATGCCGATGCGGCCGGGTTGAAAAGCGTCAGGGAATGTGAAGCGGGTCACGACACCCTTCGGCCACGCGGCGCAGGACAGCTGGATAGAGCCGATGCTCCGCCTGCAAGACGCGCGCAGCGAGAGTTGCGGCATCGTCGTCCGGTTGAACCGCAACGCGCGCTTGCCCGAGGACCGGCCCGTCGTCGAGTTCCGCCGTCACCTCGTGAACCGTACAGCCCGCCACTGTGTCGCCGGCCGCGATCGCGCGGGCATGTGTGTCCAGACCCCGATATTTCGGCAGGAGCGATGGATGGATATTGAGCATTCGTCCCTGCCAGAGATCGATGAAGGGCGGCGTTAGGATCCGCATGAAGCCCGCGAGGCAGATCAGATCGGGCTGCGCCGCGGCGAGGCGCTCGTGCAATGCCGCCTCGAACGCTCCGCGATCGCCGGCGAAATCGCGATGATCGACGCATGCGGTGGGAATGCCGCGGGCAGAGGCGCGGTCGAGCCCACCGGCCCCGGGCTTGTTCGACAGGACAAGACACGGCCGCGCCGGATGATCGCCGGTCATGCTATCGGCGAGCGCCACCATGTTCGACCCTCCGCCCGACAGCAGGATCGCGACGCGCAACGTCACGCGAGGGTGCCGTCGTAGCTCACGCCCTCGCCGGGCAGCACCATGCCGAGCGCCACGACCCGCTCTCCTGCTTCATGAAGAAGGGTCGCGATCTGCTCCGCGCGATCCTGCGCAACGACGACGACCATGCCGATGCCGCAATTGAACGTCTTGAGCATTTCAGATGTCTCGATCCCGCCGGCATACGCAAGCCATGAGAAGACCGGCGGCATCTTCCATGCACCGAGATCGATCCGCGCGCCGAGCCCTGCCGGCAGAACGCGCGGCAGGTTCTCGGTCAGCCCCCCGCCGGTGATATGTGCGAGCGCGTGTACGCCACCCGCCCGAACCGCCGAAAGGACCGGCGTGACATAGAGCCGCGTGGGTACGAGCAGCCCCTCGCCCAAGGTTCCCTCCCCGAACGGGCTCTGATCCGACCAATCGAGATCTGCCCGCTCCGTCACGCGGCGCACGAGCGAGAAACCGTTGGAATGAACCCCATCCGACGCAAGGCCGAGCAGGACGTCCCCTTCGGACACGTCCGACGGCAGTTCCGATCCGCGCTCCATCGCCCCGACGGCGAAGCCCGCAAGGTCGAAATCACCGCCCGCATACATGCCTGGCATTTCGGCCGTCTCACCACCGATGAGGCCGGTATTCGCACGACGACACCCTTCTGCAATGCCCTCGATGACACGGGCGGCCCGATCCATGTCGAGCTTTCCAGTCGCGAAATAGTCGAGAAAGAACAACGGCTCCGCGCCTTGACAGACAAGGTCGTTGACGCACATTGCGACAAGATCGATGCCCACGCCCTCAAGCCTGTCGGTGTCGATGGCGAGCCTGAGCTTGGTGCCGACGCCATCGGTCGCCGCGACGAGGACCGGATCGAGAAAGCCTGCCGCTCGCGGATCGAACAGTGCGCCGAAGCCGCCCAGACCCGACATCATGCCGGCGCGGGCCGTCGCTTTGGCGGCGGGCTTGATCCGATCGACAAGTTCGTTACCCGCGCCGATATCGACGCCAGCTTCGGCATAGGTCAGTCCCCGCTTCTCATCGCTCATCTGCCGGTATCCCTTGCCGCCCCACGATTGCGCGGTGCGATAGCCCAAACGCGTGGGTGCCGCAACGTCCGTGGAACCGGTCCGCCGTTCGGCTGTTTTCCGCCCATGACACTCAATGCGTTCCTCTTTGCCTTGACCTCTTTCATGATGCCCGATCCGCACGTCGGACCAGTGGAGCCGGATATTCGGGCAATGGCCGAGATCGACGGCGACATCGCGACGTTCACGACCGAAGAACGCCGCAAGCTCGATGTGCTGCAACAGGTTCTCGGCACCTCGCCTGTCGGCCAGCCAGCCTCTTGACGGATCCAACCCCTCTGATACGTCCCTGCATCGGCGGGCCTGTAGCTCAATTGGTTAGAGCAGAGCGCTCATAACGCTTTGGTTGGGGGTTCAAGTCCCTCCGGGCCTACCAAACGCCATGATTACTCCTTGCTTCTCAGTTGCTTGGACTGATTTGTGGCGAACCTAGCGGGATGGTTCGTCAATTTCCGTTCCGGATTTACCCCGCCCGGAAGACTGGCGATCGCTGAGTCTGCTTTGGCGTGCCGACCGAACCGATCGCAGTATTTCTGCGCCTCGCGGATATCCCGATGCCCACTCACGGCCATCACCTTGAAGACATCGCCCTCCACCTCGGCGATGCGGCGACAGATGGCCTTCCTGAGCCCGTGAGATGAGCAAAGGGGCAATCCTGCTTTGTCGCACCATTTCCGCATCGAACTCCCGAGGCCGCTTGGCGTCCGGCTCTTGCCGTTCGCGGTTTCGAGAAAGGTGAAAGCGTCCGTACGGACATGGCGGAGCGTCTCGGCAAGATAGGGATGGATGGTGATGCTCACCTCCACGCCATCAGGGTTCAGCTTCGTCTTTCGACGACGATAGGCGAGCCGTCCATCGCGAACGTTCCCTCGACCGAGCTGCACTGCGTCGCATTTCGCGGCCCCCGTGTAGAGCATCAGCGTCATTGCAAGATGCGCGGGCGTCCCGATTCGGTGGATCTCGTAAAAGCGCTGGATCTCGGCCTCGTCCCACGCGTGGAACCCGTCAGGATTGGTCGGGAACCGCTTAACGCCCCGCACGGGGTTGTCAGTGCGCCATTCCAACTCGATTGCGAGGTCCATAAGCTGCGCGAGCCGCTTTAGCGTCTTGTTCGCCCTCTGCGGTGTGCTCGCCAGTTCGGCTTTGATGGCCAGCACATGGCGACGCTGCATCTGAGAAGCCCGCTTGAGCCCGTGCTTCTTTCGCAACGGCTCAATGATTGCACGGTAATCTGCCGCGGTGCTGCCTGCGACCGTAGGCAGATGGAGCTGATAAAACTTCACGACGAGATCGGCGAACGTGCCGGGCATCGTGTGCGACACCCCTACCCCGTCCCGCGCTCTTGCGGAGTAGCCGTTCACCGCGTCGGCATAGCGGCGCTGGAACTCTTCGCTGCCCCATTCGGTGCCAAGTTCGGCAGTGAAACCCTTCACCCGGTATCGCCAGCGGCGTTTGCCGTGGCGGTCTTGGTACGACTTTGCATAAGGGAATCGACTGTTCTTCATCTTAATCCCAGTCATTGACCTTATCGAGCTTTCCCGGCTCTCCGATGAGCACGACGATCTTTCCGTCACGGTCAATCTCGACACGCCCCACTGGCAACCCCGCCGCGACAACGCCTTTCGCGGCGCGAGTTATGTCAGCTTGCCGAAAAATAGACGCACGGCCGGCCATCATTTCGGCCTCGCTTCGAGAAAACGACCAATTTCTTGGATAGTATGAAGAGAAAACCAGCGAACACTTTCTAGGTCGCCAGTCCTTATAGGATGACCATCTCCCTCCAATCGGATCTTTTCACTTTCTGATATCGTGCGACCATCATAATGGTATCCACCGCTAGGGGCATAATACTGCTCCTCAAAATACTTCCAGTCATCAGCGTTCACGCCGCTAACCCTAAATCTTGTTATTTCATCCGGTAACTCGAAAGAAACAAAAAGCCGCTTCACGCTCGTTTCTGAAGGCTTTACGACTTCATCAGCGAATTGAGCCTCACCACCCCAAAGCAAGAACCCTTCTAATACATCTAGCGCAGAATGCGCCGACGGAAGCAGTTTCACGCTTGGAACATCAAGCCCCCTTAGTTCCCATTTTGGAGATTCTGGATCTTCTCCAGGGTTGAAATCGTACTTTGCCACCGGTGCCCAATCGGTAAGGTAATGATTGAATCCACGGGAAGATGTGGCGCGATTAATAAAGGCTGGTGCTTCTTTGATCATCGTCGAGCCACAGATGGCATAGATTAAAGTCGCAGCATCGCGATGCGTCACCCTAGCAGCACTGCGGCCGCGACCGCCCTTTGTTACAAGTCCGGCCTCCCGCAAAACCCGCCAAGTCGTTGCTGCTTCGACATCATCGATACCAAGCGTCACCGCGACTTTCTTCTGCAGTTCACCTGGACTAGCCATCTGATCCTCCTCGAGCTCATTGGATATGTAATCCAATGGAACGCATTGCGCAACCCCCATCGGATACGAAACCCAATGGAGGTGTGATTTGTCCGATTTGCACCATCTCTGGATCGAGCTTAATCCTGCTAAGAGAAATCAGCGCGACCTCGATCCGATTTAAGGCATACTCGCAACCGGTTGAGATGGCATTCTAATCGTCGTCGGGGTTCTCACGACATGTCATAGCAATCAGCTCGACCATGCTCTGCGCGCGTTCGATCTCGTCCATCGCGCCGGGAAGAGAATCGTGGGTATCGGTCATGTGTCGGCCTCCTTCGGTTCCTGCTTTTCCTCCATTCGTTCGCATTGTTCGACAAGCTCGCCAGCCATGCGCCCAGCTAGTTCAAGGACAATATCTATCCCTCGTTGTTCAAGCGGTGCGCCATCGCGATCGTTCTCATGGGCGAGCCGAGCGACGTTGATCAGCCCCCAGACCTGATATCCGAGAGTCGCTGCGGTCTGCTCTTTCCCCGCACTCATTGGTTTGCCCTCCCAAGGGGAAGATTTACCTGGTCGAGACCGAGCGACAGCTTGTCGGCCAAGTCCTCCGCATAATTGCAGAGAAACACCCTGCCTTCTGGGCAGGCTTCTTCATTGTCGAGGTGTGTCACGATCCCCATGACGGCATGAAGGCGCGTCGCAAGGCATTGCATATCGCTGACGTGTTTCAGCAGTGCGGGCATAGCTTCTGCATTCCCCGCAGCGAGGTTTCGATAGTCCATTGCCGGTTTCTCCTGGCTGAGGTATCAATACTTAATGTTGATACTGACGGACCCGATATCCGTCAACAGGAAATGTTGATATGAACCCAGCTCAATGCCGCGCAGCTCGCGCAATGATCTCGATGACACAGCCTAAGCTGGCTAAATCCGCGAGCCTCGGGCTTTCAACTGTTGTGGATTTTGAACGCGAGAGACGGCAGGTTTCCGATCAGGCGATCGCTGCCATGCGCGCCGCCCTTGAAGGGGCCGGTATAGAGTTCATTGATACGAACGGCGGCGGCGCAGGCGTCCGGCTTAGTAAATAGATAAGAGGTTGAGATGACTACTCGTCCGACCGAAACGGTGATAAGAAGAGCGATAAGGGCAGCACGGAAAGAAGGCGGGTGCATTGTCCAGATTTGTGATGATCGTGTTCTTATAATTCCACAAGAAGAGATTGAGCATACGCCCGTTAATCCAGCCGACCTTGTTCAATGGTGAGGAAATTCTGTGAGTAATCCATATGGCACGTTTCACGTTGTTTTCTATGAACCGAATCCCGGAGGGGCATACGATCCCGCAGAATTGCGTGATCTTGATATCGAGGCAGCTATAACTATCCCTTCTGTCGGTGACTACGTGTATGATACCCGGGCAGGCAAATTGCCGATTGCCTATAAAGTAAAGTCTCGGCATTTTGATCCTGCGGGCGGCCGGGTAGGAGTAGTGATCGAGCAAGTGGATCAGGTCGAGAATAGTCCGTTTCTTTGATGGCGAGACCCCCGTCCCCATCCATGCCCACAGAGAAGCAGATCAGAGATGCGCATCGCATCGTAACTGAGTTGTATCCCGACGCGCGTATAACTCACGTCGGACCAAGCGGCATTACGTTTGACCATGGAGAGAAGACCGAGCTAAATGGCTGGTAGAACACTGCCTTCGCCCCAACAGTGAGGGAAGTCACGCTAAAGCCGTCCAAGTTAATTGTGAGAGGATATTGAGAAATGACTGATAGGCGACAGATTGATGGCACAGTGCGCGTGGAACAAGAATCAGTTCTTGCAGCCACCGCCTACCGAATGGCCCAAGATATCTGGAATTCGAGCCGGGAAAAATCGCCACGGATCGATGACCATGAGTTTTTTGATCTGGTGAAAAAGTGCCAGCGCTCGCTCAGAGGCCTTTGAGTAAATTGGATCTACCCCATCGCCAGATCAAACATATCCGGCGTAAGCGTCTGCCCTGACCCACGGGGCAGGACCTTCTGCCCGTCCTGCCCCTCGCGCTGATAGGTTCGCTCCATCCAAACGGCATCCATCGCCGTGATGATTTCGACATGGTGCGGCTCAAGCGGCGTCCGCGTGAGCTGGCACCATACGGCGATCTCGGAATAGGCGATCGGGTTCGGCCCGTTGGCCCCGCACGATCGGGCGCGGGATAGCGCGCTGAACGCATTCCAGATGATCGCGGAGCCTTCCGGCAGGCGGGCGGTGCCACCGGCCAGGCGCACGCGCAAAGCGGCGCAGAGACGGCGTTGCAGGCCTTCCATCAACGCGCCCTCCGGTGCGTATTGGCCCGCGTGGCGTTCACCTTGCCCGGCAACGCGCGATCCCGTTCGGCGTTGTTCCGCTGGATGGCCTGCGCCTGCTGCACGCGGATCTGGGCGACGATCTCCCCCCGATCGGACAGCATGAGATTGCCCCCGACGACTTCGATCTTCTGAGCGCTTCCTGCGCTGCCAGTGCGCGCGCTGTCGCGAAGCGCCGCCTGCGCCTGGGGGACGTTCAGCACGCCACCGGATTGCGAAGGGACGAAGACCTCGGAGCGCGCCGTCCGCTCGTTGACGAGATAAGGCGATCCCCCGCGCACCGGGCCGCCCGTTGCCCGTCCCGTCAGCGCGCCTCCGATTATCCCGAAGACGCCGCCCGGATCTCCGAAGCCCAGCATGGCCTTGCTGAACTGCATCCGCGCCATCTCCATCAGAAGCCCGGACAGGGAATCCTTTGCACTGGCAGAGCCGTCGAGAATAGACCCGAATAGATCCGTCATCCGATCGGCCCCGCGCAGCGCGTTTTCCTCGATCAGGCGCAGCTTGTCGGCGGCGCTCTCGGCCCGCATTCCCGCTTCCGTGTAGGACAGCGCCAGGGCGTCAATCTCGGCCGTGAGCGATGGCGTGATCGCCTTGCCCGATGCCTGCGCTTCGTAGAGAAGCTCGGCCCGCTTCCGGGCGTATTCCAGCGCATCGCCTACATCGCGGCCGGATTGCGCGAGGGCCAGGAGTTCGACCGCCTCGCCTTCGAGCCTTGCCATGTCGGAGCGCGTTCGTTCGATCTCGCGCTGATAATCCGAGATTTGAGCGCTGCCCCCACCGCCGCCGCCGGACGATCTGCCACCCCCGCTGGCAGGCTCGGGGGGATTATACCCGAAGTCTATGTCGATCGGCCGGCCCTTGGGACGGGGCGAGGTCGCGCCTTCCTCGGGCCAGTTGCGTTGCTGCCAGTCCTCGAAGCTGCCGCCCCTGTCGCGGGGATCGCCGCCGCGCCCGCTGCCGCTTGTAGGCAGGGTGGAGCGGAACGCCCGCGCCTCGGCCGATGCCGCCGCGAGAGCCGTGGCGATCCGGTCAATGTTCGAGATGACGCCGCCGAACTGTGCCGCATCCACGTCGCTCAGGCCGCCCAGAAGATCCCGCGCCTCGCCGATGACTTCGCCGATCTTCTCCTCGAACGCATCCGCCTCGGTCGCGCCGTTCTTGAAGGCCGTCATCTCGCGGTCGATCTCGACGAGGAGGTCGGCCAGCTCGCGGGCCGTGTCCACGTCCTGCAGATCCATCAGCCTCACGCCCGTAGGTCCGGTCGCCGCGTTGATCGCCGCGAAGAGCCCTTCATAGGCGGAGGCGATATCCTCCACGTCATCCGAGACGCCGATCGAGCCTGCCGCGTCCGCGACCTTGGCAACCGCATCGGCGAGCCCCACGACGATGGACTTCGTGAGCGACGAGATCCGTTGACCGACTTCAGCAAACTTGCGGTCAAGCTCCACCGCCTTGGCGATGGCCTCGTCATCCATCACCGCGCCCAGCTCGTGCGCGCGGCTCACCAGGCCCCGGATGCCGCTCTCGCCCTGCGACAGCAGCTCGACGAAGCGCTCGCCGCCGGTGCCGCCGAAGACCTCATCCGCCACCCGGATCTGCGCGGCGCGGTCGAGATCCTCCATGCGCCCGATCAGGTCGAGGAATAGCTCTTGCGGTTCTTTGAGGCGGCGCGCCAAGTCACGGGCACCGTAGCCCAGCCGGTTGAACGCCTCGGCGGCCGATCCCCCGCCCGTCTCGATGAACTCGTCGGCCCGAAGCTGCAATTCCTTGAGCCCGTCCGTAAGCTGGTCCACCTCGATCCGGTTCGTCTCCGCCACGAATTTCAGTTCCTGGAACGCCTGCACGCTCACGCCCGCGCGTCGGGCCTGCGCGTCGAGGTCGGCGAGGCTGCGGATTGCCTGCGATGCCCCCTTCGTCAGTGCGCCCACGCCGGTCACCACGGCCCCGATCGCGAAGGCCTTGCCCATTGCTCCGATGCGGCTCGTGGTCGAAGCGAGCGCCTGGTTGATGCGGCCCGTGGACCGCACCATGTCCCGCTCCATCGACCGCGTGGCGCTTTGCGAACGCTGTTGCAGGTTACGATAGGTGCCGGTGCCCTGCCGCTCGGCCTTCGCCATGTTGCGCTCGAAGTCCCGGATACGGGCCTCCAGCGCGACGATCAGGCGTTCATCATCCATGGGTAATCCTCACGCTGTATAGAGATCATCGGTGAACCAGTCGGCTTCGGTCACGAGGCCGGTCTCGTCGGCGGCGCAGCGGGCCACGGCCATCGCGGTGGCAACGGCCCCGTCGATCTTGTCGCCCGACTTGCCCTTGTGGAACGATCGGTTCCCCGCCGGGTCGATCCGAAGCTGGATGTTCGAGAAGTTCCAGCGCAGGACCGGGTGCCCGCCATGCACGAAGGTGCGGGCGAGGATGGCGCGCTCCAGCTCCTTCACCGCAGGGGCCATCGTCACCCATCCCTGCCGGAACTCGGTCACTGGGAAGCCATCATCGTTGAGATTGCCCATCATGTGCCGCCCGTAGGTCGGATCGAAGGCGATCTCGCGCACGTTGAAGCGGGCGCAAAGCTCGCGGATATGCTCCTCAACGGCCCTCAGATCGACCGTATTGCCGGGCGTCGGGATGATGAAGCCTTCCTCGGCCCATGTGACGTAATCGACGCCGTGCAGCTCGCCCCGGCCGCGCAGGTTGTCCTCGGGGCAGAAGAAGAACGCCGCGACCTGGTATCCGTCATCGCCATCTCGCCAGCACGCGACGACCGCCGTCAGGTCCTCGTTCTTCGACAGGTCCACCCCGATGAAGCAAGGGGCCTGCACCATATCAAGCTCTTTGAGATCCACCTCCCTCGTGCCGTCGTCATAGACGTGCATCTCGACGAAGGGCGAGGTCGATTGGTCGAGCCAGCGATTGAGGTTGAACTGCATGAAGCTGTCGCGATCGGCGGGTGAGTTCTCGGCCTTCATCGCCTTGTCCCGGAAGGCCGCGAGGTCGGGATAGCCATGCCTGAGCCCGGGATTGGTCGCGTGCCAGACTTCTTCGTCCTGCCAGTCGTCGCCCGGCTCGGCCATGAAGATCACCGGAAGCGTTGCGGGATCGTCCACCTCGCCTTTCTGGACCTTGAGGGCATAGCTTACCTGTTGCCATGCGAGGTTTTCCTGCCCGCGCCCGGAGGTCGAGGCGATGATCATCAGCGTGCCCGGCACTTTCACGAGGGCGGAATCGAGCGCCTCCCATTGGCGCAGCCCGGCCCGGCCTTCCCATGCGTGCAACTCGTCGGCGATGACGACATTCGGCGTCTTGCCGTGCAGGACCTTCCCCTCGGCCGCGACCGCCTGATACCGGACTCCGTGCGCCTTGAACGCGATGCGCGAGACGTAATCGCGGATGCTGAGATGCTTCTGCAATCGCCTGTCGTGCTGCACGATCAGGCTGGCCTCGTTGTAGAGTTCCTTGGCCTGCTCATGTGCCGCCGCTGCCGATACGATTAGCCCGCCCGGCTCGCGTTCGGGGCCGATCAGATGCAGAAGCGTCAGCCCCGCGCCAAGGCTCGTCTTGCGATTGCCGCGCGGCAGGAGAAGGACCACGCGGCGCACCACGCGCGTGCCGTCCTCGTGGCGCGGCCCGTATATGCGGCGCACGATACGTTCCTGCCACGGGTCGAGCTGGAACGGGTGGCCCAAGGCGGGGTTCTTCGGATGCTTGAGACGGCGCAGCCATTTGACCGCCCGCTCGCCGTAGCCCATCGGGTCCGGGATCTCCGATCCGTCGTCAATCCAGCTCGGCGAGATCATCGTCGTCCTCCTCGTCGCGGATGGCGGGGCGGGACCGGGATACGGGTGTCAGGCCCATCTCGGCGGCAAGAAGGCGGGCGCGGGTCATCGCGTCGGACTGTATGCCCACGGCAGGATTGCGCTTCATCGCGCCGTCCACGCCAATCACGTGCCCATGCGCCTGCAAGTAGCGCTCCATCTCGCGTACGGTCCCGATGGCGATGCAGTAATTTTCCAGCCCGCCAAGATCGGCGTCGGTCAGGATGCGGCGCTCGGACAGGATCGGCATGACGCGGCACCATTCGGCGCGGGCATCGGACGACAGCCAGTCCGGTGCGGCAAGCTCGCCAATCGCGGCGGGGTCAGTTTGAAGGTGCGGCTTCGTTCCCTTCATGGCGCATCCCCGGAGGCCACGCATCGGATCTCCAACCCGGTGCGGCGGCCGATCGAGATGATCTCCTCGATATCGAATACGTCACCATCGAAGGCGATGCGGTCGTCGTGGCGCAGATGCCGATAGAGCCGCGTGCGGAAGACGATGGTCGTCTCGTCCGTTTCCCCGGAACGGCGCAGGAACTCTTCCGTGGAACGCTCGACCACTTCCCCGCGCAGGGTCGCGATTCGGTTCCAAGTGAAGACGGGCGTCCCGGCTGCGTTGACGCTGTTGCTCCCCCGCTCGACATGCAGGACGTGGATCATGTTCCCGGCCTTCATGGCGCCAGCTCCTCCACGAGGATCTCGACCGTCAGCACGCCGTGCGCCGTCTCGCCATCGGGATCGGACAGGGCGCGCATCTGCGTCACCCGCGTCTGCACCGCATGCAGCTCGGGACCGAGATCGAGGCGGCCGGGCAGGATCGCGGCACGCATCGCGCCCATGATCCGCTTGACGCCCTCGCGCGATTGCGACCGCTGCCAGATGTGGAGCGTATGCGTCACGCGGCTGCGCCGATGGTCGAGGTCGATCTCGCTCACGTCTATCACCTGCGCCTCGCCCATGACAATTCCGGGCGTGGGCGCGGGGCGTGCGTTGCGGTCGAGAATGGCGTCGGGCGGTACGTCAACGGTCACGTCAGGCGAGGCAACGAGGCGGGCGCGGAGCGCGATCTGGACTGCAAGATCAATCATCGAGCCTCCCGGATCGCCTTAAGGATGGCGCGCTTGATGCGGCGTTGTGCCTTCGGCGCGGCAATGCGAAAGCCGGGCCAGAAGAACGGCTGCGCGGCGGAATGGCGGGTCCCGTACTCGACGAGATGCGGATAGCGCACGTCGCTATTGCCCACGGTCACCGCGACCTGGTTCTCGGGCACGAGGTTCGCCCCACCCGGTTGCGAATAGGGCGGCGTCGAGAAGCCTCCGAGGGTGACCGTGACCGATCCGACAAGATCTCCGGTATCCTCGGGCGCAAGGCTCTCGATCGTTTCGGCCACCTCATAGCCCCCTTGCGCGAGCGCGGGCTGCACCGCATCGCGCGCGGCCTTCGGGATGGCCCGCATCCGGTTCTGGAAGCTGGCGAGCCCCTTTCCCATCAGAAGCTCCACTCGCGATATTCGGTGATGATCTCGCGCGTGCCGAATGGCAGATCATGCGCCTTGTCGGACACTGCTTCGCGGTTCTCGTACCACCAGGCCGCCAGTTGCAGAATGGCCTCCTTAAGCGGTCCCGGTACCTTGGACGCTTCGTCAAACCGCTCTATCAGGCCGTAGCCCAGAAGACGTTCGACATGCTCATTGGCCGCGACAAGGAGGCGATAGAGGATCGCGTCATCGTAGCTTCCAACATCTGGCGTGAAGGCGAGATAATCCCGCAGATCCTCAAGCCCCAAGACATATTCCGTAATCGGATTCATGATTAGCTCGCGTTGACGCGGACCACGTTCGAGTTGACCCAGAGCGAGGCGTTGAGCTTCATCACGTTGTTCGCCGTGTCGAGGGCTTCGGACGCGCTTCCCACCTTGGCGATGAAGTACCGCTCGGAAGGCGATCCCCCGGGGGATGCATCGTTGAACTCGATCTTAAAGGCATAATCGTGGGGCGTTTTTTCCGCCGCCAGAAGCGCCTGCTGGCCGGGGTCGGAGTAATCGATGCCGGTCACCACCTCCATCGGAGGGGCGTTGCGGGTGCCTTTGAAGCGGCGGGTCCGGTTCGATCCAATCGACGTAAAGGAGATCTCGGTTGCTTCATCGCCAAGCGTACCGAGCGACTCGACGTGTTTGATCTGCGTCCAGGAGCCGGAGAAGTCGGCGAGGGTGAAGTCCTCGGATTTGTCGTCGGTGACGGGACCAATGAAGAGCTTGCTTCCGGCGGTCGCGAAGATAGGCATTTCAGTTACCTCTTGAGGGTGCGGCGCTCGTCGCGTTGCTTCGCGCCGGAATGGCAGGGGGTGCAGAGGGGCTGCCAGTTGGCCCGGTCCCAGAAGAGATCCCGGTCGCCCCGATGCGGTTCGATGTGATCAACCACCGCCGCGAGATCCCCGCAGCGGCGGCAGAATGGATGCTTGGCGAGGAAGGCCGCGCGGGCCTTCTGCCATGTCCCCGAATAGCCCCGCGCGCTCGAACTCGGCCGGGTGCGGTCGAACCGGGCCTTTCGCTCGGCTGTACGCTTGCGCTCGCACGGGCACGCTGTCTCGGTCGGGACGCGGTAGCCGCAGGCGCAGAGGCGCGGGGGTTTCGAGGGCATTGGCTCATCACGCCATCAGGTACTTGCGGAAGCGCGCGGGCTGGATCACCCGGCCGCCCACCCGGCGCACGGCGTGGATGCGGGTCGCGTCCTTCGTCGCAAGCAGGTACGGGTTCACGAGGACGCTCATCGCGAGGCGATCGACGATCCGGTATCCCTCGAAGTCCCCGAAGACGATCGGCGTCGTGCCGGTGCCCACGTCGTCCATGTCGGGCATCTCCACCACGGGACGGCCAAGGATCGTCTCGGGCTGCCCGACCTGGAAGCTCGGCTGCCAGAGATAGCGCCCGTCGCCATCCTTGAGGTTGCGGATCGCGCCCAGCGTGGTGCCGTTCATCGCCCAGGTGGCGCGATTGCGGTACATCGCCGGAAGCTCGTACATCATCGTGACAAGCTCGTCCGGGGAGACGGTCAGGCCCGCGCCCTCGAAGGTCGGGATATCCGCATTCGTCAGGATGCCCTCGGGCTGGTTGCCGCCCGTGCCGTAGAGGAACGCCGCGCCTTCCTTCTTCCCGAAGTCCTCGGCCAGCGCCATCCGCACCTCGGATTCGGCGGTCCCGGCGCTGTCGGCCAGAAGCTCGTTCGAGATATCGACGAAGGTCGCGAGCTTGTGCGGCGTCACCTCGATCTGGCCGAAGGGAATGGTCGATTCCGGCTCGGTTTCCAGCTCGTCGATCCATTGTGCGTTCGTCATGCCGGTGCGCTTGGGATACTTAATCGACTTCGAGGCGATGCTGCGGACGCTCGCGATGGATCGCACGGGCGAGTATTCGACGAGATCGCGGATCATCTCCGAAGAGATCTCCTCGGGGGCGAGGAAGCCGCCTTCACCATCGTTCGCCTCGTTCAGCGCCTTCAGTTCGGCATCGGGTGCGCCGCTGCCCTTGCGGAGGTAGATCGCGAAGGATTTGCGCTCCTCGCTCGGCTCGACGGCCTCACGCTCGCCCGTGGCGCGGTTGGCCTTGGCTTCGAGCTTGTCGAGGCGGTCGGCGAGCTTCGACGTGTCGGCCTTCTTCTCGACTTCACCGATGCGCTCTTCGACGCTCTTCTGCAGGTCGGCGAGGCCCTTCGTGACGATATCCGTGGGGTCGGCGTCTTCGGCTTCCTTGCGGGTGATGGCCGTGCTGCCGCGCAGCTCGGAGGGTTTCGTGATCTTCATGTGTTACCTCTTGGAGATCTGCGCCGCGGCGCGTTGGAGTTGTTCGGCGAGCGCGAGCGCGCGCACCGCAGACTTGGCCGATGCCACGCGGGCACCGGGATGCATGGGAATGGTCACGAGGCTGGCTTCGAGAAGCTCAAGCTCGGAGATCGTCCGGCCGCCGCCCTTCCGGGGGGGCCGCCTTCTTCGTCAGGAAGCCGATGGAGATGCCCCGCACGGCCCCGGAGCGGACCAGCGCACGTACCTCGCGGGCACGGGGCACCTCTTCCACGAGAAGCCGCCCCTTCAGCCGCAGGCCGTCCTCGGCCTCGTCTGCGCTGTCCCATGTACCGATCGGATCGTTCTGGTCGTGCCCGAAGAGCATGGGAAGCGGCAGGGCGGCATTGGAAAACGCGCCCTTCGTGATCCAGTCGCCGATCCGGTCGCCCGCGTTGAACGGCCAAGCGATGCCGTCGATCGATCCATCGGCATCGGCGTGGATCTTCGTCTCGACATAGACGCGCTCCATCAGACGGCCCTCCGGTGCGCGGCGCGGTCGGAGGCGAAGGCGTCGATCTGCGCTTCCACCCAAGTCGCTGCCTTGATCAGCCGCAGGACGTTGCCATGCGAGAAGGCGACGGGCTCGCCATCTTCCTGGCATTCCCACGCGAGAACGCAGGCGGCGAGGCTGTCACGGCGGGCACGCTCGCGTTGCTCGGCCGGGACGCGGCCCTCGTGGTCTGCCATCTCGGCGAGGTCGTCGGCCAGCTTGAGGCGGGCGCGTGCCTGTGTCTCGCTGTCGGGACCGGCGACCTTGAGGCGGATGCCGGTCGGCTTGCCCTCGATCGGATCGGCGAGGTCGAACCATGCGCCGCGATCCTGGTCGGCCGTGAAGCTGCGGATATCGTCGAGCTGCATCAGATCACACCCGCCCAATCGCCAGACTGTTTAAGCGTGCCAAGCGATTTGCCCTGGTCGAGGATCAGGACACGGGCATCGCCGAAAGCCTCCTGAATCTCAGCTTTCAGTTCACCCTTGGCCTTCTCGCCAATCGGGTGCGGTACATAGACGACGAGGACATCCTTGCCGCCTACGGTCACAGTTTCATTCTGCATCGCTGTCTCCCGGCGCGGCGGCCTTGGTCTGGATGTTGGGATTGCGGAAAGCCTCGCCGCCTGCACGGGGCGCGAGGCCCAGCCATGAGCGGCCCTCGTTCGGGTTGATGACTTGGCTGGCGATCAGGCTGTTGATCACGGTGGATCGGGTCGAGAGATCGGCGCGGGTCAGGTCATCGCGATCGAACCGGATCACGTGATCGGCCCGCTCGTCCTCGGTGAAGAGCGCCCGGCGCAGAGCGGCCTCGGTCGCGCGAAGCCACGGCTCAAGCGTGTAGCTCAGGAACTCACGGCCCATCTGCTCGGTGTTGCTCCACGTCGCGCGGTCGTGGTCGAAGAGCATGGACGGAGGAACGCGGAAGGCGCGGGCGATTTCGAGGATCTGGAACTTGCGGTTTTCGAGGAACTGCGCGTCGGTCGAGGAGAAGGTGAACGGCTCGAACTCGGCCCCGTCATAGAGGATGGCGGTCTGTCCGTTGGCGTCCTGGCCCTCGTGCGTCGAGCGCCATGCGGCACGCGCGGCCTTGATCGAGGCTTCCCCCATGCCCTTCGGGAACTTGAGCGCGCCGGACGGCCGGGCACCGCGCCCAAAGAGCTTTGAGGCGTGGCGATCGAGGGCCATTGCTGTGCCGATTGCCTCGCGGGCCAGCGACAGCGGCGCACGTCCGAAGGGGCTGCGAAGATGCACGACGTTGCCGGTCTGGACCGGGCGCGCGTCGATCTTGAAGACGGGCTCGCCGGTTACCGTGTTGAACTGCACGTCGATGATGCCGCGACGATACCGCACCAGCTCCATGATGCGCCCGTCGCCGGTACGGTTCACGAAAGCGGTGCCGCCCTTGTCGTCGCTCAGGGCGTCGATCACGAGATCCCGGACCAACTCGAAACCGCCGGTCCAGTCGTTTGCGTCGAGGGTCAGGAAGCGCAGGGCGGGATGATCAGGCAAAGGCGTCTCGGTCCCGTCCGCCTCGATCCGCTTCACGCTCACGTCGAGGGTGGCAACGGCCTCGGAGATGACGCGGATCGCCGAAGAGACGGCCGGGACGCGCAGGGCCGCGTCGGGCGTGACGGCATGCCCGCCGGTCGCGGTGGGCGTGATGCCGAAGATCGCGAAGAGATCATCGCCGGGTTCGGCGAGCCCCTTCGTCTCGGTGTCGATCTGTTGCTTGCGCGTGAAAGGCCACATGAGGGGATAATGGCCTGCATGCCGCGCCCCGTGCAGATAGCAGGGCGTGGCAAGTCATTGGTTTCCGTGGGTTATCGTGACCTGCGAAAATCCCAATTCGTGCGAATATCGAGCCGTGGACCCCGCGCCGGTCCCCCATGGGCTCGGAAAGTCGAAGACCACCCCCCGGTCACTCACCCGCTATCCGACCAGCCGCCCTGCTATATGCTTCTCCCCGTTCTCGCTTTCCAACTGCCAGAACGGTTACAGTTACAGTTTTGTCTGATACTTCGTACACCAGCCGGACACCGGGCCGTTTAAGCTTAATCTTATAGCGATCGCTTGAACCGCTCAACTTAGCCGAAGACACCCTCGGCTCAACAAGGCGCTCTTTTAGCCGTGCCTTCAGGTTCTTACGCACCGTGTCATCTAAAGCCCGCCATTCTTTAAGAGCTTTAGCGTGAAAGCTTAGCTCATAGGTCATCAAGCGAAACGCGAACGAACGGGCCATCAGCACGTTCGTCTGCAATCGCGTTTAGCTGAGCGTCTTCGATGGCATCGACAAGGGAAAATCTGGACACCTTAATGAACCCACGACTGCGCGCAGAAGTGACCCGACCAGACCGAGAGTCACGCCGCTCGGTGATCGTTCTAACTTGAACAAGCTCAGTCATCGCCATTCTCCCGTGTATGCCATTCGGACACACCAAACGTGTATCTCTACATAGCCCTAGCAGCTTAACGAAGCAAGAACACACCTAAACGGTCAAGAAAACCTGCTCTTAGCGAGCCGAACCTGCTAGTTCCTCCATATCGTCAAGGCCGTCTCGAACCGCATTCATCGCCGCTTCGATCACGAGCGCCTTGGCGTCGCTCAGGAAGCGGAACTCCTTTGTCGGGCTCCACAACCTCAGTTCCCCTTTGTTCCTGACGAGTTGCAACCCATCGATCCGCATAGGCCACATTAGGACGCCGAAGGTTGCCAGCAGTTCGGCATCGCCGGTAAGCCGTCGCGGCGGAACGCACATCGACATTTCGAGGATCTTCGGGGGGTTGTTCGTCTCAGTCATGCTTTCGTCCTCATCCATTGCGCCAGTTCGGTGCGTGTTGCGAAGTATCCGCCACCTGGCGGGTGATAGATCGGCACGTCATCCCGCTTGGCGAGACGGCGCGTCTTGTCCACGCTCACGCCCAGGGCGTTGGCGATTGTCGTCAGGCCCCAGAGCTTTTCCGGGCCTCTCGTCAGCGCGTCGAAGCGCTCTGCTGTAAGTTTCTGCTGCTCGTTCATTCTCTTGCCTCTTCGTTAGACATACTCCTGCCACCCGCTACCTGCCCCCGATATACAGGGCAGGTCCCGACGCCTCCTTGCTTCGTATCCACGCGATGCCCTGTCTGCTCTCGCAACGGGGGCCAGCCGCCTGCCCGCTGGCTTCTCACCAGCCCCGTCCTTTGCAGTCTTGCTCGGGTACGGTCCCCGATCGGTCACGGTCGCTCTTTCGACCTGCACCCGCCGGTGGGTTTGTTGTCGCGTTTCTGGCAGGGGCTAGTCGGAGCCGCTTCCTGCCGGGTCGGGTGATTTCCCCGAAGCATCATTCCCCGCTGATATGCCCAGCGGTCAGAAGCACGGGCGGCGGGCGATCCTTTGTCCGATATGCCCCGGTCTGGCCGGGTATGCTCGTCCGATGGATCGCCTCATTGCCTGTTACGCCGCAGCCGCCCGGAAGCGACGCAACAGGCAATCACTCGACCAGAATGATCTCGTCTTCCTCCTTGTCTGCGGTAAACAGTTCGGCGACGAGACGGCGCATGGTGCCCATCTGCTTGTCGCTCGGATTCCAGTTCCGACGTCTCGACTGGCGCACAATGGAGGCCGCAAAGCCTCTCACCCATTCGTTGCTCGCGTGTCGCTGGACGGTCGGCATGTGATAAAGAAGCTCGTCGAGGGTGCGCTCGGTCATGCCGCTGCCCTCCCTTGCACATGGGCAAGGAAGGCGGCTTGATCGCGTGGTCGCATCGCCTCGAAGCTCGCAAGGGCGTAGGCTTTCAGTTCCCACCGGTTGGCGACGGAAGCCCAGAAGCGCGCATCGTCCATCGGGGCGAGGAAAGGCGGCAGGGGCGACCCCGCCGATCCGATCAACGCCTTGGCCGTTGCCTGCGCGTCGTCCGCGTCGAGGCTCGACAGCGCGGCGAAGGCGAGCGCGATCCGATCCCGCCGCGTCAGCCCCAGCGCAATCCCCTTGGCCCACTCGGCAGTTGCCACAGCGGGGCGGTTGCGAGTAGAAAGGCAGGGAAGCTCGTCAGCTTTGTTATTGACCCCGGATGCGGTTGCCGCCGCGCCGGGGTTTTCCTTTGCGACCCCGGGCGGATATTGGTTCGCCAGTGGGCTATTTTCCGTAATGTTTCCAACCGCCGGAAGTCGAGGGTTCGCCAACGCAACCCCTTGAACAGTCGGGGGAGTAGTTTGCCCTCCGGGCCTACCAACGGACGATCAGCCACTTTCGCTGGCGAGCGTGACGTCCTTAATTGCCTGCATCGCCACGTATGTTGACGTTTGCGCCACATGCGGCAACACCGAGATCCTCGTTGCGAGAAGCTCGCGATAACGCGTCATGTCGGCGGTACGGACCTTCAGCAGATAATCGAAGTTCCCCGCGATGAGATGGCATTGCTCGATCTCCGGTATCTGCCGGACGGCCACATTGAACGCGTCGAGAGCCGATTCGCGCGTATCGGTTAATTTGACCTCAACGAAGGCCACGTGCTCGCGGCGCAGTCGTACCGGATCGATTAGGGCACGGTAGCCAAGGATCACGCCGCTCTGTTCGAGCCGTTTCAGCCGCGTCTGCACGGGGCTTTTCGATAATCCGACGCGTGCGGCAAGTTCGGTGACGCTGATCCGGCCGTCGGCTCCGAGGATGTCGAGAATTGCCAGGTCGAATCTGTCGAACGTCTCGCCGGTCATTCACATGGTCCTTACTGGGGATTTCGGACGATCCGACCGCCTGAAACCCGGTATGCAGTCGGTCCGGCCGAGAGATCTCGGTTAATGTAGTCCGAAAGATCAGGAGATTGCCATGCCCAGCGCCATGTCCCTGCCCCCCGGGATGCTCCCCCTCTCGCCCTATCCCGATCCTGACGAGATCCTCGATCGCCTCGTCGCCGATGCCGAGCTTTCCGAGGCCGATCGGAAGGCGATCCATCTGCGCGCGACCGAGCTCGTCCGGGCGATCCGGGACGATGCACGGCCCGGTATGATGGAGGTCTTCCTTGCCGAATACGGCCTTTCGACCGACGAGGGCATCGCCCTCATGTGCCTCGCCGAGGCGCTTCTGCGCGTGCCCGACGCGCCGACGATCGATGCGCTTATCGAAGACAAGATCGCGCCCGGCGACTGGGGTACGCATATGGGGCATTCCACCTCGTCGCTCGTCAACGCCTCGACGTGGGCGCTGATGCTGACGGGACGTGTGCTCGACGAAAAGCGGCCAAGCCCGGTCCGCGCGCTGCGTGGGGCAGTCAAGCGCCTGGGCGAGCCGGTGATCCGCCACGCAACCGGCCGCGCGATGCGCGAGATGGGCCGGCAATTCGTCCTTGGCCAGGACATGGAAAAGGCGATGGAACGCGCCGAGAAACAGCAGGCCAAGGGATATACCTATTCCTACGACATGCTGGGCGAGGCCGCGCGCACTTTTCCCGACGCGCAGCGCTATCGAGACGCCTACGACGACGCCATCGAGAAGATCGCCGATGCTGCCAAGCATGACAGCATCGCGAAGAATCCCGGCATCTCCGTCAAGCTCTCCGCGCTTCATCCACGCTACGAACTCGCCCAGCACGAGCGCATCGTCGAGGAACTCGTGCCGATCGTCAGCGACCTCGCGGCCAAGGCCGCGCGCATGGGCATCGGGTTCAATATCGACGCGGAGGAAGCCGACCGTCTGACACTTTCGCTGCAGGTGATCGAGCGCGTGCTGCGCGACCGTCGGCTCGAAGGCTGGAACGGCTTCGGCGTCGTCGTGCAGGCCTACGGCCCCCGCGCGGGATCCGTCATTGACTGGCTCGCGGCACGGGCCGAAAGTCTTGACCGCAAGATCATGGTCCGGCTCGTCAAGGGTGCCTACTGGGATACGGAAGTGAAGCTCTCTCAGGTTGAGGGGCTCGAGCGGTTCCCGGTATTCACTCGCAAGACCGCGACAGATGTGAGCTATCTTGGGAATGCGCGAAAGCTTCTGGCCCGGCGTGCGCATCTCTATCCGCAATTTGCAACGCACAACGCGCATACCGTCGCGGCCGTGCTGCACATGGCAAACGACGTCGGTGCAAGCACCGATGAGTACGAATTCCAGCGCCTGCACGGCATGGGCGAAGCTCTGCACGACATCGTCATGACCAAGCACGGGACGCGATGCCGGATCTATGCACCCGTCGGTGCACATCGCGACCTCCTCGCCTATCTCGTTCGCCGCCTGCTCGAGAACGGCGCGAACAGCAGCTTCGTCAACCAGATCGTTGATCGCGATGTACCACCCGAAAAGGTCGCATCCGATCCGTACGAAGCGCTCGGATACGATGCGCCGGTGCTGCCGGGCACCGACCTTTTCATGCCCGAGCGCCGAAATTCAAAGGGGTGGGACCTTGCCGCTGCCGAACATCTGGCCGAGATCGATGCCGCACGCGCGCCATTCGCGGACCATATCTGGGAAGTCGAACCGCTCATTGCCGGGGCGACCGATCCCGGCCCCGCCCAGGACCGACAGAACCCTGCGCGCCCCGATGACATGCCCGTCCGCACCCGTGTCACCAGCGAGGCGGACATCGCTTCGGCCATCGATACCGCCCGGCCCTGGGATGCCAGCTCCGAAGACCGCGCGCGGGTCCTCAACGTGGCAGCCGATCTCTACGAGGAGAATTTCGGCGAGATTTTCGCGATCCTCGCGAGAGAGGCAGGCAAGACGCTTGCCGATGCGCTGGCCGAACTGCGCGAGGCGGTCGACTTCCTGCGGTATTATGCGGCGCGCATATCGGATCTGAAGGAAGGACCGCTCGGGACGTTCACCTGCATTTCTCCCTGGAACTTCCCGCTCGCGATATTCACCGGACAGGTGGCGGCGGGTCTCACTGCCGGAAACGCAGTGCTCGCGAAGCCCGCCGAGCAGACGCCCGGAATCGCCTATCTCGCCGTCACGCTGATGCACCGTGCGGGCGTTCCGAAGACAGCCTTGCAGTTCCTGCCTGGCGGCGGCGAGGTCGGAGCCGCGCTGACGAGTGACGCGCGCATCGCAGGCGTGGCCTTCACCGGCTCGACGAAGACCGCACGGCACATCAAGCAGGCCATGGCCGAAAATTGCGCGCCGGGCGCGCCCCTGATCGCAGAGACGGGCGGCCTCAACGCCATGATCGTCGACAGCACGGCCCTGCCGGAACAGGCGGTACGGGACATCGTCCAATCCGCCTTCCAATCCGCCGGCCAGCGCTGTTCGGCTTTGCGCTGCCTCTATATCCAGGAGGATATCGCCAAGGACTTCCTGAAGATGCTGAAGGGTGCGATGGACGCTTTCCGGCTCGACGATCCGTGGAAGCTTCACGCCGATAGCGGACCGCTCATCGACGCGGCCGCGCACGATCAGATCGCGGATTACGTTTCACGTGCCCGCAAGGACGGCCGCCTGATCCATCAGATCGCCTCCCCGGACGAGGGGCATTTCCTCTCTCCCTGCCTCATTCGCGTCTCGGGAATCGAAGCGATCGAGCGCGAGGTCTTCGGGCCGGTCCTCCATGTCGCGACCTTCAAGGCATCTCAGATCGACCGCGTGGTCGACGCGATCAACGGCACGGGCTACGGCCTGACCTTCGGTCTGCACACCCGGATCGACGACCGCGTGCAGCACGTGACCGAGCGGATCGCGGCCGGCAATCTCTACGTCAACCGCAACCAGATCGGTGCGATCGTGGGGTCGCAGCCCTTCGGGGGCGAAGGTCTCTCGGGCACCGGTCCAAAGGCGGGCGGTCCGTTCTATCTTCCGCGCTTCGCGAAGGCGGTGACACCCGACCGCGCCCCGGAAACCGTGCGGAACATGCCGGGACCCACGGGTGAATCGAACCGGTTGTCGCTCGCCCCCCGACCCGCGATCCTTTGCCTCGGACCGAGCGATGCCGATCGACGGGCACAGGTCGCCGCTGTCGAGGCGTTGGGCGGTATCGCTCGCCCGCTGAGCGAGCTTCCCGACCTCAGGACCGAGCGTATCTTCGGCTCTGCCATCTGGTGGGGAGACGAGGAAACAGCACGTCGCCTCGCGACGGAGCTGGCCGAGCGGGACGGACCGCTGCTGCGACTGGTGACCGGGCCAGTCACCGTGCCCGACGTGATGCACGAACGGCATCTCTGCGTCGACACGACGGCGTCGGGCGGGAACGCGGCCCTGCTCGCGCAGGTGGACGAGGACGACCCCCATCGCCATGCGGCGGAGTGAGCGGCACGCTTGACCGGTCTGGGGTCCGCGGCTAAGCGGCCCCCATGTTCCCGATCCGCGATCATAACCCGTCGAGCGGCCTGCCTTGGGTCACTCTCACGCTTATCGCGGTCAACGTCGTGGTTTTCTTCGCGACGATGCCCCTGATGGAAACGCCCGGCACGGCGGCCGCATTTCTCGAACGCTACGCCGTCGTGCCGGCGATTTCCGCGCCGCTGAGCTACGTGACATCGCAATTCCTGCATGGCGGCCTGCTGCATCTGGCGGGGAACATGTGGTTCCTCTGGCTCTACGGCGACAATCTCGAGGACGAGATGGGGCCGCTGCCTTTCCTGGGGTTCTATCTTCTTTCGGGTGTGGTCGCGGCGATCGCACAGACATTGTCGGCTCCCGGATCGACGATTCCGATGGTCGGTGCCTCGGGCGCGATCGCGGGGGTGATGGGCGGCTACCTCCTTCTCTTCCCGAAGGCGCGTATCGACATTCTCGTGATCTTCGTGATCTTCTTCCGGATCTTCCCCATCCCCGCCTGGATCGTCCTCGGGATCTGGTTCGCGATCCAGATCCTTTCGGGCGCTGCCATGCCCGCAGACATGGGTGGCGTGGCCTATTGGGCGCATGCCGGCGGGTTCTTGGGAGGTCTCGTCCTCACGCTACCGCTCTGGTGGCGACGTGGCGGGACGCGGTTCTGGAACGCCACGCAAGGGCATCCGCCCCACCCCGAGGCACGCTACGGAACGCGCAGGTCGCCGATCCCGAAGGTAGGACGTCGCCGATAGCGCAATGTCAGGTGTTGCGGATGACCTTCGCGAAGCCGTCGAAGATCGCGGAATTGGCGGCAATGATGGTCCGCGACCCAAAGACATCATCGGCCTCTCCGATAGGCTCGACGAGCCCCCCGGCCTCGCGCACGAGCAGCATGCCCGCCGCAACGTCCCACGAATGGATTCCGCGCTCCCAGTAGCCGTCGAAACGCCCTGCGGCGACATAGGCCAGGTCGAGCGCTGCTGCACCGAACCGCCGGACACCCGCTGTCGCCGGAACGAGCCGTCCGAGATCCTGAATCACCGCCGGAAGCTCGGGTCGTCCGCCGAAGGGGATACCGGTTGCGAAGATCGACTCGATCAAACGGTGACGGTCGGACACCCGCAGCCGCGAGGAATTGAGGAATGCGCCACCACCCTTCTCGGCGAAGAACATCTCGTCCTTGGCTGCGTCATAGACGACCGCTGCCACGATCTCGCCCTTGTGCTCGAGCGCAATGGAAATCGCCCAATGCGGCAGGCCGTGAAGGTAGTTCGTCGTCCCGTCGAGGGGATCGACGATCCAGCGGCGCGTCGGGTCCTTTCCCTCGACCTCGTCCGTCTCCTCGCCGAGCCAGCCGTAATTCGGCCGTTCGCCCAGCAGCATTTCCCGAAGGGTGTTCTCGGCCGCGATGTCGGCGCGGCTGACGAAATCGCCGGCCCCCTTCGAGGATACCTGCAGGTTCTCGACCTCGCGGAAATCCTTGACGAGACCGCGCGCGGCCTTGCGTGCGGCCTTGATCATGATGTTGAGATTGGCGCTTCCCGACATGGCCTTTGCCCTTCCGCTCGCGATTGAGGCCCCGCGCATACGTGAGGCGGGACAGATTGCCAAGGCCCGTCCGGTGGCTGACGGCTCAGGCGGGCATCGATCCGCGCGCATGACCCTGCAGTTTGACCGGTTCCGTCCGTGCCAGCCCGAGGAGATGTGCCATGAACGGTGTGGTGGTTTCACCCGCGCGCGTCGCTGCATAAAGGCGCCGGGTCACGCCCGTCTCGGTCAACGGCCGCGTCACGTATTCTCCTTGCGATCCGCGATCGCGCAGCACCCAATCCGGCAGGACGGCGACGCCGCGCATTGAGGCCACGAGCATCAGGATCACGGCCGTCAGCTCGACTTGGCGGATCTCGGCAGGCTCCACCCCGGCGGGCGTCAGAAGCGCGTTGAAGACGTCGAGACGCGTGCGGTCCACCGGATAGGTGATGAGCGTCTGGTCGCGGAAATCCTCGGCCACGACGAAGGACTTTTCCGCCAGGGGATGACGGGCGGCCGCGACGAAGGTCGGCTCGTAATCGAAAAGCGGCGTGAAATCGATGCCGGGCAGATCGTCCGGGTCGGACGACACGACAAGGTCCACCTCTTCGCGCATGAGCGCGGGCAAGGCACCGAATGCAAGGCCGGGGCGGATGTCGACATCGACGTCAGGCCAGGCTCGGCGAAATCTTTCGAGAACGGGAAGAAGCCATTCAAAACAGGCATGGCATTCGATCGCGATGTGGAGTCTGCCCGCCTTCCCGTCCTGCAGCCCCTGGAACTCCGCCTCGAGGGCCGCAAGCTCGGGCAGGATCCGCTCGGCCGCACGGAGGAGTCGCATCCCGGCCCCCGAAAGCTTCATGGGTTTCGAACGCCGTACGAAAAGTTCGACGCCGACCTGATCCTCAAGGCCCTTCACCTGATGCGACAACGCGCTCTGCGTTATGTTGAGCCGCTGGGCCGCACGCGCCAGTCCGCCCTCTTCGTGGATGGCCTTGATCGTGCGCAGATGGCGGAACTCGATATGCATGATGACGTTCGGCTCATGATCGTCTTGAAGGTTATGAACTTGTCTCACGGCCCGGGCCGTGGAACAAGGCCGCAGCAAATCCGGACCCTTCCCATGGCCAGACCCACTTATTCCTTCGAATTCTTTCCGCCGAAATCGCTCGAGGCGTCATTTCGGCTGTGGGACACGATCCATGCACTTGCACCGCTCGATCCGGCCTTCGTATCGGTCACCTACGGCGCTGGCGGCACGACGCGCGAGCTGACGCACGAGGCGGTCACGACGATCGGAAAGACGACTGGCCTCAGGGTTGCGGCACACCTGACCTGCGTGAATGCCACACGTGACGAGACGCTCGCCATCGCCCGCGGATATGCCGATGCGGGCGTGACCGACATTGTCGCGCTCAGGGGCGACATGCCGGGCGGTGCCCCGTTCGAAGCCCATCCAGGCGGGTTCGCCAATTCGGTCGAACTGGTCGAGGCGTTGCATGCGACGGGGGACTTCACCCTGCATGTCGGGGCTTATCCCGACCGCCATCCCGATGCCACGACTGACAGTTCGGATGTCGAGCACCTAAAGCGCAAGGTCGATGCCGGCGCGAAAACCGCCATCACGCAGTTCTTTTTCGACACCGAGACTTATTTCCGTTTCCGCGATCGCTGTGTCGCGGCGGGTATCGACGCGCCGATCATCCCGGGCATCCTGCCGATCGAGAACTGGAAAGGCGTCAGGAAATTCGCCGCATCGTGCGGCACGCCGATTCCGGCCGAGCTCGACACGGCCTTCGCAGAAGCCGAGCGTGATAGCAGTTCCGACGAACTGTCTAAGCGGCTCGCGACGGAAATGTGCGAAACGCTGATCGCGGGCGGGGTCGAGCATTTGCATTTCTACACGCTCAACAAGCCTCATCTGACACGAGACGTGATCGCCTCGCTCGGCCTTGCGCCGCGTAGCGCACTCGACCACGTCGCCTGAACGCGCATGACCTTTGCTTCCTCACCCGCGGATCTTGCCGGACTGGACAAGATGCGGGAGATGTCGGGGCTCGATTTCATGCAGGCAATGCTCAGCGGTGAGATTTCCGAACCGCCAATTGCCCAAGGATGCAACTTTTCGCTCGAAAGCGTCGATGAGGGCAAGGTCGTCTTCAGGGGCACGCCAGGCTTTTCGCACATGAACCCGATGGGCGGTGTCCATGGCGGCTGGTACGCCACGATCCTCGACTCGGCCCTCGGCTGCGCAGTGATGACGCGTGTGCCAGCGGGCAGCACCTACACCACGCTTGAGTTCAAGGTGAACCTCACCCGCGCGCTTCCCGCCGAGACCGAGGTCCGGGCGATCGGCCTCGTGGCCCATGCCGGACGCTCCACCGGCGTCGCCACGGCCGAGCTGAGGGGCGTGTCCGACGACCGCCTCTACGCCACCGCTTCGACCACCTGCCTCGTCATGGCGCTTCCCATCGGCTGAGCCGTCCCAACTGCCTCTTCCTGTCGGCGCGCGATTTGGCTATCCCGAGCCTCGAAATTCGAGGAAGGATCGCCGCAATGTCCATGGAAAAATCGTTCGACGCCGCCGCGCGCGAGCCCGAGATCGCCGCCGCATGGGAAAAGGCAGGATGCTTCGTAGCCGGTGCCAATGCCAAGCCGGGGGCGTCCGCCTTCTCGATCCTCCTGCCGCCGCCGAACGTGACGGGCTTCCTTCATGCGGGCCACGGTTTCAACCACACGCTCATGGATATTCTTACCCGCTGGCACCGGATGAAGGGCGACGACACGCTCTGGCAGCCGGGGCTCGATCATGCGGGCATCGCGACCCAGCTTGTCGTCGAACGACAGCTTTCCGAACAGGGGATCAAGCGGGCCGACCTCGGGCGCGACGATTTCGTGGCGAAGGTCTGGGAATGGAAGGCCAAGTCCGGCGGCACCATCGTCGAGCAGGACAAGCGGCTCGGTTGTTCGATGGACTGGTCGCGCGAAGCCTTCACCATGCAGGGTGCGCCGGGCGACCCCTCGCCCGAGGACGGGCCGAACTTCCACGACGCCGTCATCCGCGTCTTCGTCGACATGTACGAGAACGGCCACATCTATCGCGGCAAGCGCCTCGTCAACTGGGATCCGCATTTCGAGACGGCGATTTCGGACCTCGAAGTCGAGAATACAGAAGTCCCGGGTTACATGTGGCACTTCAAGTATCCCCTCGCAGGTGGTGCCACCTATACCTACGTCGAGAAGGACGAGGACGGGAATGTCCTCTTCGAGGAAGAGCGTGACTACATCTCGATCGCCACGACCCGCCCCGAGACGATGCTGGGTGACGGCGCGGTCGCGGTTCATCCCGACGACCCCCGCTATGCCCCCATCGTGGGGCAACTCTGCGAGATCCCGGTCGGCCCCAAAGAACATCGCCGGCTGATTCCGATCATCACGGACGAATACCCCGATCTCAAATTCGGCTCGGGCGCGGTCAAGATCACCGGCGCACACGACTTCAACGATTACGAAGTCGCGAAGCGCGGCGGCATTCCGATGTATCGCCTGATGGATACGAAGGGCCGTATGCGCGACGACGGTGCCCCCTATGCCGAAGCCACCGGGATCGCGATGGCAGTCGCGCAGGGCGAGCGCAGCCTGTCGGAGGCCGAGGCCGATGCCGTCAACCTCGTTCCGGACGACCTGCGCGGGCTCGACAGGTTCGAGGCCCGCAACCGCGTGGTCGAGCAGATCACCTCCGAGGGGCTCGCCGTCATGGTCCCCCCGACCGACCCGCGCCTGGGTGAGCCCGCCAAGCCCACCGCCCCCGAGGAGGGTGGCGAGCCCCGCGTGGACGAACTCACGCCGCTCGTGGAATCGAAGCCCATCATGCAGCCGTTCGGCGACCGCTCCAAAGTGGTGATCGAGCCCATGCTGACGGATCAATGGTTCGTCGACACGTCGCGCATCGTCGGCCCCGCCCTCGACGCCGTGCGGTCGGGCGAGGTGAAGATCATCCCCGAAAGCGGTGAAAAAACCTACTATAATTGGCTCGAGAACATCGAGCCCTGGTGTATCTCGCGCCAACTCTGGTGGGGGCACCGAATTCCTGTCTGGTTCGACGACGATGGCAACCAGTTCTGTGCGGCAAACGAAAGCGAGGCGCGCGCCAAAGCCGGTGACGACCGCACGCTGACCCAGGACCCCGACGTGCTCGACACGTGGTTCTCCTCCGGCCTCTGGCCCATCGGGACGCTCGGCTGGGCCGATGACAGCAGCGAGTTCATGGACCGCTACTTCCCGACTTCGGTACTCATCACCGGGTCGGACATCCTCTTCTTCTGGGTCGCCAGAATGATGATGATGCAATACGCGGTCGTCGGCCAGAAACCCTTCGACACCGTCTATCTTCACGGGCTCGTTCGCGACGCCAAAGGGCAGAAGATGTCGAAGTCGATTGGCAACGTGGTCGATCCCCTCGATCTCGTGGACCGTTACGGCGCGGATGCCTACCGCTTCAACAACGCCGCAATGGCGACGGCGACGGGGACCATCAGGCTCGACGAGAAACGCATCGAAGGCTACCGGAATTTCACGACGAAGCTCTGGAACGCCTTCCGCTTCGCCGAGATGAACGACGCGCTCGCGACCCGTGCGGGCGACGTTCCGAAGCCGTCCGCGACGGTCAACAAATGGATCATCGGCGAGGTCTCGAAGACACGCGAGGAACTGGACGCGGCGCTCGAGGCATTCCGGTTCAACGATGCGGCCGACATCCTCTATCGCTTCGTCTGGGGCGTCGTCTGTGACTGGTATGTCGAGTTCTCCAAGCCTCTCTTCGGTTCCGATGATGCGGAGATCATCGCCGAGACAAAGGCCACCATGGCCTGGGTACTGGACCAGTGCTTGCTGATGCTGCACCCGATGATGCCCTTCGTCACCGAAGAGCTCTGGGAAGGCCCCGACATGCTCGCCGTCAGTGATTGGCCCACTTGCGCCACCGCCGATCTCGTGGACGAGGCGGCGGCGGACGAGATCGACTGGGTCATCTCGCTGATCGAGGCGATCCGCTCGGTCCGGGGCGAGCTCAACGTGCCGGCGGGACTTCAGGTCGAACTGCTGCAGATCGAACTGGACGAAGCCGGACGCCGCGCATGGGATCGCAACGCCGCAATGATCCAGCGGATGGCACGGATCGATCGCCTGTCCGAAGCGCCTCAGCCGCCTAAGGGTGCGCTCGCCATCTCCGTGCGCGGCGGGTCGTTCGCCTTGCCGCTGGCCGACATCGTCGATGTCGACGCCGAGAAGGCCCGGCTGGCGAAGAGCCTCGGCAAGCTCGAAAAGGATCTGGGCGGCCTCAACGGTCGGCTGAAGAACCCCAAGTTCCTCGCATCCGCACCCGACGAGGTGGTGACCGAGACGCGCGAACTCCTCGCCGCAAAGGAAGAGGAGAAGATCCGCCTCGAGACGGCTCAGGCACGGCTCGCCGAGATATGAGCGGGCCCCGCCTCACGCCCCTGGCCGAGAGCCTGCCGGCGACCGTACCCTTCGTCGGGCCCGAAACTCAGGAGCGTGCGGCGGGACGGGCCTTCCGCGCGCGGCTCGGTGCAAACGAATTGACCTTCGGACCGAGCCCGCGTGCAATCGCGGCGATGGCGGATGCCGCGCGGGATGCCTGGATGTATCCCGACCCCGAATGTCACGATCTGAAACACGCGCTTGCCGCACATCACGGTATCGATCCGCATCACATCGTCATCGGATCTGGCATCGATGGCCTTCTGGGATCGACCGTCCGCCTTACGGTCGGACCGGGCGACGCTGTGGTCACGTCCGACGGGGCCTATCCGACCTTCAACTACCACGTGACCGGCTTCGGCGGCAGGCTGCACAAGGTGCCGTATCGCGAGGACCGAGAGGATCTCGACGCGCTCATCGAGACCGCATACGCAGTCGATGCAAAGCTGATCTACCTGTCGAACCCGGACAATCCGATGGGATCATGGTTCAGCCCGGAAGAGATCGAGCACTTCATAGGTCGCATCCCGGATGGCACGCTCCTGCTCCTCGACGAGGCTTACGCGGAATGCGCCGACATCGCGACCGCCCCGCCGCTCGTCCCCGATCATCCGAACGTCTTGCGGCTGAGGACCTTTTCCAAGGCCTACGGCATGGCGGGCGCGCGTGTGGGCTATGCCATCGGGGCCGGACCGTTGATCGCGGCCTACGACAAGGTGCGCGACCATTTCGGGGTTTCACGGATCTCGCAGGCGGGCGCGATCGCGGCACTCGCGGACACGGAGCACTTGAAGCTGACCGTGAACAACATCGCCCAAAGCGTTGAAGCCATTTCCGAAATCGGGCACAGGAACGGATTGATCCCACTCCGGACCGCGACCAATTTCGTGACGCTCGATTGCGGACGCGATGGCGATCATGCCCGCGCGCTGCTGGTGGAACTCGGGCGGCGCGGGATCTTCGTGCGGATGCCCGGGGTCGCCCCTCTCGATCGCTGCATCCGTGTCACCTGCGGCCCGGCCCCGGCGATGGAGATCCTCGCCGAGGCACTGCCCGACGCCCTTCGCGCGATCCTCTAGGCTTCGGCGCAGATCGCGGCAGCCGCGTCGAGCGCACCGGGGCCGAACGGAATATCGAGCGCCGTCATTCCCGCCTGGATCACACCCAGCACTCCCAGCATCATATGCGCGTTGATGTGTCCCATGTGCCCTACCCGGAAATACCCGGCGGCGGCATAGGTCCCGGGTTCCGCCATGCCGATCCCGATGCCGAGCGTCACGCCCGCCTTGTGCTCGCACCAGGCCCGCAGGCGATCGGCGCGATCCTCGCCTAGTTTGGCCGAGGTCACGGCGTGGCTGCGATAGGCCGGATCCGCAACGTTGAGCTGCATCGGCCCGCCAGCCCCCCAGGCATCGAAGGCCGACCAGAGTGCACGGGCCAGGGTCTCGTGCCGGCCGATGACGTTCTCGATCCCCTCGCCGTGGATCATGTCGAGCGCCGCGCGCAGCCCGTAGAGGTGATGCGTCGGAGCGGTGCCGGTGAAGTACATGTAGAAGGCCTCGGGATCCGTACGCGTCCGCCAGTCCCAGTAATGCGTGACGAATTTTGCAGTCTCGCGCGCGCGATCGGCCTTGTCGTTGTAGAAGACGAAGCCGATCCCCGGCGGCGTCATAAGGCCCTTCTGACAGGCGGCGATCGTGACGTCGACGCCCCAGGCATCCATCTCGAACGGATCGCAGGCAAGCGAGGCGATGCAATCGGCCATGAGGAGCGCCGGATGCCCCAGATCGTCGAGCACCTTTCTCAGCGCCGCGATGTCGTTCCGGATACCTGTCGAGGTATCAACATAGACGACCGGAAGCGCCTTGATCCGATGCTCGGTATCCGCCGCCAGCACCTCGGAGACGCGGTCCGGATCGATCGGGGACTGCTTTCCGAAATCGAGCATCTCGACTTCGGCCCCGAGCCGGGTCGCAACCTCGGACCATCCGTGCGCGAAACGCCCCGTCGCGGGAAACAGGAGCTTGTCGCCCGGAGACAGGATATTCGCCAGCGCGGCCTCCCAGATACCGTGGCCGTTGGCGATGAAGATCGCGGCATGCGCGCTCGTGCCCGCGATACGCTTCAGATCCTCCACGATCCCCGGAACCATCTCGGTCAACTCGCCCGCGTATATGTTCGGCGAGGCCCGATGCATCGCGCGCTGCACCGCGTCGGGGATCACGGACGGACCGGGAATTGCGAGATAGGGATGGCCGTGGGCAAGCGACATGGAACGATCCTTCGGACAACAGTGCTTCGCCGGTGGCCTACGACCGCCGGACCACGGCGTCAATCTCGCGCCGCTTCCCCCTTGCGCCGATCCGCGTTAAGGCCACCGTCGAGATGGCCCGAGGACCGAAGCCCCTTTCGCCGGATGCGCGCGCGCTCCTGATGCGGCTCTGGCGCGACTACGTGCGCCGGCACTGGCCCTGGCTTGCCGGTGCCTTCGTGCTGATGGCGCTCGAGGGCGGCAGCCTCGGCGCGCTCAGCTATCTGCTACAACCGATGTTCGACCTCGTCTTCGTCGAGGGCGACGGCAGTGCGATATGGTGGGTCGGCGGCGGCATCATGGCACTCTTCGTGCTCCGTGCGATCACGGGTGTGCTGCAGCGCACGCTTCTCACGCGCGTGGCACAGCTGACGTCGACGCGCATGCAGATCGACCTTCTTTCGCACATGATGACGCTCGATACGCGGTTCTTCTCGTCAAACCCGCCCGGTGCATTGATCGAACGGGTTCAGGGCGACACGCTTGCCGTGCAGAACGTTTGGCAGGTTCTGATCTCGGGGCTCGGCCGGGACATCGTCGCGCTCGTATCGCTTTTCGTCGTGGCGCTCGGCATCGATGCAGGGTGGACACTGGCGGCCGTGATCGGCGTGCCCCTCCTGATCCTCCCCTCGATCGTCCTTCAACGCTATGTGCGCAAGAAGACCCGGGCGATGCGCGCGACCTCGTTCAAGCGGGCGACGCGGCTCGACGAGATCTTTCACGGCATCAACGCGATCAAGCTCAACGGCATGGAAGGTCACCAGATCGGGCGTTTCGACGATTTGGTCAGCGACATCGTGCAGGTTCAGATCAAGACTGCCGCGGGGCGGGCGATGCTGCCCGGCCTCATCGACATCGTGACGGGTATCGGCTTCTTCGGAGTGCTCGTCCTCGGCGGACAGGACATCATCTCGGGCGAAAAGACGGTGGGCGAGTTCATGTCCTTCTTCACCGCCATGGCACTCGCCTTTCAGCCGTTGCGCCGGATCGGTGCGGTGGCGGGCGTGACGCAGGTGGCGGCCGCCTCGCTCGACAACATCTACACGATCTTCGACATGCGCCCGTCGATCCGCTCGGGCACGCTTTCTGCCATCGGCTCAATTCCACCGGACGTTTCGTTGCGAAACGTCTCGTTCTCCTACGACGACACCGACGTGCTGAAGGGCGCGAGCCTCGATGCCCAAGCTGGGCTGACCACCGCGCTCGTCGGGGCGTCCGGAGCCGGAAAGAGCACCGTCTTCAATCTTCTCACCCGTCTGATCGAACCCGCCTCGGGCGCGGTCACGATTGACGGGCGGGACGTGAAGGAGTTCGATCTCGATGCGCTTCGCGGGCTTTTCTCGGTGGTGACGCAAGACGCTCTGCTTTTTGACGAGACGATCCGCGACAACATCCTCCTCGGTCGGACCGACATATCCGAGGCCCGTCTGCGCGAGGTGATCGAAGCGGCGCATGTCGCCGATTTCGCCGATGCACTGCCCGAGGGCCTCGAAACGCAGGCGGGACCGCGGGGATCGAACCTTTCGGGCGGTCAGAGACAGCGCGTGGCGATCGCCCGGGCGCTTCTGCGTGATACGCCGATTCTTCTCCTCGACGAGGCGACCTCGGCGCTCGACGCGCAATCAGAGGCGCTGATCCAGCAAGCTCTCGAACGGCTGAGCCGCGGGCGCACGACGATCGTGATCGCGCACCGCCTCGCGACGATCCGGGATGCGCACCATATCATCGTCATGGACGAGGGCCGCGTCGTCGATCAGGGCACCCACGAAGAGCTCATTGCGCGCGGCGGTCTCTACGCGCAGCTCTACAAGCTGCAATTCAGCGAAGACGGAGGTTCCGATGAAAGATCCACGCAAGGTTCTGGCACTGACGGGGGCGGACCGGGTCGCGTTCCTGCAGGATCTGACGACGAATGACGTGACGCGTCCCGGCACGCTCGTCTATTCCGCACTTCTCACGCCGCAAGGCAAATATCTGGCCGATTTCTTCGTCTCCAACCGCGCGGATGCACTATTGATCGACGTCGCGGAAGATCTGGCCGATGCCCTCGCGCAGCGGCTGTCGATGTACCGCCTGCGCCGTGATGTCGCGATCGAGATTACCGACAATCCCGTCGGACGTGGCACAAGTGAGGCACCCGATGGCGCGCTGGCGGATCCGCGCCATGCCGCGATGGGCTGGCGTGCGATCGGTCACGGGGCAGCCGATGACGGCACCGATTGGGACGCACTGCGCGTGGAACATCTGGTCCCGCGATCGGGGGTCGAACTTCGCCCGAACGAAAGTTACCCGCTGGAGTTCGGTCTCGACCGTCTTCACGGCATCGACTTTCGCAAGGGCTGCTATGTCGGACAGGAAGTGACCGCCCGGATGAAGCACAAGACCGAGTTGAAGAAGGGGCTTGCCCGTGTCCGGATAGACGGCCCGGCCGAACCCGGAACCGAGATCACCGCTGGAGAGAAGTCCGCCGGAACACTCTTCACCCGCTCGGGCGACCGCGCGCTCGCCTGGTTGCGCTACGACCGCGCCGAGGGCGAGATGCGGGCGGGGGACGCCGTCATCGTTCGCGATGCTTGATCTCGGGGCTCGGGTCGCGGCACTCACGGGGCTGGGCGTCTTCTCCGTCAGCCCTCTCTCGGGGGGCGACATCGCTCAGGTCGCGCGCATCACGCTCGAAGACGGCCGCTGCGTTATCGCGAAGTCGGGCGGCCCGTCGATGACAGAGGCACGGATGCTCCGCGCCATCGCCGCAACGGGCTGCGCTGCGCCAGAGGTTCTGGAAGTAGCGGAAGACATCCTCATCATGTCCGACCTTGCCGAAGGCAGCGGCTCCGACGAAGCCTGGGCTAAGGCCGGGGCTGCCGTCGCGCAACTTCACGCCAACGAGGGCGAGAGCTACGGCTGGGACGAGCCAACCGCCTTCGGGAACGCTCCCTGCCCGGCCGATCGTTCGGATGATTGGCCCACCTTCTGGGCCCAGAACCGTCTCCTCGCCTGGCCGGGCTCACTGCCCTCGGAGATCGCGCAACGGGTCGAAGCATTGGCCCCCCGCGTGGATGATCTCCTGCCGGAAACTCCCCGGGCAAGCCTGCTTCACGGTGATCTCTGGCGCGGCAATCTGCTGCTCGACGGCAGGTACTTTTCGGGGCTCATCGATCCGGCCTGCTATTACGGCGACGCGGAGGTCGATCTCGCGGCGCTCACCCTTTTCGCATCGCCACCGCCTTCCTTCTGGGAAGCATACGGAAAGCTGGATCGAGGGTGGGAGAAGCGTCGCGCGCTCTATCAGCTCTGGCCCGCTCTCGTACATCTGCGGCTCTTCGGGGCGGGCTATCGCGAAATGGTCGAGACGCGCCTCACCGCCCTCGGGGCCTGAGGCGCGATTCGATGGTGCTCAGGCGCGCTCGGAATATTCCATCGTCTCGGTGTTGACGACGATGTCCTCGTCCTGGCCCACGAACGGCGGCACCATGACCTTCACACCATTGTCGAGGACGGCAGGCTTGAAGCTGTTGGCAGCGGTCTGGCCCTTCACCACCGGCTCCGTCTCGACGACCTTGCAGACGACCTTCTGCGGCAGCGTCGCGTTCAGCGCCTCAGCCTCGTAATACTCGATCTGGATCGTCATGCCGTCCTGCAGGAACGGACGCCGCTCGCCGAGAATCTCGGCCGGAAGTTCGATCTGCTCGTAGGTTTCACTGTCCATGAACGTCAGCATTCCGTCCTGTTCGTAGAGGAATTGCTGGTCCTTCTGTTCGAGCCGAACGCGGTCGACCTTGTCCGCCGACCGAAACCGTTCGTTGAGCTTCGAACCGTTCCTGAGGTTGCGCAATTCAACCTGAGCGAAAGCGCCGCCCTTGCCGGGTTTCACATGGTCGACCTTCACAGCAGCCCAGAGCCCGCCGTTGTGATCGAGCACGTTGCCCGGCCTGATCTCGTTTCCGTTGATTTTTGCCATGTGTCCGAACCGTGACGATTGGTTGATGAAATGTTGACGGACCCTATATCTATCCCCTCGGGAGCGCGCAACATAGCCTATCTCGCGGTCCGAGCCCTCGACCCATGCGCGATGCGCATATGTGGTATTCTGTTTTGGGGTGCCAAACTGCGGCGTGATGGTCCATAAGACCCCTCATGCCGGAATTGCAAGAATAACAAGGATCGTCAAATGACCGACTTCGTTGACGGAACCGCATTCAACCATGAGCAGGGCAACCGCGCGCGCAAGCTTTTTGCCGCCGTGGTCCTCGCCGCGCTGGACGATGCGATCGCCGATGACAAGAAATACGGCAATGGCCCGGAGCAGATCGCTCGTTGGGCTCGCTCGCGCGATGGGCGCGAAGTTCTGAGTTGTGCGGGCATCGACCCGAATGAGCGTGTGGTCGAAGGCCTCATGGGATTTGTCGGCAAGGGCGTACGGACTTCCGTGGCGCTCAGCCGCGAGGAAAGCGAGCGGCGCAACGCCGCGCAGGCCGAAGCCGCCTGATTCACCTTCGCTTCAACGTGAAGGCAGAGAGCGCCGCGGATCTTTCCACGGCGCTTTTTTTGTCGTCGTCTTCTTCAGCCCAAACGGCGAGCTCAAACCGCCATCACGGTCAGTCGAGATCGCCCGCAGCAATTGCCCGCATGATCTCGCGTCGGACGAGACGACGCATGTTCCGCGTGATCCTCTCCCCCATCGCGCCCTGCAATTCCTCGCGAACGAGATCCGAAACCATATCGCGCAGAGCATTTTCGTCGATCGCGGTCACGTCTTGGCGTGCGCGGCCTTGACCGGAACCATGTTCCATGGCTGATCCCGTTTCACGGGCGGATTGGGCAGCGACCACCGCCTCCAGCTCCGCGATGCGATCCTCGAGGCTGCGCTGGTCCGGGGCCGCCTCGTTCGCCGGTTCTGTCAGGACGAGTGGCCCTTCCTCTGAAACGCGCTGATCGGATGTCAGCACGAGTCGCGGAAGCGTCTTCTCCGAAACCAGTCTGCGGATCGAATGGAGGACGCTTTCGATGTCGGTCTGACCGGCTGGATCGGACATGGACTTCCCTCGTGGATCTGGCCGCGAGCGAACCCGGCCCGGTAGCGACGGAACCCGCTTCGCGTCAGTTCCGGCCGATCGCGCGCAGGATGGAATCGAGCTTTTCACCCTGCGGAGAGACTTCACGCAGCGGGGCGTTTCGCACGGCATTGTAATAGGCTTCCGGGTCATAGGTAACCACGGGAAGATCGAGATGTTCGACCGTCATGAGCCCCATCCCGGAGAGGAGCTGATACGCGGCGTTGATCTCGGAGATCTGGGCCGAGATGAGGTTCGCCCGGGCGTCCTGCAGATCCTGCTCGGCGTCGAGGATGTCGAGCGTCGTACGCGTGCCGAACCGCACCTCTTCCTGAACCGATTCGAAGGCGAGCCGCGCGGCTGATACCTCGAGCCCGCCGGCTTCGATCCGTGCGCGGGCCACCTCGAGCAGCGCCCAGGCCTGCGCAACCTGCTGCAGCACGTTGTCGGTCGCAATATGGAGGTCGGCAAAGGATTCGTCGCGGTTCGCGATCGCCTGCCGATACAGCGAACTCAATCGCCCGCCGGTGTAGATCGGTCCGCTCATCTGCACGCCAACCGACGCGCTTTCTTCGAAATCGTCGGCGACGTTAAGGTTCGCGCTGCCGCTGATCGAGGGCCGGAACGACGCCTTGGCCTGCGAAACGTTGAGTTCGGATACGGTCACCAGACGCATGGCCCGCAGGATGTCGGGATGCGATTTGCGCGCGACGTCCTGCGCGGCGGCAAGCGTGGCAGGCAGCGGCGGAAGGTTCCGAATTTCGGCGAGCGCGCCTGGAAGTTGACCCACGAAGCGCACGTAATTCGCCCGGGCCTGCTCCAGATCGCCGAGGGCGGCAGCAAGACCGGATCGCGCCGACGCCAGGCCGGCTTCGGCGACGGACACGTCGGTACGGGTCACCTCGCCCACCTCGAACCGGTCGCGCGCGGCGCGCAACTGCTCGGAGATGAGCTCGACGTTGCTTTCGCGAAGGTTCACGAATGCGATGGATTCGCGCACGCCCAGATACGCCTGCACGGCATTCAGGAGGACCTGCTGCTCGGCCCCGATCAGCCCCTGCCGCGTGGCAAGAACCGACTCGCGGGCGATATCGGTACCGAGCCGTGTTGCTCCTCCATCCCAGAGCAGGAGCTCGGCAGAGATACCGATGGTGGAGGTGGTGTTCGCGTCGTCGCCGATCCGGGTGTCAGGCGTGATCTGCATGCCGTTCGCCGATTGCCCAGGCACAGTCCGATCGTTCGGAAATGTCCAGGTGCGACGTATATTCGCGGAGTAGCTGACGATCGGGCGCAACTGCGAGAGCGCCTGCGCGACGTTTTCGTCCGCGGCCCGCAGGACGGCACGGTTCTTCTCCAGAAGTCCGGCATGGCGATAAGCCAGAACGAGCGCGTCGCCGAGCGTTTCGGCCTGGGCGCTCGCCGTCGCGGCAAGCGTGCCCAATGCCAGGGCGCTCGCGCGCAGAAGGCGACCCGCGGCCCTCACAACGTGAACTCCCGCGTGCGTTCGTAGCCCGGAAGCACCGGAGCCGAAGCGTTGAATGCATAGCGCCAGTGGATGCGGCCATCGACCTTGCGGCCGATCCGTGCAGTGCCGAGCTCACGTTCCATGAAGATGCAGCAGATGCGGCCATTCTCGGCAAGCTGGTCCACGATCGTATCGGGCAGGACTTCGATACCACCCTGAATCACGATCACGTCGAACGGCGCATATTCCGGGGCACCCTCGTTGAGCGCGCCTTCGTTGATGGCGGCATTGTCGATCCCCGCCTCGGCAAGCGCCGCTTGCGCCTCCGTCACGTAGGCCGGCACCGGCTCCACCGCGACGACGGCCTGCGAGAGCCTCGCGAGGATCGCGCTCGAATATCCCATACCGGGACCGATATCGAGCACGAGATCCTCGGGCGTCACGTCGAGCGCATCGCAGAGCTTTGCAAGCGTGCGCGGATCGAGGATCACGCGCCGACTGTCGAGCGGCAGATGCTCACCGCTATAGGCCGCCTCGCGCAGGGCCTGAGGAACGAACAGCTCGCGTGGAACGTCGAGCATCGCGTCGATGATCGGAAATTCCGTGACGTCGGAAGGTCGCACCTGCGTGTCGACCATCATGATGCGGCGTCTGGTATAATCGGCCATCGGCTAAACTCGTCCGTTCATTTCTTGCCTTCCCCGGAAGTGCCACAGGTGCGGCCCGCTGGCAACGCCGATATGCCGGCTCATCTCGCGGGCAGCAGAAGCGAGGCATCTCCGTAGCTGAAGAAGCGGTAATTCGCCGCGATCGCATGGGCATAGATCTGACGGATCTCCTCCAGCCCGAGGAAGGCCGAGACGAGCATCATCAGCGTGGATCTGGGCAGGTGGAAATTCGTCATGAGCCCGTCGGCGATGCGGAATTCGAAGCCCGGCCGGATGAATATGTCTGTATCGCCGCTCCATGCCGCGATCTCGCCCGGCGCGGTCGCGGCCGTCTCTATGAGCCGCAGGGCGGTGGTGCCGACGGCGACGATCCGGCCGCCGGCCGCCCGCGTGGCCATGATCTCGGCCGCCGCAGCCTCGCTCACCTCGCCCCATTCGGCATGCATCCGATGCTGCGACACGTCGTCCACCTTCACGGGCAGGAAGGTTCCCGCGCCGACGTGGAGCGTCACGTGGGTGAGGTCCACACCGCGGGCGGCGAGCGCAGCCATGAGTTCGGCATCGAAATGAAGCGACGCGGTCGGCGCCGCGACGGCCCCTTTTCGCGCAGCCCAGATCGTCTGGTAATCCTCTCGGTCCTGCGCATCGGCGGCGCGTTTGGCCGCGATATAGGGTGGCAGCGGCATGGCACCGGCTTCGGCGAGCGCGGCATCGAAATCGTCGCCCGTGACGTTGAACCGAAGATTGGCCGTACCCTCCTGCCGACCTTCGACTTCGGCGGAAAGCGCGTCGGAGAAGACGATCGTCTCCCCGTTCCGCACCTTCCTCAGGGGCTTCAGCAAGGCGGACCATGTCCCGTCCGCCTGCGGCTCGAGCAGCGTCGCCTCGATCCGGGCCTCCGACGGTCCCGCGTCACCGATGCGTCGGCGCAGCCCCGAAAGCCGGGCGGGGATCACCCTCGTGTCGTTGAGGATCAGCCTGTCGCCGGGCCTAAGCCAATCGGGCAGGTCGAAAACGTGGGCATCGATGATGGAGGAGCCTTCTGCCACCAGCATCCTTGCCGACGAGCGTGGTCGCGCAGGCCTGACCGCAATCCGGTCATCTGGCAGGTCGAAGTCGAAATCCGAAAGTCGCATCGTCAGTTCTCCGCACGTGTGGGTGCCGGACGGCGAAAGATATCGCGAAACATTCCCGGCGTCAGGATCGAGAGCGGATTGACCCCGACCTGTGGATCGGAGACGGCTCCCCGCAATGTGAAGTTCACGCCGAACAGCCCCTCTCCCGGTCGGGTGAGCCCGGCACCCACGCGGTTCAGCACATAGATTGGCGAGACGACGCCCTGCATGTCCATCCTCTTGGTTTCCGGGTCGAAGAGGCCATCCATCGACAGGCCCAGCGCGTTGCCGACCGCCGAGGAGCGGTAAAGCGTGATCCGCCCCGGGCTCAAGCGGAAATCGGCCGTCACCTCGTCGAAGGGAATGCCCTGACCGCGCAGTTGCTCGACAAGACCCACGCCCGATATCGCGCTCAGAAGCTTCGCCATAGCGGGCGCGTTCCTCAGACGCGGCCCCGTGACGGCGACCTCGCCGTCATAGACGCCTTGTCCCTCCGCCGGTCTGAGCGTGAGGTCGAGCGCGCCGCCGGTCACGTTCTCGAAGAAACCCGCATCCCGCAACACCGCGCCTGCATCGCGCGAGGTCACTTGGATCTTCGGGCCGTTCGCCGATTGCGACAACGTACCTGAGATAGGCGCCCCGCCATTCACCCCGCCGCGGAATTGTCCGGAAAGCCCCCGGCCCGCGGCGATCTCTCCCGCGAAATCGTCGAGCGCCAGCGTATCCGTAACCCGCAAACGGTCGAGCCTCAGCTCAATCGGACCGTGCGCGCCCCCGTTTCCGCCACCGCCACCGAGCTCCGCACGGCGGATGTCGATCTCGCCACCGCTCACGCTGATCGCGGGCGACGCTCCCTCCCCTCGCGAGCGAAGCGTGACCGCCCCGTCGAGCCAACCGCCGAGCCGTACGCGGTCGAGCTCCAGCGCCTCGAATCGAGGGCCGGGGGCAAGTCGTACCCGACCACGCGCGTCGAGACCCGGAGCGTCGAGGGAGAGGGTGTCGATCCGTGGAGGAGACCCGAGCGTCATCGCAAGATCGAACTCCGCCGCCCGTTCCACGGCCTTCGACCATGCGACGGCCGGAATGCTGAGACCAAGCCCGACGAGATCCGAGGTGAGCTCCATCCGCGGCGGCACATCCGGTGCGAGGGTCAGATCCATCCGCGCCGTTCCCCGCCCCGACAGGAATCCCTCTGGCAGTGACACGCCGAAAGCACCGAGCGCGTCCGGAGACACCTCGATCTCGCCCTCGACCGATCCGTGTCCGCGATCGTCGCCCACGAGCTGTTGAGCCCAGCTTCCGTCGAACCCCACGCCATCAAGCGTCGCACGTCCCTCGCCCGAGAGCCTGTAATCCTCGAACGCGACCTCCATTCGGTCTGCCCGCAGGTTGCGCCCCTCGACGATGCGCTCGGACGAGAGGTCGTGGATCGTGGCGTCCGCTTCGATATCGATGTCCTCGGGTCGATTGCCCGGCTGCAGGACGAGGTCGATCCGCGCGCGCCCCTCGATCCTGCCGCTTGCGAGATCGGCGTCGCGGCCCCCGCGGCTCAAAAGGCTCATGGGCGGTCTGTCCAAGATCGCCAGAAGCGCGCCGAGGGGGCCATCCGCGCGAATGTCGATCTCGGCGGGGTTGGGCTTGATGCGCCCGTCGGGGATCGTGAAGGTCGTGCCGGCCATCCTCAACGTACCGCGATCGGGCGCGACCATTTCGCCCTCTTCCACCAGAATAGCGAGGCGATGATCGACGAGCGAACCGATCCCCGCTCCGTTCGTCACCGGCGGCAATCCATTCATCACCCTTACCTTCGCATCGCGGAAGCCGAAGGTGAGGTTCAGCTGCGGCTTGTCGAAGTCGGGCCTGTGGCGCAGCGCGAGGACCGCATTCTCGGCCGTTCCGGCAAGGACGTTCTCGTCGAGCCATCTCCGTGCATTGGGCGCGACCGGCAGCGGCCAGAGCTCCAGCAGACGCTCGATGCCGACGGCACCGGCTTCGCCATCGACGGAGACGGTCCATCCGCCCGCCTCGGGGGCCGCGCGGCCGGACAACGTGAGATCACGTCCCGCCCCCCCGAGCGCGGGCAGGTCGAGCGCGCCGATCTCGATCGACAGGGGATCGACCCGCAGCCGCATGTCGAGCTGGCCGCTGTCGATCCGCACGGGATCGGCGAATATCTCAGGCGCATCGAATGCGACCTCCTCGATCGTGAGCTGCCCGAGAAGCGCGCGGGGAAAACCATCCGTTCCGATTTCTGAGAGATAGGCATGGCCGCTAACCCGGCCCTGCCCCAGCGCGCCTCTAACGGATATCTCGTCGAAATTCAGGCGGCTTCGATCGGGATCGAACCCGAAATAGGCCTTCGCCCGATCGAACTCGATGGGCTCGGCCCCGGCCCGCGTGGCGACCGTTCCCGCCCCGATCTCGAACGTACCGGCAAGATCGCCCAGAGCGCCGTCCCCCGACACCTCCGCGCGCAGCGATCCCGAAAGCGGGGCCTCGAGCACGCCGAGGAAGGCCAGCGCGGGGCTTTGAAGGGCGATATCGTCCGAGCGGATCCCGTCGAGCTCGACCTGAGCCACGGTGTCCCTGCCGGGTCCGCCCGTGCGAATATCCGCCGCGATCCGCCCAAGTGCGTCGGTTCCGTTGAAGATATCGGCCGATACCGACAGGCCGAGGCCGGGCGACCTGCGCCGCGCAAGGATGCGGGCACCGCTCAACTGCCAGATCCGCGCGCTGCGCGCATCCTCGACGGTGACGCTTGCCCTTTCGAGCGTCACGCGCGTTATCCGGTCAAGCGGTGCGGTTGCGAGTCCCTCGTCGATTGCGGCCAGAAGGCCTCCGATCCCGCCCTCGAACCGACGCCCGCCGCCGCCGAAGGCAAGCTCGAACACCCCCTCGGCATCGCGACGGAGCGTGATCGTCGCACCCGCAATATCGAGCGAGCGCGGTGCGAGCCGGCCACGGATCGCTGCAAGCGGATCAAGGGCGAGCTCGGTCTCGGCCAGCTGCGCGACGGTCTGCCCGCCCGGAAGTCTGAACCGCAACCTCTCGATCCGAAGCAGCGGAACGAACCCTTCGGCAAGCCCGACAGAGATCTGCCCAAGGTCGATGTCGACATTCGGCGTCGCCTCATCGAGCCTCGTTTCGATCCGGCGGCCGAGATCGGCCGGCAGGACGATCCGCTCCTCCCCCGAACCGAAGATCGCCACTCCGGCCAGTACCGCCGCAACGAAACCCAGAACCAGCGTCCAGGCCCCGGCATGGGCATGGCCTAGCCATCCGCGTCTGCGCCGCGCCGAAGCCCTCATGACGATCCGCCTGCTTTCATGATCCCCTTATCGCCGCGACGACCGGCGCTGCCCAGAGTGCGTACGGCCCGCTGGATCACGAAAGGTCGAGTCCCGCCGCGTATCCGCATCGGATCGGGATGTTGCCGCTTCTTCCTCGCCCGCCTATCGAGAACGACAGGTCCGAAAACGCAAGGAGATGCGACATGACTATGGTCGACCAGCAGGCCCCAGATTTCACCCTGCCCCGCGACGGCGGTGGCGAAGTGACGCTTTCCACCTTCGAAGGTCCGGTCGTGCTCTACTTCTATCCGCGCGACGACACCTCTGGCTGCACGACCGAAGCGCTCGACTTCTCCCAGGCGAAAGAGGCATTCGACCGGCAGGGAGTGACGATCCTCGGTGTCAGCAAGGACAGCGTGGCGAAGCACGACAAGTTCCGGGACAAGCACGGGATCGGCGTGGCACTCCTGAGCGACGAGCACGGCGACGTCTGCGAACGGTACGGCGTCTGGGTCGAAAAGAAGATGTACGGCAAGACTCATATGGGAATCGAACGCTCGACATTCCTGATCGATGCCTCGGGCACGATTCTGCGCGAATGGCGCAAGGTGAAAGTCCCCGGACATGTCGAGGAGGTCCTCGATGCCGCCACCAACTCGCCCAGGGCGGGCGCGAAGTCTTAACGGCTTTCGCACTGGGCGCATCCGATTCCTTTGTCCTCCCGTACGAATGTCGCCTATCGATTCCGCCGTCTTCGGCGGGATCACGCCGATTCCCCAACTGCAAATGGAACCTGTGCCGACCTCGGGGCAAAAATCTTGCGGTGTGACATTCAGGTTGCTAGGCACCCTCAAGCCTAGACGGTCCGTTGGGGAGCGGGCGCTGCCAGAATGACAGCAAAGGGACATGTTTTGACTGCTTCAACGCCAAACCCGATCGGCCGTGCGCTCGCACGCGCCTTTCCCGAAAAGCGACTCTTCCTGCGGTCGAACACGGACACCAGATACGTCCGGCTCAGCCCCTCCACCCAGTGCTTCGCGCTGACCGGAATAGCCGCGGTCTGCGGCTGGACCATCATCGCCTCCGCCGTCCTTCTGATGGATTCGATCGGATCCGGTCACGAACGCGATCAGGCCGCCCGAGAGCAGATGGTCTACGAAGCGCGTCTCAACGCCATGTCGATCGAACGCGACACCGCCCTGCGCGAGGCCGCCGACGCCCATGAGCGCTTCAACGCCGCGCTGCGCCAGGTCAGCACGATGCAGAGCGAGCTTCTCGCCTCCGAAACCCGCGCCGCCGAGCTCGATCGCGGGATGGAGGCAACCTACGGCAAGCTGCGCGACGCCGTGGCCGAACGCGACGCGGCACGCGACAAGGTCGAGACGCTGAACGCGCAGCTCGACGGATCCGGCGACGAGGGCTACGACCTCGCCCGGCTCGGCGACATGGAGCAGACGCTCGACCTTCTCACGGCCGCGCTCAGCGCTGCCTCCGGACAACGCGACGCCATGGCCCTCGAAGCCGAGGAAGCCGAGGATTTCGCCGAGGAGATGATCTTCGAGGCGCGCCTCAAGCAGGATCGCAACGACCGCATCTTCACTCAACTCGAAGAGGCGCTGACGGTCTCGGTCTCGCCGCTCGACGACATGTTCAAGAGCGCCGGCCTTGATCCCGACAACCTTCTGAACCAGGTGCGTCGCGGCTATTCCGGTCAAGGCGGCCCGCTGACGCCGATTTCCTTCTCGACCAAGGGATCCATGCCGGATGCCGAAGGTCTGCGCGCGAACGGGATTCTCGAGAAACTCGACCGGATGAATCTCTACCGGATCGCCGCGCAGAAGACGCCCTTCGCGCTGCCCATCAAGGGTTCCTTCCGCTTCACCAGCGGCTTCGGCCCGCGCTGGGGACGGATGCATAACGGCACCGATTTCGCGGCCTCGCATGGGACGCCGATCTATTCGACGGCCGACGGCGTCGTGACCCATGCGGGTCGGATGTCCGGCTACGGGATTCTCGTGAAGATCCAGCATGAATTCGGCATCGAGACACGCTATGCCCACATGTCCCAGGCACGGGTCAAAGTGGGGCAAAGGGTATCGCGCGGTGAGCGGATCGGTGATATGGGCAATACCGGACGCTCGACCGGCACGCACCTGCACTACGAGGTGCGCGTGGGCGGCAACCCCGTCAATCCGATGACCTACATCAAGGCAGCGCAAGATGTTTTCTAAGAGCAAGATCAACGAGCCCGGCCCGAAACAGGGCGGCGAGGCCGTGTCCAGATCCACCAGCGAGAGTTCCATGAACGCACCGAAGACGAACACCGACGCGCCATCCTCGGCCTCAAAGGCCAAACCCCCGGCATCGATCCTTTCCTCGGACCTGACGGTCAAAGGCAACCTCAAGACGACCGGCGACATCCAGATCGAAGGCAATATCGAAGGCGATATCCGGGCGCATCTGCTGACCGTGGGCGAAGGTGCCACCGTCAAGGGCGAAGTCATGGCTGACGACGTCGTGGTCAACGGCCGCGTCGTCGGTCGCGTGCGCGGCCTGAAGGTACGGCTGACCTCGACCGCGCGTGTCGAAGGCGACATCATCCACAAGACCATCGCAATCGAAAGCGGGGCACATTTCGAAGGCTCCGTCGCACGTCGCGACGATCCGCTAAACACCAACAGCGGCAATGGCGGCGCTGCACGACAGGCGACGTCCGGTGCGTCGAGCCAGTCCACGGGGTCGAGCGCTGCCTCCTCCGCGGCTTCGCATTCGGCCAGCCCCGCAGCCTCGGAAGGCTGATCGCAGCCCCATCGGTCGGAGCGACCTGAATTTCTAAAGGGCACGTAGCGGTGACGCACGTGCCCTTTTTCGTCGGAGAGAAGGTTGTAATGATACCGACGGCCCCTCAGCGCTCGGAGCTGATCTTCGAATAGCCATTCTGTCCATCGTTACGCGAGTGTTACCTCGGCAACCTAGACCTCGTCCCATGCCAAACCGGATGGCGGGTGACGACCGGAGCATGCTGCAATGACGGGATATGAGAAAGGTGCGAAAGAGGTCTTCCGCGCATTTCTCAAACTCGGACTGACCTCGTTCGGCGGGCCGATCGCGCATCTGGGCTATTTCCGGGACGAGTTCGTCACCCGCCGGGGCTGGCTCGACGATTGCGCCTATGCGGATCTTGTCGCGCTCTGCCAGTTCCTTCCCGGACCGGCATCGAGCCAAGTGGGGTTCGCGCTGGGGCTGATGCGGGCAGGCTGGATCGGGGCCCTTACGGCCTTCGCGGCCTTCACCCTGCCCTCCGCGCTGATCCTGATGGGTTTCGCCACAAGCGTCGGCAGCATTTCGGGTCCGGTCGGCACTGGCGCACTCGATGGGCTGAAGATCGTCGCCGTCGCCATCGTCGCGCAGGCTGTGGTCGGAATGGCACGAACTCTCTGTCCCGACAGGGAGCGCGCGGCAATTGCCGTCGGTGCGGTAGTCGTGCTGGCCTTCATCCCCGGTGCGACCGGGATGATCGCAGCCATCGCCCTCGGGGCCTTTGGGGGCCTCGTCCTCAAGCAAGGTGGAAACAAGAAGGCGGGCCTTCCAGTCGCGATGCCGGTCCGCCGCTCTCACGCAGTGACCTGCCTTGCGGCTTTTGGCATTCTTCTGTTCGCCTTGCCGCTCGTCGCGCACTTATCTCAGGGCCTTGCCGTCGTGGACAGCTTCTACCGGGCCGGTGCGCTTGTGTTCGGGGGCGGGCATGTCGTGCTGCCGTTGCT